>NZ_CP013377.1:1664282-1997138 GCF_001718415.1 Burkholderia pseudomultivorans | reverse complement strand
CGCGCTGCAGTTCCTGCTGCGCAAGATGATGGAGGAGGACGGCGGCGCGTGACGCGTGCGCGGCGTGCGGGTGTTTACCCCGCGCCGACGGCGGCGCGCAGGTCGGCGTCGGCGGGCGTCATCAGCCGGCCCGCGTCGCGCAGTCCGGCGCGGATCGTCTCGGGCGTGAACGGCGGCGCGTAGAAGCGCACGCCCGTCGCGTCGAACAGCGCATTCGCGAGCGCGGCGGGGCCCGGCACCGACGCCGACTCGCCGGCGCCGAGCGGCGGCTCGCCCTGTCTCGGCACCAGCACGACGTCGACCTCCGGCACTTCATCGAAGGTCAGGATCGGATAGCTCGCCCATTCGCGCGACGCGACCTTGCCGTCGGCGAACCGCACGCGCTCCTTCAGCGTGCGGCTCAGCACCTGGATCACGTTGCCGTGAATCTGGTGGCGCACGCCGTCGGGGTTGATCATCGTGCCGGTGTCCTGGCCGACCGTGACGCGCTCCACGCGCAGCTCGCCCGACACGCGATCGACGCTCACATCGACGATCCATGCCGACCACGCGGCGCCGAAGCCGGGAAAGCGGCTGTGCACATAGCGCGCATACGCGATGCCGCGCCCGCGCACGACGCGCGCCGGATCGGGCTCGCGCCGCACGCGCGGCGTCCAGCCTGCGCGCGCGGCGACCGCGTACAGCAGATCGACTGCGCGCGTGTCCTGCAGATGACGGATGCGAAACGCGAGCGGATCGACGCCGGTCAGCGCCGCGCATTCGTCGACGAACGCATCGTGCGCGAACGAGTTCGGCAGCGCCGATACGCCGCGCAGCCACGACGCGCGCACGAGCGGCGCGAGATCCTCGCAGACGAAGCGCCGGTGCGCGCACACGTACGGCGACACGGCCGTGCGGTCGCCCATCTCGAACACGCGTGGCTCGGGCGCGAGCGCGCCGGTCAGCAGTGCGGCCAGCAGCGGCGCGTCGTTCGACGGATAGCGCGTCGAAAAGTCGTAGCCGAGCAGGCGGCCGTCGCGCGTGACGGTGCCGGTCACCTGCATCAGCTGGCCCGCGCCCTTCGGTTCCCACAGATGCTCGTCCGCGCGCGACAACTGCACGCGCACCGGGCGGCCGACCGCGCGCGACAGCAGCAGTGCGTCGCCGCACACGTCGTCCGCGCCGTTGCGGCCATAGCAGCCGGCCGCTTCCATCCGCACGATATCGAAGTCGGCTTCGTCGCGCGCGACGAGCGTCGCGAGGTCGTAGCGCAGCGACACCGGATTCTGCGTACCGGACCACACGGTGATGCGGCCGTCGCCCGGCGCGCGATAGTCGGCGACCGCGCACGACGGACCGATCGAGCCGTGCATCTGGAACGGCCACGCATAGCGGCGCGTCAGCGTGAGCGTGCCGGGCTGCGCACGCGCGGCTTCCACGTCGCCTTCGTCGAGCAGCAGCCGGCGCCGCGCGGGCGCGGCCGCGATCGCGGCGGCCGGATCGTCGAGCGGCGGCAGCGCGGCGGGCGGCCGCCACGTGACGCGCAGCTGGCGCGCGGCGCGGATCGCCTGCTCCTCGCGTTCGGCGACGACGCCGACGAAATCGCCGATCGCGACGACCGCGACCAGGCCCGGCACGTCGGCGACCGACGCGCGATCGACGTCGAGCAGCGACGCGCCGACGAATGCGCCGCTGTCGTGCCCCGCATACGGCGGCCGCACGACGCGACCGTGCAGCATGTCCGGCACGCGCACGTCGTGCACGAAGGTGAGTTGTCCGGTCGCTTTCGCGGGCAGGTCGACGCGCGGCGACGAGCGGCCGACGATCCGGTACTGCGCGGGATCCTTGGTGCGGGCGTTCAGGTCGAGCGTCAGCGCGATGCGGCGCGCCGCGACCAGTTCGGCGAAGCGGGCCGTTTGCCGCGCGTCGGCGGAACCGGCGGTCGAGATCGCGCCGTCGTCGACGCTCAGCCGGGCGGCATCGACGCCGAACCGTTCGGCCGCGAGCGCGAGCAGCGCGTGTCGCGCCTGCGCGGCCGCGCAGCGCAGCGGCGTCGCCGAGATCTGGATCGTCGCGCTCGCGATGGTCGGGCCCTGGTTCGGCGTCGCGGCCGTGTCGCCGAGCACCATCGTCACGCGCGCGGCCGGCACGTCGAGTTCCTCGGCGACGATCTGTGCGAGCGACGTGCGGATGCCGGTGCCGAGATCGACGTGCCCGTTGAATGCGAGGATGCGGCCGTCGTCGAGGATCGCGACGAATACCTCGGGCAGGTCGGGCACATACGACGACAGGCTGCCCGGCTGGCCGGGCGCCGGCTTGACGGGCGGCGCGGGCGGCCGGATCACGGTCAGGCAGCCGTTGCGCGCGAGCAGTTCGGAGCGGTTCACGAGGGCGGGATCCTGTCGCGGGATGCGCGGGGCGATAAGGTTGGTCGGGCGGCGGCCGGCGCGCCTCCAATCTAGGCGGCCAAAAGTGCAGCGTCAATCGCGGCGGTGGAAGCGGCGAATCGCTTCGCCGCCGCTGCGCGCACGCCGTGCTTCAGCGCGCGTGCGCGGGCATCGCGTCGATTGCGGAGATCGCGTCGTCGAGCGGCATCACGGCCGCGTATTTCTGCTGCATGTCGAACAGGTTCGCTTCGTGCGGCGCAATCGCGCGATCGCCGACGCAATCGGCGAGCACCAGCGGCCGGAAGCCGTGCGACATCGCATCGACGACGCTGGCGCGCACGCAGCCGCTCGTCACGGCGCCCGCGACGAGCAGCGTCTGCACCGCGCGCTGCGCGAGCCACGGCGCGAGCTGCGTGCCGAAGAACGCGGACGGCACCGTCTTGCGCACGACCAGTTCGCCGGGCGCCGGCGTCAGTTCGGGCACGATCGCGCTGTTCGGATGGTGCTCGGTCAGCGTCGCCATGCCGGGCACCTTCAGCGAGAACACGTTGTCGTCGCTGCCGTCGTCCGCATAGACGATCCGGCTGTGCGCGACGGGCCAGCCGCGCTCGCGCGCGATGGCGAGCGCGCGGGTCGTGCGCGCGATCGCCGGCGCGATATTGCCGCCGCCGAACGTCGCCGGATCGGCAAAGCCGACCACGAAATCGACGATCAGCAGTCCGATGCGGCCGTGCGGCGGCAGCGGTGTGCCGAAGCCCTGCTGGCGGTATACATGGGCTTCGGCGTGGCGGGAAAGCTCGGTCATGGTCTGTCTCGTCAGGCGGGTTGGTCGGTCACGCGGCCGTCGCGCACGACGGTTTCGCCGTCGAGCTCGACCGTGCAGCGGCGCAAGGGAATGTCGATATGGCAGGTCGTCGTGCGGCTGCCGCCGCCTTCGTTGTTCGGGCCGAGCGAGAACAGGAAGTTGCCTTCGAACGCGCGCGCGTCCATGCCGATCGTCGCCTCGCGGTCGTACAGGCCGAGCGTCGACCAGCGCGCGCGCGGCTGCAGCCCCCAGCCGATATGCGAGATCGCATAGCCTTCCGGGTCGGCGAAGGTGTCCATGTAGTCGCGCAGCAGGTCGGCGTCGACGCCGCCCTCGATGCGCGTCGCGTAACCGCCTTCGACGGTCAGTACGATCGGCTCGCTTACGTAGTGCTTCTGCGGCAGCAGGATGTCGCCGCGGTCGATCACGATCGTGCCGTGCGCGGTGCGGTCGTTCGGGTAGGTCAGCGCGAAGCCGCTCGGCCAGTGGTCCCAGCGGCCCGGCGCGTCGACGAAGCCGTATTCGGCCGTCGGCGGGAACTCGCCGAGCGGGCACACGAGCGCGGTGCCGGCGGCCGAGCTCACGCGCATCTCGCGGGCGGCCGCGATCTTTTTCGTTGCGGCGAGCACGCGCGTGCGGTCGGCGAGCGTCGGCACCATCCGCACCAGCACCTCGGGCGGCTCGACCGCGAGCAGGATCTTCGTGCCCGTCTTCAGGATCTCGTGCTGCTCGGGCGAGAACAGCAGCGTCATCAGGTCGAGCACGAGATCGCTCGCGCGCAGCGCGGCGATCGCGGCCGGATTGCCGGTCAGCGGCGTCGTGCCGAGATAGGCGAGCGGGTCGCGGCTGAACGCCTTGTCGCCGTTGACGGGCGGCAGGTCGAGCCGATTGACGATCGCGCCCATCGACTGCGTCGCGATCAGCGCGCACGACAGCGTCTGCGGGTGGGTGGCCGCGCTCGTCAGGATCGTGACGGTCTGGCCCGGTTCGAGGCGCGACAGCGTGAGCACCTGCTTCCACGCGTCGATCAGTTGGGTGTCGCTGACTGGCATCGTCGGCTCCGGTAAAGGCGTGAGGGAAAAAGGCGGGCGCCGGGCGCTCAGGCCGCGAGCGGCGCGCCGAGGAAGTCGCCGAACGCCGCGTAGAAGCCCGGCGCGTTGTCCCACGGAATCATGTGGCCCGCGGCCGGCACGCGCACGTGCCGCATCGACGGCGTCGCGCGCTGCAGTTCGGCGACGTCTTCGTCGCGCACCACGTCGCCGCGTTCGGCCGTGATCAGCAGCGACGGCACCCCCAGCTGCGCGGCGTCCGCGTGGAAGTCGTCGGTATGGAAGCCTTCGTACGATGCGCGCACCGCGCGTTCGTCGCAGGTGTGCAGCCATTCGGCGCGCAGCCGCAGTTCGGCGTCGGTCCAGGTCGGGCAGAACGCGCGCATGCCCTCGGCATCGGTGCCCGCGCGCGCCAGCGCCATCGAGTCGATGTACCACGGCAGCTTGCCCGGATAGTCGCGGCGGTTCGGGCCCGACACGGGAGGATCGACCAGCACGACCGACTCGAGCCCGCGAATGCCGCGCCGCGCCGCGCGCGCGGCGATCCGCGCGCCCATCGAGTGACCGACGAGGCTGGTGCGCGGCAGGCCGAGTTCGGCGACGAGCGCCGCGACGTCGTCGGCCTGCGCATCGAGGCTGTAGTCGAGCGTCGGCGAGGCCTCGGACAGCCCGCGGCCGCGCACGTCGAGCACGTAGGTGTCGAAGGCGGCGCCGAACACGTCGCCGACGAAGCCCCACGTGATCGCGGGGCTCGTGATGCCGGGAATCAGCACGATCGCGGGGCGCGCGGCGCGCGAGCCGGTCGCGCCGCCGTAGCGCAGGTAGTGCTGGCGAATGCCGTTGGCGTGAACGTTCGCGCCGTACAGGAAGGTCGAGGACATCGGAGGGCTCCGTCGGAAAGGGGCGTTCAGTACGCGCCGGACAGCAGTGCGCCCGCGCCGGGCACGATCGGCTCGAGATCGAGTTCGCGCAGCATCGCGTAGGTGGTCGCGATCGCGGCCGTGACGACCGGCTTGCCCGTCATTGCCTCGACCTTGGCGACGGCCGGCAGCGACGGCATCTGCACGCACGCGGACAGCACGATCGCATCGGCGTCCTGGTAAGGCAGCGTCTTCACGATCTCGGGCAGGCGCGCCGGATCGTGGCGGCCGACGTCGAGGTTGTCGGGGATTTCCAGCGCGCGGTAGCCGATCACCTCGTAGCCTTCGTTGCGGATGTAGTCGACCACCAGTTCGGTGAGCGGCTTCATGTACGGCGCGACGACGACGATGCGCTTCGCGCCGATCACCTTCAGCGCGTCGACGAGCGCGCCCGCGCTCGTCAGCACCGGCGCCTGCGCGCCGTTGTCGGCCGTCTGCTTCGTGAGGCGCGCCTGCGACACGCGGTGATAGCCGTGCCCCATCGCCATGATCGCGACGAGGCATGCGTAGCCGAGCACGTCGACGCGCGCGTCGCTCAGTTCCATCGCACATCGATCGGACTCCGCGTCCATCGCCGCCAGTTCTTCCTTGACGACCTTCTTCATCCGCATCCGGCTCGAGTGATACGTGAAGCGCTCGGGCCGGATCGCCTCGCGCAGGCGCAGCATCGCCGGAATTTCGGTTTCCATCGTCGTGTTGGAACTCGGCACGATCTGGCCGATGCGGTAGGTCTTGCTCATGAAGGAGGGCTCCGTGTCGGTGAGGATGGGGCGGCATGCTGAGGCGATACCGGCCCGCTTCGAGAAAAGTCTAGTGTGTACATTTGAAAATAACAATAGGCCAAAATGTTTTTTTGGCTTGGATGGCATGCCGATGTGTCGAAAGGAATGGGGTTTTATTGGTGTTTTCCCGAATGAAAGACGCGCGCCGGACATTCCGCTTGTCTTCAATAAATTGAGTGTGTACGCTACATAAAACTCGTTCCATCCACCCGTTCCCGCGCGCTGTCCGGCAACGGGCTCACGATCAGGAGATCCGCATGAGCACACCCCGTATCGCAATCATCGGCGCCGGTCTCGGCGGCACGGCCGCGGCTGCGCTGCTGCAGCGCGGCGGCTACGACGTCGCGCTGTACGAGCAGGCGCCGGCGTTCTCGCGCCTCGGCGCGGGGATCCACCTCGGCCCGAACGTGATGAAGATCATGCGGCGCATCGGTTGCGAGGACGCGCTCAACGCGATGGGCTCGCATCCCGATTGCTGGTACAGCCGCGACTGGCAGACGGCCGACGTGCTCGCGCAGATCCCGCTCGGCGACTACGCGCTGAAGACCTACGGCGCGAGCTACCTGACCGTGCATCGCGGCGATTTCCACGCGTTGATGACGCAGGCCGTGACGCCGGGCACGATCCGCTTCGGCAAACGGCTCGCGTCGGTCGAGGACACGGGCGGTGCAGTGCGCCTGACGTTCGCGGACGGCAGCGTCGACACGGCCGATATCGTGATCGGCGCGGACGGCGTGAACTCGAAGATCCGCGAGCACCTGCTCGGCGCCGAGCCGCCGCGCTATACGGGCTATGTCGCGCACCGCGCGGTGTTTCCCGCGTCGCTGCTCGGCAACAAGCCGTACGACATGTGCGTGAAATGGTGGTCGGAGGATCGCCACATGATGGTCTATTACGTCACCGAGAAGCGCGACGAGTACTACTACGTGACGGGCGTGCCGCAGGCCGAATGGCCGGAAGGCGTGTCGATGGTCGACAGCAGCCGCGACGAGATGCGCGAAGCGTTTGCCGGCTTCCACGACGACATCCAGCACCTGATCGACGTGTCGCCGTCGATCACGAAGTGGCCGCTGCTCGAGCGCGATCCGCTGCCGCTGTGGAGCCGCGGCCGTCTGGTGCTGCTCGGCGATGCATGCCATCCGATGAAGCCGCACATGGCGCAGGGCGCGGCGATGGCGATCGAGGATGCCGCGATGCTCGCGCGCTGTCTCGACGAGGTCGGTATCGGCGATTACGCGGGCGCGTTCGCGCTGTACGAGGCGAATCGCGCCGCGCGCGCGTCGAAGGTGCAGCTGGTGTCGCACAACAACACGTGGCTGCGGACCAACGAGGATCCGTCATGGGTGTTCGGCTACGACGTGTTCGACGTGCCGCTCGTGTCGCCGTCGCGGGACAGCGTGGCGGCCGTGGCCTGACGCGTGCTTCTCGTGGCGCGCTGTCGTGCTGTCGTGCCGGCGCCCGGGCGGGATGCCGCGCGCCGAGGCGTGCAAGGCCGGCACGCGCGCATTTCGGCGTGTTATATCTGAGCGCCGCGGCACTCGTCGCCGGCTCGCGCCGGTCGCCGCGAGCCGGCAGCCGTGCCCGCCGCCGGCCGCTTGTCGGTCGATCGTCAGCCGGTGATCGGCCGCCCCGCATTCCGGATCCACCCATGTCCCATTCCGCTTCCCCGTCGCGGTCGCTCGCGTTTCGCGTCAACGGCGCGCCGTGCACCGTCGACGACATCGCCTCCGATACGCCGCTGTTGCTGGTGCTGCGCAACGACTGCGCGCTGAACGGCCCGAAATACGGCTGCGGGCTCGGGCAGTGCGGCGCCTGCACGGTGCTGGTCGACGGGCAGGCGACGCGCTCGTGCGTCGTGCCGGCCGGCGTCGCGAACGGGCGCGACGTGACGACGCTCGAAGGGCTCGGGTCGCGCGATGCGCCGCATCCGATCCAGCGCGCGTTCATCGACGAACAGGCCGCGCAGTGCGGCTATTGCCTGAACGGCATGATCATGAGCACGAAGGCGCTGCTCGACCGCGATCCGTCGCCGGACGACGCGGCGATCCGCGCTGCGCTGCGCTTCAACCTGTGTCGCTGCGGCACGCATCTCGAGATCCTTCGTGCGGTGCATCGCGCCGCACGCTATCTGCGGGACGGTCATGAAGGATGATCGGCAGATGACCATGCAGGCGGATGCGTCGCGCGCCATGGATTGCGAGCCTGCCACCGACAACGCGCAGCAGGACCGCGACGACGCATCGCGCACGCACCACGCGCGCTACGGCTGGCCGGCCGGCGAGGCGCGCACGCATGCGTCGCTCGATATCGAAACGCGGACCGCTGCCGACGGACGGATCACGGCATGGCGCTATCGCGCGCAGCTCGGCGCGGCGCCGGACGATCGTGAGACGCTTCGGCGTCGGTTGCCGAACGACGATGCAGCTGACCGCCCTGACGCTCCGTCGTCCGATGCCGCGCCGGCAGTCGACGCATCCGCAGCGGCGTCCCCCTTCGTCTACCGGCACGCGCAGACGTCGATCGAGATGGCCGACGCCGCCGGCGCGATTCCGCCTCACGCGCACGTGTTCGCGCGCGAATCGTTCGTCGACGAACTCGCCGGCGCGTTGCGGCGCGATCCGGTCGCGCTGCGGCTGCAGCATCTCGATGCGGCGCAGGACGCGGGCCCGCGCGAGATTATCCGGATGGTCAGCGAGCGCGCCGCCTGGGGCGCGCCGGTCGCGGCCGGGCGACAAGCCGGCACGCGGCTCAGCGGCCGAGGCTTCGCCTTCGACGGCGCACATTCGCCGTCGTCGTCCGACACGATTGCCTTGCCCGCCACGCGGGCGGACGAATCCGCGCAGGCGGGCGCCGTCGCGCCGCGCGATCATGATCGCGACCACGAGCAATCGAAAGCCGAAGCGACGCGCGAGAGCGGCGACGCGAACTGGAGTGCGTGGGTCGTCGATCTCGACGTCGATCCTGCGACGGGCGAGGTCGCGGTGCGGCGCGTCGTCGCCGGGCAGGGCGTGGGCGCGCCCGACCGCGCCGCGCTGGCGGGCTTGCCCGCATGGCAGATCGAGGCGGCGATTTCGCGCGTGATGGGCACGCGGCTGGCCGCGCGCCCTGCGCATGACGAGGCCGATGCCGCGGCACGACCGGATGCGCTTGCGCATGAACTGGTCGTCGCCGCCGATGCGTCATCCGGCGCGCACGACGCGCGATCCGCGCACGACGCGCAGCGGATCGAGCAGGCCGCCGCGCCGGCCGCCGCCGCGATCGCGAACGCGCTGTACGACGCGACGGGCGTGCGCTTTCGCGCGCCGCCGTTCGATCCCGAGCGGATTCGCGCGGCGCTGGCGCATCCCGAATCAACCGGTTTCGGCGACGGACCGGTCGCCGTCGCGCCGCGCCGTGCATCGCGCTGGCGCCGCTGGCTGGCCGGCGGCGGCATCGGCGGGATGGCCGGCGGCCTGATCGGCCTGGCCTGCGCAATCCTGCCGGGGCCCGCGCCGATCGCCCCCGTCGCGCCCGGCGGCGCGGACGCCGCGATGTGGAGTGCGGCGACGCTCGAACGCGGCCGCCAGATCGCGATCGCCGGCGATTGCGCGGTCTGCCATACGGCGCCCGGCGGCGCGCCCAATGCGGGCGGGCTCGCGCTCGATACGCCTTTCGGCACGATCTACACGACCAACCTGACGCCCGACCCGGAAACCGGCATCGGCGCGTGGTCCTACCCCGCGTTCGCGCGCGCGATGCGCGAAGGCATCGGCCGCGACGGCACGCACCTGTACCCGGCCTTCCCGTACACGGCGTTCGCGAAGCTGAGCGAGCCGGACCTGCTCGCGCTCTATGCGTATCTGATGTCGCAGCCGCCGGTGAAGCACGCGCCGCCGAAGACGAAGCTGCCGTTCCCGCTCGACCAGCGGCGGCTCCTGGCCGGCTGGAACTGGCTGTTTCACGATGCGCGGCCGTTCACGCCGGACCCGTCGCGCTCCGCCGCATGGAATCGCGGCAAGTATCTCGTCGACGGCGCGGGTCATTGCGGCGCCTGCCATACGCCGCGCAACGCGCTGGGCGCGGAGAAGGGCGGCCTCGCGTACCTGTCGGGCGGCGAAGCAGAAGGGTGGGTCGCGCCGCCGCTGGTCGCGTCGCGCACCGCACCGGTGCCGTGGACCGAGCCCGCACTGTTCGAGTATCTGCGCACCGGCTTTTCCGCGCAGCACGGCGTCGCGGCCGGGCCGATGGCGCCGGTCGTCGCGGGGCTCGCGTCGCTGCCGGAGTCCGACGTGCGTGCGATCGCGCACTACCTGACCTCGCTGTCGCCGCCCGTCGACGATGCCGCGGCGGCCGATGCGGCGGCCCGGCACGCGCGTGGCGCGGAAACGGTCGCGACGCTCGGCCTCGAGAACGGCCGTCGCGCGTTCGATGCGGCGTGCGCGGTCTGTCATGCCGAATCGGGCGGCGTCGGGCATTTCGGCGTGCGGCCGCTGATGGGGCTGAACACGAGCGTCAGCCAGGCGACGCCCGACAACCTGCTGCGCGTGCTGCACAACGGCATCGACCATCCGGCCACCGAGCGGCTCGGCTACATGCCGGGCTTTCGCGACGCGTTCGACGAACGGCAGATGGCCGAACTCGCCGCATATATCCGCGCGCGCTATGCGCCCGGCCAGCCGGCATGGCGGAATGTGGAAGAGGCATCGGCGCGGATCCGGCAGGAAGGCGCGCATTGACGAGCGCATGGCGCGTGGTGGCGCAACATGACGGTGACGGGTCGGGCAAATCTGCCTGATCGGCGAAGATCGCGCGTAAAGATTGCCTGATCGCCCATCGTTTAACCATTCGAAACAATGTGTTCACCGAATGGGGCATGATCTTCGGCGATCGGGCAGGCATACTGTCGGCTATGTTGCTCAATGCCGTCGAATCGACGGCACGCCCGTTCCCCATGTCGAATCCTGCTTCTTTCCGAATCCTGCGAGGGTTGATCCTCGCGGCTGCCGCTTGCCTGCTCGCCGCGTGTTCGACCGCTTCCGACGTTGCCGCGACGTCGAACCCGAACGTTTTCACCGTGAAGACGCGCACGCTCGGCGTGTCGACGTCGTGGGCCGACGCCCATGAAAAAGCCGTCAGCGAAGCGACCAACTAC
This sequence comes from Burkholderia pseudomultivorans, assembly GCF_001718415.1. Classification (NCBI taxonomy): domain Bacteria; kingdom Pseudomonadati; phylum Pseudomonadota; class Betaproteobacteria; order Burkholderiales; family Burkholderiaceae; genus Burkholderia; species Burkholderia pseudomultivorans. Next base: position 1,986,085 of record NZ_CP013377.1, on the reverse strand, counting down.
TGCACGCAGCGCGGGATGCGCGCGAGCATGAAACAGGAGTCGCTGACCGGCGGCCGCCGCGTCGATGCGCGCTCGGAACTGTCGTTCGAGTGCCATCCGACCTTCGAGACGGCGTCGAACCCGCGCGGCTAGGACGCCGCGCGCACGCCACCGGCGTCGCGATTACTGCCGATCCGCTTCGACCCGCGATGCCGCCGCTGCGCATCGCGGGTCGACGCACGTCTGTCGCGCGCGCTACGCGGGCTGCGGCTCGTACAGCTTCACGCACGCGGAGAAGTCGAGCGCGCCGAGCCCCTGCTGGCTCATCGACTGATACAGCTGCTGCGCGAGCGCGCCCATCCATACCGGCTGCCGCGCATGGCGCGCGGCCTCGGTCGCGAGCCCGAGATCCTTCAGCATCAGGTTCGCCGCGAAGCCGCCCGCATAGTTGCGCGCGGCGGGCGCCGTGTCGCTGACGCCCGGATACGGGTTGTACGTGTCCGAACTCCAGCAGCGTCCGGTCGACGTATTGATGATCCCGGCCAGCACGCCCGGCTCGATGCCGAGCGCCGCGCCGAGCGCCATCGCTTCCGACACGCCCATCATCGAGATCCCGAGCAGCAGATTGTTGCAGATCTTCGCGATCTGCCCGGTGCCGGTGCCGCCGCAATGCACGACGTTCCTGCCCATGTCGAGCAGCACGGGGCGGATGCGTTCGAACAGTGCGGGCTCAGCGCCGACCATGAAGGTCAGCGTGCCGGCCTGCGCGCCGCCGGTGCCGCCGGACACGGGCGCGTCGGCGAGCGGCAAGCCGCGCTGCGCGGCCGCTGCGGCGACCGCGCGCACGGTGTCGGGATCGATCGTGCTGCAGTCGATCAGCGTCGCGTCGGGGCGCGCGCCGGCCAGCACGCCGTCGTCGCCGAGGTAGACGCCGCGCACGTGCGGCGCGGCCGGCAGCATCGTGATCACGATCGACGCGCGCGCGGCCGCGTCGCGCGGCGAGCCGGCCGCCACCGCGCCCGCGCGCACCGCGGCGTCGACCGCGTGCGCATCGAGGTCGAACACCGTCAGCGCGTGGCCAGCCTTGACGAGGTTGGCGGCCATCGGGCCGCCCATGTTGCCGAGTCCGATGAAGGCGATTTCCATGTGCGGAGCTCCGGTCGCCATCAGCGCAGCGCGATCGTCGTGTTCACGCCGCCGGCCGTCGCGTCGTCGTCGAACCAGCGCGCGGTGACCGTCTTCGTCTGCGTGTAGAACTGCACGACCTGCTTGCCGTACGGGCCGAGATCGCCGAGCTTCGAGCCGCGCGAACCGGTGAAGCTGAAGTAGGGCACCGGCACCGGAATCGGGATGTTGATGCCGACCTGGCCGACGTCGATTTCGCTCTGGAACTTGCGCGCGGCCGCGCCGCTCTGCGTGAACAGGCCGACGCCGTTGCCCATCGGGTTGCGGTTGACGAGCGCGATCGCGTCGTCGAGCGTGTCGGCCTCCAGCACGACCACCACCGGCCCGAAGATTTCTTCCGTATAGATCGACATGTCGGTCGTCACGCCCGAGAAGATCGTCGGGCCGACGAAATTGCCGTGCTCGTAGCCGGGCACCTTCACGTCGCGGCCGTCGAGCAGGAGCTTCGCGCCGGCCTTCACGCCTTCGTCGATCAGCCCGACGATGCGCGCATGCGCGGCCTTCGACACGACCGGCCCGACATCGGTGCCGGGCTCGTGCCCCGCGTTGACCTTCAACGCCTTCGCCTTCTCGACCAGATCGGGCAGCCAGTCCCGCGCGGCGCCGACCAGCACGACGACCGAGGTCGCCATGCAGCGCTGGCCGGCCGCGCCGAAGCCCGCGCCGACCAGCGCGTTGATCGTCTGCTCGCGATGCGCGTCGGGCAGCACGACCGCGTGATTCTTCGCGCCCATCATCGACTGCACGCGCTTGCCGTGCTCGCTGCCGAGGTTGTACACGTGCGTGCCGACGCGCGTCGAGCCGACGAACGAGATCGCCTTGACGTCCGGATGCGTGCAGAGACGATCGACCACGGTCTTGCCGCCGTGCACGACGTTCAGCACGCCCTTCGGCACGCCGGCCTCGATCGCGAGTTCGACGAGCTGCATCGTCGACAGCGGATCCTGTTCCGACGGCTTCAGCACGAACGTGTTGCCGCAGACGATCGCCATCGGGAACATCCACAGCGGGATCATGCCGGGAAAGTTGAACGGCGTGATGCCGGCGCACACGCCGATCGGCTGGCGCAGCGTGTAGGTATCGACGCCGCCCGCGACGTTCTCCGCGAACTCGCCGAGCTGCAGCGTGCCGATCGAGCACGCGTGCTCGACCACTTCGAGGCCGCGGAAGATGTCGCCCTGCGCGTCGGGCAGCGTCTTGCCCTGTTCGGCCGTCAGCGTCGTCGCGATCCGTTCGAGATTGCGGCGCACCAGGTCCTGGAACTTCAGCATGATGCGCAGCCGCGCGCCGACCGGCGTGGTCTTCCAGGTCTGGAACGCGCGCTGCGCGGAGGCGATCGCGGCGTCGACCTCTTCGACCGTCGCATACGGCACGCGGCCGATCGTTTCCTGCGTGGCGGGATTCACGATGTCGCCCCATTCGGCGCTTTGCGATTCGACGAAGGCGCCGTCGATCAGCAGCTTGGCGGTGGGCAGGGCGAGGGTGGTCTGGGGAACTGCGGCGTTCATGGTTGTCTCCGGAAAACGATGTGATGGAAAAAGAGGGGCCGCGCCGCCGTGCCTGCAAGCATGGCGGACGACGACAGGACGAAGATTCGACGGCAGCCGGGGCGCGCGCTCAGGCTCCCGCGCGCGCCGGCCGCATCAATGCGGTACAGGCCAGCGCGAACACGCCGAAACCGACGAGATACGCGATCACGTAATGCGGCTGCCCGCCGCCGGCCTTGAGCAGCGACGTCGCGATCATCGGCGCGAAGCCGCCGCCGATCACGCCGGCGAGCTGCACCGACAGCGAGATGCCGCTGTAGCGGATTTCCGCCGGGAACTGCTGCGCGAACAGCAGCGACTCGGGCGCATAGAGGATCGGGAACACGACGCCGAGGCCGAGCACGATTGCCCACCACGCGAGCGCGATCTGCTGCGTGCCGAGCATCATGAAGAACGGCGCCGCGAACGCGCACATCAGCACGAGGCCGATCGCGAACATCCGGCGCTGGCCGATCAGGTCGCTCAGGTGGCCGCACAGCGGCATCGTGACGAGCGACAGCGCCGCGCCCACGGTGATCGCGTGCAGCATCTCGGCCTTCGGCAGATGGAGCTGCTGCGTCGCGTACGACAGCGCGAACGTGACGACCATGTAGAACCACGTGTTCTCGGCCGCGCGTGCGCCGACGATCGTCAGCACCTCGCGCGGATGGCGGCGCAGCGCGGCCGTCACCGGCGACTTCTCGGCCTTGCCCTGGCGCTGCATCTTCTCGAAGTCGGGCGATTCCGGCACCTTCGCGCGGATGAACCAGCCGAGGCCGACCAGCGCGATGCTCGCGAGAAACGGCACGCGCCAGCCCCACGACAGCATGTCGGCTTCCGGCAGCGCGGCCACCGCGGCCATCGCGAGCGACGACAGGATCAGGCCGAGCCCGACGCCCGTCTGCGGCAGGCTGCCGAACAGCCCCTTGCGGCCCTTCGGCGCATGCTCGACGGCCATCAGCACCGCGCCGCCCCATTCGCCGCCGACCGCCATCCCCTGCAGGAAGCGCATCGCGATCAGCAGCGCGGCAGCCCAGTAGCCGATGCGGTCGTAGGACGGGATCAGGCCGATGATCATGCTCGGCACGCCCATCAGCAGCAGCGTGATCATCAGCATCGACTTGCGGCCGATGCGGTCGCCGAAGTGGCCGAACACGATGCCGCCCATCGGCCGGCCGATGAAGCCGACCGCGAACGTGCCGAACGCGGCGAGCGTGCCGACCACCGGATCGAGCGACGGGAAGAAGATGCGGTTGAACACGAGTGCGGCGGCGGTGCCGTACAGGAAGAAGTCGTACCACTCGATCGTGGTGCCGGCCATGCTGGCCCAGCCGGCCAATAGATGGTGCTTCGCGGTGCGCGCGGGCGCGGGCGCCGCGAGGGTCTCGTGCTCATCGAGGGTGGATCGGGTCTGCATGGCGTCTCCATGGTGGTTGCCGCGGTTCGTGGTCCGCAGGTCAGGGTCGAGTATAGTTATGCGCATATTCATGCTGTAGCGATAAAGAAACCGGTTGGATATGCATTTATGCATATCGACGGCCGGCCCGGAGACACCGCCTTTTCCCTTCCTCGCCGATGCGACATGCGACCGAGCCGGTTTCCGGCAACCTGAACTGGGACGATCTGCGCTTCTTTCTCGAAGTCGCGCGCACGCAGCGCGCGAGCGGGGCCGCGAAGCGGCTCGGGGTCGACTACACGACCGTCGCGCGGCGGATTCGCGCGCTCGAGGCCGCGATGGGCACGCTGCTGTTCGACAAGTCGCGCTCCGGCGGCTTCACGCTGACGGCCGAGGGGCAGCGGCTCGTCGCGTATGCGGATGCGATGGAGACGACTGTGCAGTCCGCGCGCGACCAGATCGCGAACACCGGTGAGGCGTTGTCGGGGCATGTGCGGGTCGGCTCGACCGAAGGCTTCGGCTGCTTCTTTCTCGCGCCGCAGCTCGCGCGGTTTCGCGCCGCGCATCCGCAGGTGACGGTCGACCTGCTGCCGGTGCCGCATTTCGTCAACCTGACCAAGCGCGAGGCCGATCTGGCGATCACGCTGGAGCGGCCCGAGCGCGGGCCTTACGTGTGCACGAAGCTGTGCGACTACCAGCTGCGCCTCTACGCGACGCGCGACTATCTGGCGAATCACGCGCCGATCACCTGCACCGACGATCTCGCGCAGCATGCATTCATCAGCTATGTCGACGATCTCGCGTTCAGCAGCGAGTTGCTGTACCTGGAGCGCGCGGTGCCGGGCGCGAGCGCCGGGCTGCGGACCACGAGCGTGATCGCGCAGTATTTCGCGGCGCTGCAGGGCGGCGGGCTCGCGATCCTGCCGTGCTTCATGGCCGCGCGGCAGCCGGCGCTGGTGCCGGTGCTGCCCGGCGAGGTGGCCGTGACGCGGTGTTTCTGGCTGACGTGTCGCGAGGACCTGCGCAAGCTGCGGCGGGTGACCGCGCTGTGGGACTACCTGCGCGCGGCGGCCGACGCGAATCGCGCGTTGCTGGCCGGGGCGTCGGGGGAGCTGAGATTCGTCGGCGAGCCCGGCTGATCGTCGCGGCGTGGCGGCGTGGCGGCGGCCGGAGCCGTTATGTCATGATGTCCGCCTCGACGCGTGCAAGGAGAGGATCGTGGAGATTCGTTCGCAATGGACGTTCGCGTGCCGGCCCGAGCACGTGTGGCCGCATTTCCTTCAAGCGCGGATGGACGACACGCGGCCCTTGCTGTTTCGACTCGGGGTGCCGAAGCCGGTCAGCTGCCGCGTGCTCGAAGGCGTGCCGGCCGTCGGCAATACGCGGCAGTGCACGACCGATCGCGGCACGATCGACCAGCGGATTCTCGTGCTCGACCACAATCGCCGGCTGCGCTACCGGATGATTGCGTCGACGGTATGGTGTCGCGACTGGGTCGACCTGCTCGAGGACGAATTCACGCTGACGCCGATCGACGACGGCAACACGCGCGTCGAGCGGCGCACCGTATTTCGCGCGCGCGGCTTTCTGAAGCCGGTCCGGCAGCTCGGGCTGTGGCTCGCGTTGCGGCAGGCGCATTGGTATGCGGCGCGCAACTGGCGGCGTCTTGCGAGTGGCGCGAAGGCGGCGCCGGTCGACTACGCGTAATAGACTTGCCCGATATCGCGCTCGCGCACTTGCCCTGCGCGTTCGGCGTCGAAGCGCGCGAAACCGAAATTGCGCCTGCATAGATCGGGGCGGCCGAGCGCGCGCAGGATGCGCGACGTACGCCAGGCCGGCAGCCAGTCGGACCATGAAAGCCGCACGCCAAGCAGCAGCGCCAGCAGGATCCCGATCATCAGCGGTCCACCGACAAGCGAGAGCAACGCGACATCCAGCCTGGAAGACGGGTCATCGTCAGTCCAGAGAAACACCAGCGCCATCGGTATCCAGAAGCAGTTCATCACGATGAACGACCATTTCCAGACGGTCCACAGCGTATGCGTCAGGCCGGCCAGCCCGGTATTGCCGCACGCGTAGTCCATGACCAGATAACGTCGGTCGGGCGACGACATCGCATAAAGGCGGCCATGCCGGTCGATCACGGCCACGATATCGTCGCCGACCTCGAAGCATTGCCCGCCGAGAAAGCCGCGGTATTTTTCTCCGGCTATTTCGATTTCGGTCGGGAGCTTGGCAAGCAGGATCTTGCCGTTCTTGCCGACGGTCACGAAGGCGTTTTGCGACACGAAGGTCCGGCTGTCGCGGATATTCGCATACGACCACGTTGCCGGATGCTCGATGCTGTCCGCCTCGGCATTCAGTCGGGCGAGGATGCTGTCCTCGTTGCTTTGCTGAAACAGTACCGCATTGGCCGCGGCGTCGTTGCCGGTCAACGCGGCCAGGATCGGGACCGCGCTGTGCGTGAACCAGTAGCCCAGCGATTTTTCCGGGCCTCCGGGTCCGGCCGCGGTAATTGACGGCCGTTGACGCTGCCCTGATCCGGGCGTTCGAGGAAGCGCAGCGCGGTCAGTTTGCCTTCTACCAGACGTAGCGGAGATGACATGCGGGCAGGCGAGTCGGAACGATGACGGTTGCAAAGTCTACCAGTCGGCGGCGGTCTCGCATCGTTCCGTTCGCGGCTGTTGCCGGCGGCCGGCCGTCGCGCGGCGGCCGGACCAGGGGCCTTCACCTCACCGCGGGCACCCGACCCGATCCGCCAGCTCGTGCAGATCGGCGACGACGAAATCCCACGCATCCTCCGCGTTCAGGTCCGTCGTCTGGCCGGGCCCGTACTCGGTCGGCCGCGGCACGAACGCGGTCGACAGGCCGAGCCGGCGCGCGGCGGCGAGATCGCTGTTGTGCGCGGCGACGAGACACACCTCGGCCGGCGCGACGCCGAGTATCTCGACTGCCTCGTTGTAGACCTTCGGCGCCGGCTTGTACGCGTGCGCGACTTCCGCGCCGAGAATCGCATCCCACGGCAGGCCCGCGTGCTTCGCGATGTCGATCATCAGCCGAATGTTGCCGTTCGACAGCGGCGCGATGATGAAGCGCTGCTTCAGCCGGTTCAGCGCGGCGACCGAATCGGGCCACGGATCGAGGCGATGCCACGCGAGGTTGAGCGCGTCCACCGCCGCATCGGGCACGCCGGCGATGCCGTAGCGCTCGATGATCCGCACCAGGTTCTCGCGATGCAGGAGGTCGAGCCTCACGTAGGAGCGGCGTCCGCTGCGGACTTCCTCCATCGACGGCGTATATTCGCGCCGCCATGCGTCGGCGAATTCGAACGCGTCGAGCGTCGGCGCGTAGGTTTGCAGGAAGTCGGCGGCTTCGCGCGCGACACGGCTTCTCCAGTCGACGATCGTTCCAAAGACATCGAACACGAACGCCTTGATTTCGGTCGGGTTCATCGTGGATCCTGTGCGGGACGGGTGATCGGGGCAGGGCCGTCGACGGCCACAGCCGCTTGCCCCGGCATTAGACCATGGTTGCGGGCGGCGCGGGTTCCGGCGCCGTCGCACATGGCGGAACGCAACCGGGGGAACGATGATGATCGATGTGGAAAGCATCCTATCCGTGCTGGACGACTGCTGCGAGCAATTCAGCTTTCCGATGCTGGACAACGGCTACGTGTATCTCGCCGCGACGCGGCTTTCGCTTTACCGCGGCCCTGCGGACTGGACGTCGTGAACGGCGAGCGGCCGAGCGGCGATCCGACCTTCCGCTCGCTCGCGGACGTGCTCGTGACGGGCGACGCTGCGCGATACCGGCCGTCGGCCACGCCGAATACGCATTGGGAGAACTGGCCGGACGGCGGGACGCTGTGAGTCAGTGCGGCGCAAGACCCGTCAATGCGACGACACATACACCGCATCGTCGAATGCCGCCGGAATCGCGAAGCTGTCGCGCATGCGCCGCGTCTCCGCCGCCGGTGTCAACCCGAACAGGCGTTTGAATTCGCGGCTGAACTGCGACGGGCTCGTGTAGCCGACCGCGTGGCTCGCGGCCTCCGCGGTCAGGTCCTGGCGCACCATCAGCAGCCGGGCCTGATGCAGGCGCGTCGATTTCACGTACTGCATCGGCGACACCTGCGTGACGGCCTTGAAGTGGCTGTGGAAGCTCGGCACGCTCATGCCGGCTTCGGCGGCCAGTCGCGCGACGTCGAGCGGTTGCGCGTAGCCCGCATGAATCAGGCGCAGCGACCGGCCGATCCGGCCGAACGGCCCGCGCATCGCGAGCGCCGCCCGCATCGAGTCGCCCTGCGCGCCGGTCAGCACGCGGAAATACAGTTCGCGCAGCAGGCCCGGGCCGAGCACGGCGGCTTCGAGCGGCCGGTGCAGCGCATCGAGGAAGCGCAGCACGGAGGCCTGCATCCTCTCGTCCATCGGCGTCGACATCATGCTTTGGGGCGCCTGCACGCGGGCGGCGCCGCCCGCGCGATCGATCTGCGCGGCCAGCTCGGCGGCCATCGCGAAATCGAGGTGCAGATACAGCGCGAGCAGCGGGCGTTCCGGCGTCGCGTCGGTTTCCATGCTGAACGGAACGGGCACGGACACCGCCAGATAGTGATGCGCGTCGTACAGATAGAGCCGGTCGCCGAAATAGCCGCGCTTGCGACCCTGGCACACGATCACGATGCCGGGATCGTACAGCACCGGCGTGCGCGCGAGCGGCCGGTTCGAGCGCAGGATCCGGACGCTCGGCAGCGCCGTCAGGTTGTAGCCCTCGTCGGGCGCCAGCGCGTGCAGCAGCGCGATCATGCGCGTGCGGCTGCGCGAGGCCGGTTCGGCGTCGGACGTGGGCGCGCGTTTCGGGGTCATAGGATTAGGCAAGAAAAACAGCGGAATCAGCCTTATTCGGCCGGTTGCGCCAGATTAGCATGCAGACCTGATCCATATTCGGGAGAAACTTCGATGGCATCCGGCAAGGTTCTGCTTGTTACCGGCGTCAGCAGCGGCTTCGGTCGCGCGCTTGCGCAGGAGGCGCTGGCGGCGGGTCACACGGTCGTCGGCACCGTGAGAAGCGCGCAGGCGCGGCGCGATTTCGAAGCCCTGTCCGCGCACGCGGCGTTCGGACGCGTGCTCGACGTGACCGACTTCGATGCGATCGACGGCGTCGTCGCGGAAATCGAGGCGAACGTGGGCGCGGTCGACGTGCTCGTCAACAATGCGGGCTACGGGCACGAAGGCGTGATGGAGGAGTCGCCGTTGTCCGAGCTGCGGCGGCAGTTCGACGTGAACGTGTTCGGTGCGGTCGCGATGATGAAGGCCGTACTGCCGTTCATGCGCGCGCGCCGACGCGGCCACATCGTCAACATCACGTCGATGGGCGGCCACATCACGATGCCGGGAATTACCTATTACTGCGGCAGCAAGTTCGCGCTGGAGGGGATTTCGGAAGCGCTCGGCAAGGAGGTCGCATCGTTCGGCATCGCCGTGACGGCCGTCGCGCCCGGTTCGTTTCGCACCGACTGGGCGGGCCGCTCGATGGTGCGCACGCCGCGCTCGATCGCCGACTACGACCCGGTGTTCGACCCGATCCGCCGGGCCCGGGAGCAGAAGAGCGGCAAGCAGACGGGCGACCCGCGCAAGGCCGCGCGCGCGATGCTTGCCGCGATCGACGCGGACCGCCCGCCTGCGCATCTTCTGCTCGGCAGCGATGCGCTCGCGCTGGTGCGCGACAAGCTGTCGGCGCTGGAGCGCGAGATACGCGCGTGGGAGACGGTGACGCTGTCGACCGACGGCTGACGGTTGACGGCTGACGAACGCCGCCGCGTGCAGCGCATCGGCGGACGGCTGCGCGCCGCCGTCCGCCGGCGCCTAGAAGTGCCCCTTGCGCACCTTGACCTGCACCTTCCCGTCGCGAATCGGCATGACGTCCGGGCTGTCGTCGCCGACCTCGCTCGCGATCAGGTCGTTCAGCCTGCCGTTCATCGCGAGCAGCAGCTCGCCGTTTTTCCGGCGATCCGTCGCCAGGTTGCGCATCTCGCCCGGATCGCTCGCGAGATCGAACAACTCGACGTCGTTGCGTGCGAACAGATCCTCGAGCGTCGTCGGCCGGTTGAATTCGAGCGGCGAGAAGTACCGCGTGAACCGGTAGCGTCCGTCGAACACGCTGCGGATCGTGCCGCGCAACCGGAAATCGGGCTGCTGCGCGAGCGCGCGGCGCAGCCGCTCGTCGTCGGGCACGCCTTGCTGCTTCAGCGCGGTCAGCTCCTTCAGCATCCACTCGCTGTCGTAGTACAGCAGCATCGCGTAGTTGAACAGCGTCGCGTCGCGCACCGCATGCAGCTTCGCGTCGGCCGGCTTCGCGAGCCAGCGCGTCAGGTCGTGCCCGTGCAGTGCGTCGCCCTTGATCGACGCGGCCCGCGCCGCGTCGATGCCGGTCAGCCCGAGCAGCGTCGGCGCGATGTCGATATGCGAGGTCAGCGCGTCGCATTGCCGGCCGCCCGGATAGGCAGGATGACGAATCACGAGCGGCACGTGGTTCTGCGGCTGATACGCGGTCGCGCCCTTGCCGACGAGCTGATGCGCGCCGACATGATCGCCGTGGTCCGCGGTCATCACGACGATCGTGCGCTCGTCGAGGCCGAGCGACTTCAGCGACTGCAACAGGCGCACGACATGCGTGTCGCAGTCGCGGATGCAGTTGAAGTAGTTGTCCTGATAGATCCGCAGGCGATCGTCGGTGAACGGATAGCGCCCGACCAGGTTGCCGTGCGCGGCATTGAACATCCCGTGCGCGGCCGGGCGCCCGGGCTCGTCGTACGCTTGCCGGCGGGACGCCGCGAGCGGCACGTCGCGCCATGACGTGCGATACAGCGCGTCGCCCGGCGGCGGCGCGTTGCCGAGCATCGGATGGTTCGCGTCCTGCACGGTCGAGCCGTCGGTGTCGGTGTTGACGAACATCACGTCGTGCGGATTGACGAGATTGACGGCGAGGAACCACGGCTTGCCTTGCTTCGCGAGCCGCGGCGCGTGATTGCGCATCCAGCTCACCGCGGCCTCGGACGTGATGCCGTCGTACTGATAGCCGCCGCGTACCATCCCGATCAAGTCGCCGACGCCGAAGTAGTCGTCGAAGCCGTACGCCTGGATCGTGCGGTTGTAGTCGGCCATCGGCGCCGTATACGGGCTCGCGTTCTCGTGCAGCGACGCGCTCAGGTGCCACTTGCCGAGATACGCGGTGTAGTAGCCCGCGTCGCGCAGCATGTGGCCGACCGTGCGTATCTCCGTCGACATGTCGTTCTGCCAGGGCACGCCCGCGTTGTCGAGCACGCCCGTGTGCTGGATGTGCTGTCCGGTGTAGACGGTCGAGCGCGATGGCGAGCACACGCAGGCGGCGATCTGGTGATGCATGAAGGTGATGCCGTCGCGCCGCAGCGCTTCGCGGCCCGGCACGGGAAACGGCCAGCGGTCGAAGTGACGCTCCTGGTCGGTCAGGATGAACAGGATGTTGTAGCCGGACGGCGGCGCGGCAGGGGCGCTCGTTGCACCGTGAAACGCAGGGGCCGGATCGATGCCGCTGGCCGCGTCGATGCCGGGCGCGTTGCCCGGCGCGCCGGCGGCCAGCGCGTCGGCGCCGAAGCCGGCCGACGCCACCGCGGCACCGGCGAGCTTGAGGAACTGGCGCCGCCCGGTGGGCGGCGCGGAAGCGGGAAGGTCCTGATCGTCTTTCACGGCAGCTGTCTCCTGAGTATGCCGGCTCGTGCCGGGGGTTTTCATGTCGACGACTATGCGGCACGATCGCGTATCGATCGATGAAAGATCGGTATCGATCAATAACCTGGCGAACATGAATGACGGAGGCTCCCGTGACCGATGCGACACGCGGCCCGACCGGCCGTCCCGGCCCGGAACCGCTGGCGCCGGCCGGCGACCAGCGCATCGTGCAGGCGCTGCGCCGGCTGCGGCTGCGCGATCTCGACACGCTCGACACGCTCGGGCGCACGCGCAGCTTCGCGCGCACGGCCGAGGCCGCGTCGATCACGCAGCCCGCGCTGTCGAAATGGCTGCGCGAGCTCGAGGACGCGCTCGGCCTGCCGCTGTTCGAGCGCACCTCGCGGCGTGTCGCGACGACCGTCTACGGCGACGCGCTGCTCGAATGCATCGGCCGCGTGCTGACCGACATGCGCGGCGTCGCGCCCGCGTTCGATGCGCTGCGCCGCGGCGCGGGCCGGCCGGTGACGATCGGCCTGCTGCCGAACATGGCGCAGCAGCTGATGCCGGGCGCGCTCGCATGGCTGCGCGAGGCCGGGCGCGCGGTGCAGCTCAACGTGCGCGAGGACACGCTCGACCGGATGCTCGCGCAGGCGCAGCGCCGCGAGCTCGACCTGCTCGTGTGCCGGCTCGACGCGTCGGCGATGGGCGCGGGCCTCGAGGTCGTGCCGCTGTATCGCGACGACCTGATCGTCGTCTGCGGGCCGCGCCATCCGCTGCTCGGGCGTGCGCGCGTCACGTGGCGCGACGCGGCGGCGTTTCCGTGGATCGCGCCGCCGCTCGGCTCGCCGGCGCGCACCGCGCTCGACGCCGAGTTCGCGAAGGCGTGCCTGCCGCCGCCGGCCGTGGTGATGGAGTCGGTGTCGTGGGCGGCCAATCGCACGATCGCCGAGCAGTCGACCTGTCTGTTCGTGCAGTCGGCCGGCGCATTCGACCTGGCCGCGCGGGCCGGCGAACGCACCGCGCGGCTGCCGCTGAAGCTGTCGATGATGCCGGACAGCGTCGGCGCGCTGTATGCGGCGCCCGCGAGCGCGTCGGTGACGGCCGTGATCGACGCGCTGAAAGACGTTGCGCGGCGGCAGCAGGATCCGGGTGAATGATGTCTGGAATTTGAAAGGTGGCGGCGCGATCGCCCGCATGCTGCGCCGCATACACACGTAACTCCCGATGCGCGCGGATACGCCGCTCGTTACCGATTGGTGGTAAATATATCGCCGTGCGCGTCGGCGCGGCGCACGATCGGGGCGCGCGGGGGCAGGGCGTCATCCCGGCGCGAGAAAAACGGCACGAACGATCGATAACGAACCGGGTCGCATCCGGTCGGACGACAGACGGCAGGATTCATCTTGAATACCGAACCGCAAAGTTCTCGCTACAGCCTCGGGCTCGCCGCGGAAGTGCTTGCGTCCGAGCAAAGCGTGCTGCGGCTGATCACGCGCAACACGCCGCTACCCGAGCTGCTGGTCGAGGTGTGCCGGCGCGCGGAAACGCTGCTCGGGGACGGCGCGTCGTGCACGATCCTGCTGCTCGACGCAGACGGCCTGCACGTGCGCGTGGGCGCGGCGCCGTCGCTGCCCGCGCAGTACAGCGCGGCGATCGACGGCGCGCCGATCGGGCCGGCAGCCGGCTCGTGCGGCACCGCGATGTACGAGCGCCGAATGGTCGCCGTCGAGGACATCGAAACCGATCCGCTGTGGGCCGATTACCGGGCGGTCGCGCTGCCGCTGGGGCTGCGCGCGTGCTGGTCGGTGCCGTTCGAGGACGACGCGGGCGTCGTGCTCGGCGCCTTCGCCGTCTATTACCGCACGCCGCGCCGGCCGAGCGACGAGGAAACCGCGCTGCTGCTCGACATCAGCAACAGCGTCGGGCTCGCCGTGCACCAGGACCGCATCGCGCAGCAGCTCGCCCGCAGCGAGGAACACCACCGGCTCGTCGTCAACAGCCTGAACGAAGGCATCCTCGTCGTGTCGCGCGACGGCGTCGTCGTCGCGAGCAATCCGAGCGCGAACCGGATGATGCGCGTGAAGGGCGACCTCGTCGGCCGTCGCCTGTCCACGGTAATCCTGCGCAAGCTGCACGAGGACGGCACGCCGATTGCGCCGGAGGACTGGCCGAGCCGGCGCGCGCTGGAAAGCGCGACGCCGATGCTCGGCTATACGGTCGGCTTCGGCCTCGCGGACGGCGACATCATCTGGGTGCGCGGCAACGCGGTGCCGATCGTGAAGCCGGGCGACACGCACGCCGAATCGGTGCTGGTGTCGTTCAACGACATCGGCCCGGTACGCGAAGCGCAGCAGCAGCTGCGCTATCTTGCGACGCGCGATGCGCTGACGGGCCTCTACAACCGCCGCTGGCTCGCCGACCGGATGCGCGAAATGTTCGGCCGGCGCGACGCCGCGTCCGGGCCCGCGCGCATCGCGATCCTGTTCATCGACCTGGTCGGCTTCAAGAAGGTCAACGACACGGCCGGCCACGACGCGGGCGACGCGCTGCTGCGCAGCGTCGCGATGCGGCTCGAAGGCTGCGCGGGCGGCCGGCATGCGCTCACGCGCGTCGGCGGCGACGAGTTCGTGATCCTGGTCGACGACTGCGACGACCCCGAGCGGCTCGCCGTGCTCGCGCGACAGGTGATCGACGCGATCGCGAAGCCGTTCGCGGTCGCGAACAACGAGTACTGGCTCGGCGTGTCGATCGGCATCAGCATCTCGCCGCGCGACGGCGACGATGCCGCGACGCTGATGCGCAACGCCGATTCGGCGATGTACGACGCGAAGCAGCGCGGCCGCAATCATTTCACGTTCTTCACCGCGCAGCTGAACCTGCGATTGCAGCGCCGTTTCGCGATCGAGCAGTCGTTGCGGCGCGCGCTGGCGTCGAACGCGCTGCGGCTCGCGTACCAGCCCGTCGTCGACGCGCGCAGCGGCCGCACGGTCGGCGCCGAGGCGCTGCTGCGCTGGACCAGCCCCGAGCTGGGCCCGTTGTCGCCGACGGAATTCATCCCGGTCGCGGAGGATACCGGGCTCATCGTCGCGATCGGCCAGTGGGTGCTCGAAACCGCGTGCCGGCAGGCGGCCGAGTGGCGCCGCACCATCGCGCCGGACCTGATGCTGGCCGTGAACCTGTCGCCGCGCCAGTTCCACGACGGGCTCGTCGAATCGGTCGACCGCTGTCTCGCGCAGACGCGGCTCGATCCGGCCGCGCTGGAACTCGAGATCACCGAAGGACTGCTGATGAACGACACCGACACGGTGCTGCCGATGCTCGAGGCGCTGACCGACATGAACGTGCGGATCTCGGTCGACGATTTCGGTACCGGCTATTCGTCGCTGGCGTATCTGAAGCGTTTTCCGCTGCACAACCTGAAGGTCGACCGCTCGTTCGTGTCGGGCGTGCCCGACCACCGCGACGCGGTCGCGATCACGCAGGCGGTGGTCGCGATGGCGCATTCGCTCGGCATGAAGGTCACCGCCGAAGGCGTCGAGACCGAGGCGCAATCGTGGTTCCTGCAGCAGATCGGCTGCGACATGCAGCAGGGCTACCTGTTCAGCCGGCCGCTCGATCCGGCCGACTACGCGCGCCGGCTCGTCGCGATATGAACCTCGCGCGCCGCAACGGCGGCGCGCATGCTCAGCCGTCGTGCGGCACGCGCGATCCGCCGGCCTCGGGCGAAGCCGACGACACCGGCGGCGCATCGATCTCGACGCGGTTCTTGCCGTCGCGCTTCGCGCGATACAGCGCGCGGTCGGCGGCCTCGATCAGCGAGGTCGTCGGCAGGTCGGCCGCCGGCACGATGCTGGCGCCGCCGATGCTGATCGTCACGTAGCCGCCGGTCGACGACTGCGCATGCTGCAGCCGCAGCGCCTCGACCGCGAGCCGGATCTTCTCGCCGAGCAGCCGCGCCGCGCCGGGCGACGTGCCCGGCATCACGACCGCGAATTCCTCGCCGCCGAAGCGCGCGGCGAGATCGCCCGACTGCCGCAGGCAGCGCTCGATCGTCGTCGCGACCTGCTTGAGCACGCTGTCGCCCGACACATGGCCGTAGGTGTCGTTGTACAGCTTGAAGTTGTCGACGTCGATCATCAGCAGCGACAGCTCGCTGCGCTCGCGCGTGCCGCGCCGCCATTCGGCGGCCAGGTATTCGTCGAGATAGCGCCGGTTCGACAGCCCGGTCAGGCCGTCCGAATGCGTGAGCCGCCGCAGTTCGAGATTGGCTTCGAGCAACTGCTGCTGCGACTGCCGCAGCGCGCGATACGCGTCGTCGCGCTGCAGCAGGTTGATGTACGAGCGCGAGTGGTAGCGGATGCGCGCGACGAGTTCGATGCGGTCCGGCAGCTTCACGAGGTAGTCGTTCGCGCCGGCCGCGAACGCGGCGCTCTTGACGACCGGCTCCTCCTGCGTGGACAGCACGATGATCGGCACGTCGCGCGTCGCGGGATTCGCGCGGTACGTCTTCACGAGGCTCAGCCCGTCGGTGCCGGGCATCACGAGATCCTGCAGGATCACGGTCGGGCGCGTCTCGATCGCGGTGTTCATCGCGTCGTCCGAGCGCGGGCAGTAGTGGAAGTCGATGCCGGCCTCGTCGACGAGCGCACGACGCACGGCTTCCGCGACGATCGTCTGGTCGTCGACCAGCAGCACCATCGCCGGGGCGTCGGCGGGCTGCACGTGCGCGGCGGGCTGGTACGTCGGGTCGCTGGTCATGGTCGATTCTTTCATGGCGGTGGCGGGGCGTTGGTGCGCGCTCAGAATCGCGCGAGTGCCGCCAGTTCGCCGGCGATGCGTTCGAGCGGCAGGATCGCGCGCGCGGCGCCGAGCGTCGCGGCGGCCTTCGGCATCCCGTAGACGGCGCTGGTCGCCTCGTCCTGCGCGATCGTATGGTAGCCCTTCATGCGCAGCGCCTTCAGGCCGATCGCGCCGTCGCGTCCCATGCCGGTCAGCAGCACGCCGATCACGCGGCCGGGCCAGTGCTCGGTCAGGCTGTTGAAGAACACGTCGACGGACGGCCGGTACGGCGTCGACGCCGGTTCGCGCGTGTATTCGAGCGTGCCCGCGCGCGTGATGCGCAGGTGATCGTCGGTCGCGGCGAGCAGCGCGGTGCCGGGCTGCGGACGCTCACCTTCGCGGGCGACGCGCACCGTGAGCGGCGTCTGGCCGTCGAGCCATTGCGCCATCCCTTCGGCAAATGCGCGATCGACGTGCTGGACGATCACGATCGGTGCGCTGAAGCCGGCCGGCAGGCCGCCGAGTATCGACGCGAGTGCGCCGGGGCCGCCGGCCGACGCGCCGATCGCGATCAGCGGGCCGCCGTCCGCGCGCCCGGCCGTGCAGGCGGCGCGCGCGGCACCCGGCACGGCGAGCTGGCGGCCGATCTGGTCGATCTTCGCGAGCAGCAGTTTCGCGGAATCGCCGGCCGCCCCTTCGCCGAGCTGCGGCGTGTCGACCGCGTCGAGCGCGCCGGCGCCCATCGCCTCGAATACGCGCCAGGTGTTCGCGCCGATGCTGTTCGTCACGATCAGGATCGCGCACGGGCGCTCCGATCGCATGATGCGCCGCGTCGCCTCGATGCCGTCGAACCTGGGCATGACCAGGTCCATCAGCACGACGTCGGGCGGCTGCGCGGCGCACAGTTCGACGGCCTGCGCGCCGTCGGTCGCGACCCACAGCACGCGATGCTCGGGCCGCTGCGCGAGGGCGCGGCGCATCGCCTCGACGGCAAGCGGGAGGTCGTTGACGATGCCGATGTTCACTAGCGGGATTCTCCGGTCAGGTCGTATGTCATGGATGTCCGACCGTTTCATGGGTGAACGGCGCGGTTCATCCTTGCCGCGGCGGCATCGGCGGCCGAACGGCGCGGCATGGTTTTCGGTTGGCGACGCCCCGCATGCTGTCATGCGGCGCGACCGACGGCAATCGAAAAATTTGCACAGGCCATTCTGTCGGTGCGCTGGCTAACCGATCTCGCATGTCGATGGCCGATATGGACAGTCGGCGCTGCGCGCCGCGCGTTCGGGCCACGCGCGGCGCGCAGCGTGACGGTCATGCGGGAGGGGGCGGGAAACGGAACGGAAAGCTCGCCGCCGCGCATTGCGGCGGGTGCCCGGCATCGCGTTTTTCAGACGGGCAGGCGTCTGCTCCCGGCGGCCGCGATGACGGCGGGCCGGGTAGCTTCGAAGCGTGGGTTGCCTGCCGCACGGCCGGCCCGCCGCGCGGGCGGCGGGCCACGGCCGGCGGTGCTCAATGACTGCGCGCGTAGCCCTGGATCAGCGCGCGCATCATGCCTTCGACCGTCGCGTCGCGCAGGTCGGCCTCCTGCTCGGCCTCCTCGACGAGCGCCGCATACGCGGTGGCGAGCGTCACGCGGTCGACCTCATGGCGCTGCTCCATCAGCGTCACCATGCCGTCCTTCGCCAGATGAGCGGAGAACGCGCGGCTGCCGATGGTCTGGAATACGTCAATCATGGCGGCTCTCCCGAACGTTGCCGATGCCTTCCAGTGTAGTTGCTGGCCGCGCGCTCCGCCACGCACGGCGGAGCGACGGCAGCGACGGCAAGCGGCAGCGGTGCGGGTGACGCACCGGTGTGCCCCCGATTTCCGTGATCGCGCGCTTTTCAACGTTTACCCGGAACAACAAATCGTCGACTATTTATCGATAAATTCCCATGTTAGATTGCGCGCACCGAGTCCGGTCCAAACCGGGCGGCAGCGCGGCGCCACGACCGCGCGCGTCCAACACAAGGAGGAGCAATGCTGGTGCTGATTGGGGTGCCGATCGTCGTGATCGGCTTCGCGCTGCGCTTCAACGCGCTGCTGGTGGTCACGATCGCGGGGCTCGCGACGGGCGTCGCGGGCGGACTGAATCTGGTCGACATCGTCAGCGCGTTCGGCAAGGCCTTTACCGACAACCGCTACATGGGACTGATCTGGCTGACGCTGCCGGTGATCGCGCTGCTCGAGCGCAACGGGCTCAAGGAGCAGGCGAAACGGATGATCTCGCGCGTGCATGCGGCGACCACCGGCCGCGTGCTGATGCTGTACTTCGTGCTGCGCCAGGTGACGGCCGCGCTCGGCCTCACGTCGCTCGGCGGCCACGCGCAGATGGTGCGGCCGCTGATCGCGCCGATGGCCGAGGCCGCCGCCGTGAACCGCTACGGCGAGCTGCCCGAGTCGGTGCGCCAGCAGATCCGCGCGCACGCGTCGGGCGCGGACAACGTCGCGGTGTTCTTCGGCGAGGACATCTTCATCGCGATCCAGTCGATCCTGCTGATCAAGGGCTTTCTCGAGCAGAACGGGATCGTCGTCGAGCCGCTGCACCTGTCGGTGTGGGCGATCCCGACCGCGATCGCGGCGCTGCTGATCCACTGCACGCGGCTCGCGCTGCTCGATCGCCGGCTGTCGCGCGCATTCGCGCCGGTCGTGCGGGAGGGCGTGCGATGATCGGCCTCGAATCGCTGTATACGCTGGCGGGCCTGATGTTCGCCGCGTTCGCCTGCTTCAACCTGACGGATCGCACGAACCCGCGCCGCGTCGTCAACTTCGCGTTCTGGGCGATCTACGCGATCACCTTCCTGTTCGGCGCGCTGCTGCCGCATTTCGTGACGGGCTGCCTGGCGATCGCGCTCGCGCTGATCGCCGGTTCGGGCAAGCTCGGGCGCGGTCGCTCCGACGAGGCGGGCGAGGCCGCCGCCACGCGGCGCGAGGCCGCCGCCCGGCGCTTCGGCAACCGGCTGTTCCTGCCCGCGCTGCTGATTCCGGCCGTCACGCTCGTCGGCACCTTCACGCTGAAATACCTGCCGTTCGTCGACGCGAAAAGCGTGACGCTGATCTCGCTCGTGCTCGGCACGATCGTCGCGTTCGTCGTCGCGCTCGCGATGCTGCGCGATTCGCCCGTGCACGCGCTGAGGGAGGCGCGCCACACGATGGACGCGGTCGGCTGGGCCGCGATCCTGCCGCAGATGCTCGCCGCGCTCGGCGCGCTGTTTGCCGTCGCGGGCGTCGGCGGCGTGGTGTCGGGGCTCGTGAAGGACTGGGTGCCGATCGACTCGCCGTTCGCGGTGGTCGCGGCCTATACGGTCGGCATGGCGCTGTTCACGATGATCATGGGCAACGGCTTCGCGGCGTTTCCCGTGATGACGGCCGGCATCGGCCTGCCGCTGATCGTCCACCAGTTCCACGGCAACCCGGCGATCCTCGGCGCGATCGGGATGCTGAGCGGTTTCTGCGGTACGCTGATGACGCCGATGGCCGCGAACTTCAACATCGTGCCGGCCGCGCTGCTCGAACTGAAGGACAAGAACGGCGTGATCAAGGCGCAGTGGCCGACCGCCGTGCTGCTGCTGGCCGTGAACACGCTGCTGATGTACGCGTTCGTATTCCGTTTCTGACCTGCCCGACGAGATGCCCATGACCGACCGACTCACGCCCGAACTCGCCTCGAAATTCGCGTCGCTCGCGCTCGCGCACCTGACCCGCGAGTATCCGAACAAGCTCACGCACGCGCTCGCAGGGCCGCAGGACGTGCAGGGCCCGCGCGCGCTGCATCCGATCTTCTACGGCAGCTACGACTGGCATTCGTGCGTGCACGGCTACTGGCTCGTGCTGCGCGTGCTCGAACGCTATCCGATGCTGCCGGAGGCCGAGCGCATCGCCGCCGTCGTCGATGCGCATTTCACCGACGCGAACGTCGCGGGAGAGCGCGCGTATCTCGCGCTGCCGCACAACAGCGGCTTCGAGCGGCCGTACGGCTGGGCGTGGCTGCTCGCGCTGTCCGCGCAGCTCGAGCGGCTCGCGCGCAAGGGCGTGCTGCCGCAGGCCGCGCGCTGGGCGAAGACGATGACGCCGCTCACCGAGCTGTTCGTGTCGCGCTTCGAAACCTTCCTGCCGAAGGCGACCTATCCGCTGCGCGTCGGCACGCATTTCAACACTGCATTCGCGCTGGCGCTGACGCTCGAATTCGCGCGCGATACGCAGCGCGACGGGCTGGCCGCGCTGATCGTCGACACCGCGAAGCGCTGGCACCTGAACGACGCCGGATGCCAGGCGTGGGAGCCGTCGGGCGACGAGTTCCTGTCGCCCGCGCTGATGGAGGCCGAACTGATGCGCCGCGTGCTGCCGGCGGCCGAATTCGACGGCTGGTTCGCGCGCTTCCTGCCCGATCTCGCGCGGCGCGAACCCGCGACGCTGTTCGAGCCCGCGACGGTCAGCGACCGCAGCGACGGCAAGATCGCGCACCTCGACGGGCTGAACCTGAGCCGCGCGTGGTGCCAGCGCTCGCTCGCCGCTGCGCTGCCGGACGGCGACGCGCGGCGCGCGGCGCTGCTCGACGCGGCCGACCGCCATCTCGCGAGCGCGCTCGCGCACGTGGCCGGCGACTACATGGGCGAGCACTGGCTCGCGACGTTCGCGCTGCTCGCGCTCGACGCATAGCGCGCGAAACCCTGCCGCCCGCAAGGTCATCGCGGCGCGGCTATACTCGCCGCCCGGACCGTTTCGCGCCTGCCGCCGCAGGCCGCGCGCGGAACGCTCATCCGCCAGTTCGCCGCACCGCCATGGACAAGCTCATCTCCTACGTCGCCGCGATCCACGGGCTCGCGGGCCCGGTGTCGATCGTGTCGCACACGACCTCGCACGCGCGCTGGATCGACGACGACGTCGAAGTATCGCGCGACGAAACCGAATACCGCTTCGACAACGGCGCGATGGTGCGCCGCTCGGTCGAGCAGGATCGCATGCCGTCCGACCTGCTGTGCGCGGAATGCTGGATCGACTACGACGTGATCCGGCATCCGGACGCGCAAGCGATCAGCCCGTCGCGGCAGAGCTTCGACAACGCGTGCCGCGAGACTTTCTGGCTGCGCTATCACCTCGCATAAGGCCGCGCATGTGCGCGCATCGCCGTGTCAGGCCGGCGGCGCGGCGTCGGCCGCATGCAGCAGCGGCGCGAGCCGCGCGGCCGTCTCGCGCATCTTCGGCACGGCTTCCAGCAGATCGTTGAGCGTCGCGCGCGCGGTCGGCGCGTGCACGGCGAGCGCCGCGAGCACGCGTCCGCTCGTCGCGTCCTTCACCGGGACGGCCACGGCCACCATCCCGCGCACGAACTCCTCGTTGTCGATGCCGACGCCGCGCGCCGCGAGCCGGTCGAGCTCGGCCGCGAGCAGCTGCGCATCGGTCAGCGTCCGGTAGGTCATCTTCTTCAGCGTGAGGCGCGCGAGCATCGCGTTGCGTTCGAGCGCGTTCATCTGCGACAGGAACAGCTTGCCGCTCGCGGTGCAGTGCAGCGGCACGCGCATGCCGGGCCGCATTTCGAGCCGCAGCGGCTCGGTGGTCTCGACGCGCTCGACGTACAGCACCGTGTCGCCGTCGAGCGCGGTGAGGTTGCAGGTCTCGCCGAGCACGTCGACGAGCGTGCGCAGTACCGTCCGGCAGCCGCGCGTGAACGCGTTGTTCGACAGAGTCGCCAGCGCGAGCTGCGCGGCGCGCGGGCCGAGCGCGATCCCGCGGTCGTGGCCGCGCGAGTCGGGCATGTGGATCACGTAGCCGCGCGTCTCCAGCGATTCGATCAGCCGCAGCAGGGTCGCCTTCGGGATATGCAGCCGCGCGGCGAGCTGCGACAGCGTGGATGGCTGGCCGGCCGACGCGAGCGCTTCGAGAACCGCGAGCGCGCGCAGCACGCGCGCGTCGTCGGCGGGCGCGCCGTCGGGCGGCGCGGAGGCGGGTTCGCGCATGGGTCTCCTCCGTCGGGGTGCGTCCCGGGATGGGTTGGCTGCGAGGGAAATGAAACGAATTGAACGGTTTTTGTACCACATTCCCGCAGTGGACAATAAATCGCCTTGTATGCGTTCCGTGTGCTCAATAAATTTGGACAAAACATACCGGATTTTTCATATCGGAACGGAGACACGGAATGACACGCAGCTTCGACTATGTCGTGGTCGGCGCGGGCTCGGCCGGTTGCGTCCTCGCCAATCGCTTGTCCGACGGCGGCCGCCATACGGTGTGCCTGCTGGAGGCCGGCCCGCCCGATCGTTACATGTGGATTCACGTGCCGATCGGCTATGGCAAGACGATGTTCCACCCGGTGTACAACTGGGGCTTCCATACCGATCCCGATCCGAACATGCACAACCGCCGGCTGTACTGGCCGCGCGGCCGCACGCTCGGCGGCTGCAGCTCGATCAACGGGCTGATCTACGTGCGCGGCCAGCAGCAGGACTACGATCACTGGGCCGCGCTCGGCAATCGCGGCTGGAGCTGGCGCGAATGCCTGCCGTATTTCCGGCGGCTCGAACACAACACGCTCGGCGACGGGCCGACGCGCGGCACCGGCGGCCCGCTGTGGGCGTCGACGATCCGCCAGCGTCACGAACTCGTCGACGCGTTCGTTGCGGCGTCGAACCGGCTCGGCGTGCGCACCGTCGACGATTTCAACACCGGCGATCAGGAAGGCGTCGGCTACTACCAGCTGACGACGCGCAACGGGCTGCGCTGCTCGACCGCGGTCGCCTATCTGAAGCCCGCGCGCGGCCGGCCGAACCTGCACGTCGAAACCGATGCACAGGCGCTGAAGGTGCTGTTCGACGGCACGCAGGCGAGCGGCGTGCGCTATGTGCGGCACGGCGAGCTCCACGAGGTGCGGGCGCGGCGCGAAGTGGTGCTGGCGGCCGGCGCGCTGCAGTCGCCGCAACTGCTGCAGGTGTCGGGGGTCGGGCCGGCCGCGCTGCTGAACCGGCACGGGATTGCGGTCGTCGCCGATCGGGCGGGCGTCGGCGAGAACCTGCAGGATCATCTGCAGATTCGCCTGATCTATGAAGTGACGAAGCCGATCACGACCAACGACGCGCTGCATTCGTGGGTCGGCCGCGCGAAGATGGGGCTGCAGTGGGCGCTGCTGCGCAGCGGCCCGCTCGCGGTCGGCATCAACCAGGGCGGGATGTTCTGCCGCGCGCTGCCGGAGGAATCGGCGACGCCCGACATCCAGTTCCATTTCTCGACGCTGTCGGCCGATTCGGCGGGCGGCAGCGTGCATGCGTTTCCCGGCTGCACGTATTCGATCTGCCAGTTGCGGCCCGAGTCGCGCGGCAGCGTGCGGATCCGCAGCGACGACGCGCGCGACGCGCCGTCGATCCAGCCGAACTATCTCGATACCGAACGCGATCGCCGCACGACGGTGGCGGGCGTGCGCTTCGCGCGGCGCGTCGCGGCGACCGAGCCGATGGCGTCGCTGATGAAGCGCGAGGTGCGGCCCGGCGCCGATGCGCAGACCGACGACGAACTGCTCGAATTCTGCCGCGAATACGGACAGACGATCTTCCATCCGTCCGGCACCGCGAAGATGGGCGTCGCGAGCGATCCGCTCGCGGTGGTCGACGAGCGTCTGCGCGTGTACGGCACGCGCGGGCTGCGCGTGGTCGACTGCTCGATCATGCCGACGCTCGTGTCGGGCAATACCAACGTGCCGATCGTGATGGTCGCCGAGAAGGCGTCCGACATGATCCTCGAGGACGCGCGCGAGGCCGATCGCGGCTGCAGCGTCGTGCCGGCCGCCGTCGCCGTGGCGTAGCGCGGGTTGCCCGCGCGGCCCGTGCTCCTGCGCCCGGACGGCCGCCGCGCGCTCACCGGATGCCCCCGCCGGCACGGCGTCGGGGCAGGTTGCGGCGCATCCATCGGTGGAGGAGTTCGCATGGCAATCGATTCCCGAGTCGTCCGTCGCGTGGCCGCGGCCAGCGTGATCGGTGCGACGGTCGAGTGGTACGACTTTTTCCTGTACGGCGTGGTGGCCGGCATCGTGTTCGACAAGCAGTACTTCCCGGCCGGCGATCCGTTCGTGTCGACGATGCTCGCGTATGCAACCTTCGCGGTCGGCTTCGTCACGCGCCCGCTCGGCGGCCTGCTGTTCGGGCATCTCGGCGACCGCGTCGGGCGCAAGTCCGCGCTGATCCTGACGATGCTGATCATGGGCGTGTCGACGGCCGGCGTCGCGTTCCTGCCGACCTACGCGCAGATCGGCCTGTGGGCGCCCGTGCTGCTGCTGACGCTGCGCGTGCTGCAGGGCATCGGCCTCGGCGGCGAGTGGGGCGGCGCGGTGCTGATGGCATACGAATACGCGCCGCCGCACCGGCGCGGGCTGTATGCGAGCCTGCCGCAGATCGGCCTCGCGATCGGGCTGTGCCTGGCAGCCGGCGTGGTGGCGGCGCTGTCGCGCGGCCTGCCGGACGCCGCATTCCTCGCATGGGGCTGGCGCGTCGCGTTCGCGGCGTCGCTGCTGCTGGTCGCGATCGGCTTCTATATCCGCACGCGCGTGGCCGACACGCCCGAGTTCGTCGCGCTCAAGCGCCAGCGGCGCGACACGAAGCTGCCGGTCGTCGAGCTGCTCGGCAACTACCGGCGCGCGATCCTGCTCGGCATGGGCGCGCGCTATATCGACGGCGTGTTCTTCAACGTGTTCGCGGTGTTCTCGATCGGCTACATGACGCGCAACCTGTCGATCTCGCGCGGCGACGCGCTGCTCGGCGTGATGAGCGCGGCGGTCGTGATGTGCGCGTTCATCCCCGTGTTCGGCAGCCTGTCCGACCGGCTCGGCCGTGCGCGCGTGTATCGGTGGGGCGCGACGCTGTGCGGGCTGTCGGTGCTGCCCGCGTTCTGGCTGCTGCAGACGCAGTCGTCGAACCTGCTCGCGGTGTGGCTCGCGCTCGTGATTCCGTTCGGCATCTTCTACGCGATGGCGTACGGCCCCGAGGCCGCGCTGTTCGCGGAGCTGTTCGACGCAAACGTCCGCTATACGGGCATCTCGTTCGTCTACCAGGTGTCGGGCATCTTCGCGAGCGGCCTCACGCCGATCGTCGCGACCGCGCTGCTGCGCGCGAACGGCGGCGCGCCCTGGCTGGTCGGGGTTTACGTGATGTTGTCTGCACTCCTGTCGATCGTGTCCGCGCGGGCGATCGAGAAGCGCGGCGGGGTCGACGGCGTGGCGGTGCGCGCGACGTGACGGCGTCAAGGGCGTGGCGCGTACCGTGTGTCGGCGTGCAGGCGGGGCGCGACGTCGCCGGCGGCCTCCGCGCCGGTGTCCCGAAGCGTCGGCGCCGCCTTCGCTGCACCTGCACCCGCGGCGCGCGCGCTGGTCCAAGCGAATCCGCCCGACTGGCCCTACCTGCCGAAAAACGGCCTGCCTACACTTGACTCGACAGATCGAAGCATCTGCGCTGGATCGACCCGAACAGAACGATCAGGAGACAGGCATGACCAACAGGCAGTCGGCAGCGTTCGTCCGTCCGGCGAACGCGCGCCCCGCAACCGTCAGTCGAATCGCCGCTTGCACGCCGTGCGGCGCGACGCGCGCTTCCGTGTCGGAGGACTGACCATGTCCACCAGCACCATCGAACGCGCCGCGAGCGGCTTCGCGACGGGCCGCCAGAACGATACGCGCTACGACCCGACCTACGATCCGCTCGTGTCGCCCGGCCCCGGCTGCGGCAAGCAGTACGCGCCGACCTACTGGGTCGCGACGGCCGGCAGCCCGCCGCCCGACGACGGCCCCGTCACCGGCGACATGGACGTCGACGTCGCGATCATCGGCGCCGGTTACACGGGTCTCGCGACCGCGCTGTGCCTCGCCCGCGACCACGGGATCAAGGCCGTCGTGCTTGAAGCGAACCGCACCAGCTGGGGCTGCAGCAGCCGCAACGGCGGGCAGGGCCAGAACGCGTCGGGCCGGCTGTCGCGCTCGCAGTGGATCGAGCGCTGGGGCAAGGACGTCGCGCTGAAGATGCACGACGAGATCCTCGAAGGCTTCGAGCACTTCAAGTCGCTGGTCGCGGAAATCGACTGCGACCCGCAGCCGGGCGGCCACTTCCTGATCGCGCATCGTCCGCGCATCATGGCGAAGCTCGCGGCCGAGGCGAAAGTGTGGAAGGATGTATTCGGCTACCCGTCCGAACTGCTGAGCGCGGAGACGTTCCGTCGCGAATTCATCGACGATCACGAGGCGGCCGGCGCGCTGCACGAGCCGGAAGGCATCGGCATCCATGCGCTGAAGCTCGCGTTCGGCTACCTGCGCCTCGCGCGCGCGGCCGGCGCGAAGGTGCATACGAGCAGCCCCGTGCTCGGCTTCGAGACGATCGACGGCGTGCACCATCTGCGCACGCCCGGCGGCATCGTGCGGGCCCGCGCGGTCGGCATCGCGACCGGCGCGTACACCGCGCAGACGCTGCATCCGTCGCTGCGCAGCAAGGTGATGCCGATCCTGTCGAACTCGATGGTCACGCGGCCGCTGACGGACGCCGAGATCGCCGCGTGCAACTTCCGCACGACGCAGGTGCTGACCGACACGCGCACGCTGCGCTTCTACTACCGGTTCCTGCCCGACCGCCGTCTGCAGATCGGCAGCCGCAGCGCGATCACCGGCGACGACGCGCCGAACCCGCGCCATCTCGAGCTGCTGAAGGAGGGGATGGCCCGCAAGTTTCCCGCGCTGCGCGGCGTGCAGATCGACTATTCGTGGTGGGGCTGGGTCGATGTCAGCCACGACATGATGCCGCGCGTCGCGCAGCCCGATCCGCGACAGTCGGTGTTCTACGCGCTCGGCTACGGCGGCAACGGCGTGTCGTACTCGCAGCAGGCCGGCCGCCGGCTCGCCGAGCGGATCGCCGGCAAGGGCGCGCACCAGACGCTGCCGATCTTTACGTCGCCGCTGCCCGGCCATCCGTTCGCGCCGTTCCGGCGCCTCGGGCAGCGCATGCTCTACGTGTCGTACTTCAGGCGCGACGAAAAGCCCTGAGCGCGGCCCGCGCCGTCCGGCGCGATGCGCCGGACGCATGACCGAATACAACAAAAAGCAATAGCTGATCCGTGCGGACGGGGCGGCAGGTGCCCCCGCACGCGCCGTCGCCGACGGCGTTCGCGTCATCCATCCGGGTGCGCGCACGCCGTCCGGACAACCAGGATATGGAGAAGACATGCAACCCTCGAAGACCCAGAGTGACCTGAAATGTGGGCTCAAGCAGCGCCACATGACGATGATCGCGCTCGGCGGCGTGATCGGTGCCGGACTGTTCGTCGGCAGCGGCGTGGTGATTCAGCAGACCGGGCCGGCCGCGATCCTGTCGTTCCTGATCACGGGCGGGCTGGTCGTGCTCGTGATGCGGATGCTCGGCGAGATGGCCTGCGCGATGCCGGCCGTCGGTTCGTTCTACGAATATGCGCGGCTCGCGTTCGGCAACTGGCGCGGACCGGGCAAGATGGCAGGCTTCCTGACCGGCTGGATGTACTGGTATTTCTGGGTGATCGTGGTCGCGCTCGAAGCGGTCGCGGGCGCGAAGCTGATCCAGTTCTGGCTGCCCGACGTGCCAGCATGGATCATCAGCCTCGCGCTGCTGGTCGTGCTGACGCTGACGAACCTGATCTCGGTCGGCAGCTACGGCGAGTTCGAGTTCTGGTTCTCGTCGATCAAGGTTGCCGCGATCATCGTGTTCCTGTTCCTCGGCGGCCTCTACGTGCTCGGCCTGTGGCCGTCGTCGATGCATACCACGGCGGTGCTGCCGACGCTGCTCGGCCACGGCGGCTTCATGCCGCTCGGGATCGGACCGGTGATGAGCGGGGCGGTTGCGGCGACCGGCTTCTACTTCGGCGCCGAGATCGTCACGATCGCGGCGGCCGAGGCGCGCGAGCCGGCGAAGGCCGTTGCGAAGGCAACCAACTCGGTGATCACGCGCGTGCTGGTGTTCTACGTCGGCTCGGTCGCGCTCGTCGTCGCGCTGGTGCCGTGGAATTCGCCGCAGATGTCCACGCCGTACGTCAGCGCGCTCGAGGTGATGGGCCTGCCCGCCGCGGCCAACGTGATGAACGCGATCGTGCTGACCGCGGTGCTGTCCGCGCTGAACTCGGGGCTGTACGCGGCGTCGCGGATGCTGTTCGCGCTGACGCGCCACGGCGACGCGCCGGCCGCGCTCGCGAAGGTCAACAAGCGCGGCGTGCCGGTGCGCGCGATCCTGCTCGGCACCGTGTTCGGCTACGTGTCGGTCGTGATGTCCTACGTGTCGCCCGATACGGTGTTCGCGTTCCTCGTCAATTCGTACGGCACCGTCGCGATCTTCGTGTACGTGCTGATCGCGTTCTCGCAGCTGCGCCTGCGCCGGCGTCTCGATGCGGCCGCGACCGCGAAGCTGCGCGTCAGGATGTGGGCTTATCCGTACCTGACCTGGGTCGCGATCGGCGGCATGATCAGCATCCTCGTCGCGATGGCGTTCATTCCCGACCAGCGCAAGCCGCTGTGGCTCGGCGTCGCGAGCCTCGCCGTGCTGCTCGTCGCCTACGGACTGACCCGCCGCGGTCGTCGCGAACATCTCGACGAAAGCGACCTGCTCGCGTATCCGCCGCGGTAACACGCGTCACGCAGGATGCGCCGCAGGCCCGGCGAGCGCGCCGGGCCTGCGCGCATGCGGCGCACGCGCGGATCGAACGCCCAACTATCAGTCCGACCGATAGGTTCGATCAGAGGATGCGACTTTGTGCATGCCGCCGGCGCGCCTACGATACACAGACCGATTCACGGGCGGGCCCGGCCGGGCCCGCCGTCATCCGCGAACGAGGACAGACGATGGAGCAGCGTGCGCGCGCC
Source organism: Burkholderia pseudomultivorans (assembly GCF_001718415.1). NCBI lineage: Bacteria > Pseudomonadati > Pseudomonadota > Betaproteobacteria > Burkholderiales > Burkholderiaceae > Burkholderia > Burkholderia pseudomultivorans. The sequence continues at coordinate 1,956,631 of NZ_CP013377.1, read as the reverse complement.
CGCGACGAGCGGGCCGAGATCAAGACCACGACGTGCTACATGTGCGCATGCCGCTGCGGCATCCGCGTGCACCTGCGCGACGGCGAAGTCCGCTACATCGACGGCAATCCCGAGCATCCGCTGAACCAGGGCGTGATCTGCGCGAAAGGTTCGTCGGGGATCATGAAGCAGTATTCGCCTGCGCGGCTCACGCAGCCGCTGATGCGCAAGCCGGGCGCGGAGCGCGGCGACGCGCAGTTCGAGCCCGTGTCGTGGGACCGTGCGTTCGAGGTGCTCGAAAAGCGCCTCGCGCACCTGCGCGCGACCGATCCGAAGCGCTTCGCGCTGTTTACGGGCCGCGACCAGATGCAGGCGCTCACCGGCCTGTTCGCGAAGCAGTTCGGCACGCCGAACTATGCGGCGCACGGCGGCTTCTGCTCGGCGAACATGGCGGCCGGGATGATCTACACGATCGGCGGCTCGTTCTGGGAGTTCGGCGGCCCCGACCTCGACAACGCGAAGCTGTTCTTCATGATCGGCACGGCCGAGGATCACCATTCGAATCCGCTGAAGATCGCGCTCGGCAAGTTCAAGCGCGCGGGCGGCCGCTTCATCGCGATCAACCCGGTGCGCACCGGCTATGCGGCGATCGCCGACGAATGGATCCCGATTCGCCCCGGCACCGACTGCGCGCTGTTCATGGCGCTGATGCACGAGCTGATCGCGCGCGACGCATTCGACCGCGAGTTCGTCGCGCGCTTCACGAACGCCGCCGAGCTGGTTGACCTGCGCGAAGACGCCGACACGTTCGGGCTGTTCGTGCGCGATGCCGGCGCGCCGGAGATCAACGCGCTGTATCCGCAGAACCGCATGTGGTGGGATGTCGCGACGAACCGCGCGGTGCTGCACCACACCGACGGCGCGGAGCCCGCGCTCGACGGTCGCTACACGCTCGACGACGGCACGCCGGTTGCGCCGTCCTTTGCGCTGCTGCGCGAGCAGGTGGCCGATTGCACACCCGAGTGGGCCGCCGGCATCACCGGCATCGCGGCCGACACGATCCGCCGTCTTGCGCGCGAGATGGAGACGGTCGCGCGCGAGCAGGCGATCGAACTGCCGGTGCGCTGGACCGATTCGTGGGGCAAGGAGCACGCGTCGGTGAAGGGCGTGCCGATCGCGTTTCATGCGATGCGCGGGCTGGCCGCGCATTCGAACGGGTTCCAGACGATCCGCGCGCTGGCCGTGCTGATGTCGCTGCTCGGCACGATCGACCGGCCCGGCGGGTTCCGGCACAAGGCGCCGTATCCGCGCGCGGTGCCGCCGTCGGCGAAACCGCCGAACGATCCGGACCAGGTGCGGCCGAACACGCCGCTCGCGACCGGCCCGCTCGGCTGGCCGGCCGGCCCCGAGGATCTGTTCGTCCATCCGGACGGTTCGCCCGCGCGGCTCGACAAGGCGTTCTCGTGGGAATACCCGCTCGCGGTGCACGGGCTCATGCATTCGGTGATCACCAATGCGTGGCGCGGCGATCCGTATCCGATCGACACGCTGCTGATCTTCATGGCCAACATGGCGTGGAATTCGTCGATGAACACGACGGAAGTGCGCAGGATGCTGGTCGACAAGCGCGACGACGGCGAGTACCGGATTCCGTTCCTCGTCGTATGCGATGCGTTCGCATCGGAGATGACCGCGTTCGCGGACCTGATCCTGCCCGACACGACCTACCTCGAACGGCACGACGTGATGTCGGTGCTCGACCGGCCGATCTCCGAATTCGACGGGCCGGTCGACTCGGTGCGCGTGCCCGTCGTGCCGCCGGCCGGCGAGTGCAAGCCGTTCCAGGAAGTGCTGATCGAACTCGCGAGCCGGCTGAAGTTTCCCGCGTTCACGACCCCGGACGGGCAGCGCAAGTATCGCGACTATCCGGACTTCGTCGTCAACTTCCAGACCGCGCCCGATTCGGGCACCGGCTTCCTGATCGGCTGGCGCGGCAAGCACGGCGACAAGGCCGTGGTCGGCGAGCCGAACCCCGACCAGTGGCAGCGCTATGCCGAGAACAACTGCGTGTATCACCACCGGCTGCCGGAGTCGCTGCAATACATGCGCAACTGCAACGGGCCCTACATGCAATGGGCGGTCGACAACGGCATGCGCAAGTTCGGCGTGCCGATCGTGATCCAGCTCTATTCGGACGTGATGCAGAAATTCCGGCTCGCCGCGCAGGGCCGCACGTCGGGCCGCCAGCCGCCCGAGCATCTGCGCGAGCGCATCGCGCGTCATTTCGATCCGCTGCCGTTCTGGTATCCGTCGCTCGAAAGCGGGCTGACCGACGCGGACCGCTATCCGCTCGCGGCGATCACGCAGCGACCGATGGCGATGTACCACTCGTGGGATTCGCAGAACGCGTGGCTGCGGCAGATCCACGGCGAGAACCATCTGTTCGTGAATCCGGCGACGGCGGCCGCGCAGCGGATCGACGACGGCGCCTGGATCTACGTCGAATCGCCGTGGGGCAAGGTGCGCTGCCGTGCGCGCTACAGCGAGGCCGTCGAGCCCGGCACCGTGTGGACGTGGAACGCGATCGGCAAGGCGGCCGGTGCGTGGAACCTCGGCCCGCAGGCGGGCGAGTCGCAGCGCGGCTTCCTGCTCAATCACGTGATCACCGACGAATTGCCCGACCCGACACGCGCGGGCGCGCGGCTGTCGAACTCCGATCCGGTGACGGGGCAGGCCGGCTGGTACGACGTGCGGGTGCGGATCTACCCGGCCGAGGCCGACGCCGCGACGACGCTGCCGCAGTTCGCGCCGATGCCGGCGCTGCCCGGCTCGACGCGCGTGCTGCAGCGCGTGCAGGCGTATTTCGCGGGCACCGGCGCGTTCGCCGCGCGGCTGCGTCGCGGCGCCGCGTCGGGCCCGCAGTCGGACGACCGTTAAACGAAGGAGCGCAACCATGACCCAGATGGCCCTCGTCATCGATCTGAACGTGTGCGTCGGCTGCCATGCCTGCGTAACGAGCTGCAAGGAGTGGAACACGTCCGGCGAGGCCGGCAGCCTCGCCGACCTGCGGCCTTACGACGACGATCCGTCCGGCACCTTCTTCAATCGCGTGCAGACCTACGAGGCCGGCGTGTTCCCGATGACGGACACGATCCACTTCCCGAAGTCGTGCCTGCATTGCGAGGATCCGCCTTGCGTGCCGGTCTGTCCGACCGGCGCGAGCTACAAGCGCAAGTCGGACGGCATCGTGCTGGTCGACTACGACAAGTGCATCGGCTGCAAGTACTGCGCGTGGGCCTGCCCGTACGGCGCGCGCGAACTCGACGAAGGCCGCAAGGAGATGACCAAGTGCACGCTGTGCGCGGACCGCATCGACAACCAGGCGCTGCCCGAGCGCGACCGCAAGCCGGCCTGCGTGCTCGCGTGCCCGACCTCCGCGCGGCTGTTCGGCGACGTACACGATCCGGAGTCGGACGTGTCGCGCGCGATTCGCGAGCGCGGCGGCTACGCGCTGATGCCGGAGTGGGGCACGCGCCCGTCGAACCACTATCTGCCGCGCGTGAAGACCGAGGCGTCGTGCGGATGCGGCAGCGGCGGCTGCGGCAGCGCATCGGACGGCCGCGCCGCGGACGATTCGTTCGAGGCGCGCGCGGCGCGCGGCGATCTCGACCTGGTGTCGCTCGCGACGCAGCGCTGAGCCGCGTTGCGCCGCCCTTCATTGATCCACGCAGAAACGGAGTTCTCATGCGTCCCGCCTTTTCGGTCGTCTTTCTCACCACGCTGTGCGGCGCCGCGCAGGGCCTGCTGCTGACGCTCGTGATCGTCGAAGCGCTGACGCGCGCAACCGGCGTCGTCGTCGCGGAATCGTTCTACGTGACGGGCGCCGCGCTGTCGGTCGGGCTCGGCGCGCTCGGCCTGCTGGCGTCGTTCTTCCATCTCGGCCATCCGGAACGCGCGTGGCGCGCGATCGCGATGTGGCGCACGTCGTGGCTGTCGCGCGAGTGCATCGCGCTGCCGGTGTTCCTCGCCGGCACGTTCGCGTACGGCGTCGCGCATGCGCTCGGCTGGCCCGGCACGCTGCTGATCGGCGCGGCCGATGCGCTCGCGAGCGTCGCGCTGTTCGTCTGCACCGCGATGATCTACGCGTGCCTGCGCTTCCTGCAGGAATGGGCGAGCCCGCTGACGCTGGTGAACTTCGTGCTGCTCGGCTGCGCGTCGGGCTGCACGCTCGCGACGGCCTGCGCGGCGTGGCTCGCGCCCTCGCTCGTCGCGTCGCTGGCGCCGGCCGCGTGCGTGCTGACGCTCGCCGGATGTACGACGCGGCTCGCGTCGCTCGCGCGCAATGCGCGGCTGCGGCCGAAGTCGACCGTGCAGAGCGCGACGGGCATCCGCAATGCGAAGCTCGAGCAGAAGTCGCGCGGCTTCACGGCGAGCGCGTTCAATACGCGCGAGTTCTTTCATGGCAAAGGCAACGGCACCTTGCGCGCGGTGAAGGCCGGCTTCCTGCTCGGCGCGTTCGCGGTGCCGTTCGTGCTGACGGGTGCGCTGGCGCTCGCGCCGACCTCGGCGGCCGCGGCATTCGCGCTCGGCGCGGCGTTCTTGATCCAGTATGCGGGGCTGGTCGCGGAGCGCTGGTTCTTCTTCGCGGACGCGCGGCATCCGCAGAACATCTACTACCAGCGCGCGTCATGACGATGCATGCGCTGCCGCAAATACCGGCGAACTCGCGCGGGCGTGGCGGATCGGGGCCGATTCTAGAAGGTCGCCGCGAGCGCCCGGGCGGCTTCCTGCAGGCGCGGCACGCTGTCGAGCAGCCGCGACAGCGGCGCGCGCGACACGGGCGCATGCACGGCGACCGCGGCAACGCACGCGCCGTCCGCATCGACGATCGGCGCGGCGATGCAGACGACGCCGGCGACGAATTCCTCGTTGTCGATCGCGAGCCGCTTGTGCGCGGTGCGGTCCAGTTCGGCTTCGAGCAGTTCCGGGTCCGAGATCGTGTTCGGCGTATGGCGCGTCAGCGTCATCGTACGCACCAGCACGGCGCGTTCGTCGCGCGGCAGCAGCGCGAGCAGCAGCTTGCCGCTGGCGCTGCAGTGCGCGGGCACGCGCGAGCCGGGCTTCAGGTCGAGCCGCAGCGGCCAGTCGGCTTCGACGCGGTCGAGATAGACGACCTCGGTGTCGTGCAGCATCGTCAGGTTGCAGGTTTCGCCGAGATCGGCGACGAGCCGTTCGAGGATCGCATGACGCAGCCGCCGCGCGCCCGCGTGCAGCATCACGTTGGTGCCGAGCCGCGCGAGCCGCGGGCCGACCGCGTACGCGTTCTTGCGGCCCGGCTCGCGGATCACGAGGCCGCCGGCCTCGAGCGACGCGAGCATCCGGTGCAGCGACGCCTTCGGAATGTCGACGTCGCGCGCGAGATCGGCGAGCGACACGGCATCGCCGGCCTGGACGAGGTGTTCGAGCAGCGCGAAGGCGCGCAGCGTGGGCGTATCCGCGGGAAGCATGGGCAGGGCCGTTCCGGAAACTGGACTGCGGCCATTGTACCGAACGGCTTCGGCGGCCCGCCGCGTCAAGGGGCGGCCGGAACGAGCCGGTCCGGATTTTTCACGGCGGAACGAATCGTTCCGCAAACGGGCTCGACGCGGCACGCGTAGATGCCCGCAAACGATATGCAACGACAGGAGCGCAACGCGATGGATGGGGTGGCGAGCAAGCCGGACTGCATGGTGTCGGTCCGCGAGCGGTTCGGCGTCGATTCGGACCTGATGGTGCCCGCGTTCAGCGCGCGCGACGATCACGTGCCCGACGTCGACGACGCATACCGCTTCAACCCGGACGTGACGCTCGCGATTCTCGCGGGCTTCGCACGCAACCGGCGCGTGCTGGTGCAGGGCATGCACGGCACCGGCAAGTCGACGCATATCGAGCAGGTCGCGGCGCGCCTGAACTGGCCGTGCGTGCGCGTGAACCTCGACGGCCACATCAGCCGGCTCGATCTGGTCGGCAAGGACGCGATCGTCGTGCGCGACGACGTGCAGGTGACCGAGTTCCAGGAGGGGATCGTGCCGTGGGCGCTGCAGCGGCCGGTCGCGCTGATCTTCGACGAATACGATGCCGGGCGGCCCGACGTGATGTTCGTGATCCAGCGGATCCTGGAGCGCGACGGCAAGTTCACGCTGCTCGACCAGAACCGCGTGATTCATCCGCATCCGTCGTTCCGGCTGTTCGCGACCGCGAACACGGTCGGGCTCGGCAACCTGAACGGCCTCTATCACGGCACGCAGATGCTCAACCACGCGCAGATGGATCGCTGGAACGTGGTCGCGACGCTCGACTACCTGCCGCGCGACGAGGAGATCGGCATCGTGCGCGCGCGCGTGCCCGAGCTGGACGACGCAGCCGGCCGCACGCTGCTCGAATCGATGGTGAGCGTCGCCGAGCTGACGCGCAACGGCTTCGCGACCGGCGACCTGTCGACGCTGATGTCGCCGCGCACGGTGATCGACTGGGCCGAGAACTGCGGGATCTTCCGCGATCCGGCGCTCGCGTTCCGGCTCACGTTCCTGAACAAGTGCGACGACGCCGAGCGGCCGGTCGTCGCCGAGTATTACCAGCGCTGTTTCGGCGAGGAACTGGCGGTCGCGTCGCATGCGGGCGGCGGCGAGCCGGGGGCGGGGCGGTGAGCGCCGATCGCGACGCGGCGCGCCGTGCGTCGCTGCGCGAAGCGCTGGGCGCCTCGACCGTGCGCGCGCTGACGCGCGATGCGGCGCTGCATTATCGTGCGGGCCGCGTATGCCGCGACCTGCGCCCGCTGCCGATCCATGCGCCGCATCTGCGCGCGCAGGCCGACGACGATCTCGCGTCCTGGCGCGGCGCGGCGGATGGCGCCGCGCTGCGCATCCTGCATTCCGACGCCGACCTGCATCGCGCGCTGCTCGGCGACGATCCGGTCGAACGCGTGCTGTTCGAGATGCTCGAGCAACTGCGCTGCGAATCGCTGGCGCCGCCCGCGATGCGCGGACTCACGCAGAACCTGCGGCATCGCTTCGAAGCGTGGTCGCGCGCATTCCATCGGTCGGGGCAGGCCGATACGCATGTCGGGATTCTCGTTTATACGGTCGCGCAGATCGCATGGTCGCGCCTGTCGGGCTGGCCGGTGCTCGACGAAACCGAAGACCTGATCGAAGCGACGCGCGCGGCGATCGTGCCGGAGATCGGTGCGCAACTTGCGGGGCTGAAGCACTGCCGGTATGACCAGCGCGCGTTTGCCGCCCATGCGCTGACGCTCGCGCGACGCATCGCGGCGATGATTCGCGACGCGCGCGCGGCCGTCGTCGATAGCGACGCGAACGACGCGCGCGAACCGGACGACGCGCTGACGAATTTCTCGCTGTGGGTCGATTTCGACGAGGCAGGTGTCGAGTTGCCGGCGCTGGTGGAGACGGGCGACAGCGTCGTGCTGCATGGCGGCGACGGCGTCTATCGCGCATATACCACGCGCTATGACCGAGAACTGCGGCCGGCCGCGCGGATCCGCGCGGCGCTGCTGCGCGAGTACCGCGAGCGGCTCGATGCGCAGGTCGCCGCACAGCGCATCAACGTGACGCGGCTCGCGCGCGTGCTGCGTGCGGCGCTCGTCGTGCCGCAGCCCGACGGTTGGTCGTTCGGCGAGGAGCACGGCCGGCTCGACGGCCGGCGGCTCGCGCAGCTCGTCAGCTCGCCGGCGGAGCGCCGGCTGTTCCGGCTCGAACGCGTGCGGCCGCGCGCCGATTGCGCGCTCGCGTTCCTGATCGACTGCTCGGGGTCGATGAAGGCATGGATCGATGCGGTCGCGCTGAGCGTCGATACGCTCGCCCGTGCGGGCGACGCCGCCGGCGTGGCGACCGAGGTGCTCGGCTTCACGACGCTCGCCTGGAACGGCGGCCGTGCGCGGCAGGACTGGCTCGCGCGCGGCAAGCCGCGTCATCCGGGCCGGCTGAACGAGGCCTGCCACCTGGTGTTCAAGGACGCGGACACGCGCTGGCGGCATGCGCGCACCGGCATTGCCGCGCTGTTCAAGGCCGACCTGTTTCGCGAAGGCATCGACGGCGAAGCGGTCGAGTGGGCGTGCGCGCGGCTCGCCGCGCGGCCGGAGGCGCGGCGGATTCTCGTCGTGATCTCGGACGGCAGCCCGATGGACGGCGCGACGGCGCTCGCCAACGATCCGTTCTATCTCGACAACCATCTGAAGCAGGTGGTCGCGCGCCAGGAAGCGGCCGGCCGCGTCGAGATCCTCGGGCTCGGCGTCGGGCTCGATCTCGGTCCGTATTACCGGCACCGGCTCGCGATCGATCTCGCGTCGCCTCCTGACATGAAGCGGCTGGTCGAAATCGCGGGCTGGATCGGCGCGCGGCGATGAGGTGCACGGCGATGAGGTGCACGGCGATGAGGTGCGGCGGCGCGCCCTGCGCCGGAAGCGCGGTGCTCAGACCCGATGCAGCAGCGGCGGCAGCGACGTCGCGATCAGTCCGCCGCCGATCGCCATCAGCACGCCGAACGCGAGCCGCCGCGTTGCGACCGGCGACAGCGGCGGCGGATAGTGGCGCGCGGCGACCGTCATCAGCATCACGACCGGCGTGGCCATCGCCGCGAGCAGCCAGATGTCGCGGTCGAGCTGGCCTTCGCATGCGCTGAACAGCACGCGCGTCGCCGAGGTCGTCGTAAACAGCACGATCAGCGCGCAGCGGATCTGCACGAGCGTCAGCGGCTGCCGGTAGAACTGGAAGATCAGCGGCGGCCCCGATACGCCGAACATCCCGCTCAGCAGCCCGCCGAACACGCCGCTCACGAAGAAGCTGCGATTGCCCGAGCGCGTGTCGAGCGGCGTCGGCCGCAGCGCCGCGCTGAGCCCGCCGTACAGCACGACCGCGCCGAGGATCAGCTGCAGCAGGTCGGCCGCCGAGCGGCTCAGGCATTCGAGCAGCAGCACGCCCGCGACGACCGACGGCAGGATGCCGAGCGTCGCCGCGCCGACCGCGCGCCAGTCGATGTGATGCAGCCGGCCGGGCAGCGCGGTCGCGCCGTTCGCGAGCGACACGATGCTCATCAGCGTCGCGACGGTCGCGAGCGGCGCGAGTCCGAAGCCGCTCGTCGCGCCCATCACGATCATGCCGAGCCCGAAGCCGGTAATCGTCTGGAAATAGCTGCCGGCGCCGATCACCGCGATCAGCACGGCCAGTTTGTCGGCGCTCATGCGTGCGCGGCCTCGGCGCTCGCTGCGCGTTGCGCGGCCGCCTGGGCCTGTACGGTCGTCGCGGCGATCACGTGATACACGTCGTCCGCGCTGCAGCCGCGCGACAGGTCGTTCGCCGGCCGGCGCAGCCCTTGCAGCAGCGGGCCGACGGCCTTCGCGCGGCCGATGCGCTCGGCGAGCTTGTAGCCGATGTTGCCGGCTTCGAGGCTCGGGAACACCAGCACGTTCGCGTGGCCGCCGACCTGCGAATGCGCGATCTTGCGCTCGGCGATCTCGGCGACGATCGCCGCGTCGAGCTGCACGTCGCCGTCGATCGCGAGCGCGGGGCGCCGCTCGCGCACGCGCGCGGTCGCGGCCGTCACCTTGTCGACCGCCGCGTGATGCGCGCTGCCGCTCGTCGAGAACGACAGCATCGCGACGCGCGGCGCCTCGCCGAGCAGCGCCTGGGCGCTGTCGGCGGCGGCCATCGCGATCTCGGCGAGCTGCTCGGCATCCGGATCGACGACCAGCGCGCAGTCGGAGAAGATCAGCCCGCCCTTGATCGTGTGGAACGGCTCGCACAGCATCATCAGGAAGAAGCTCGACACGATCCGGAACGACGGATCGACGCCGATCAGCTGGATCGCCGCCCGCACGACGTCGGCCGTCGCGTGCACCGCGCCCGCGACCGAGCCGTCCGCGTCGCCGAGCCGCACCATCAGGTTCGCGTGGCAGAGCGGGTCGAGGACGGCATCGCGCGCGGCGTCGGCCGTCATGCCCTTGCTCTTGCGCAGCGCATGCAGCGCGTCCGCATACGCGTCGCGCGAGGCGGCGCTGGCCGGATCGACGAGCGCGATGCCGTCGAGGTCGATGCCGTCGCGCGCGGCGGCCGCGTGAATCGCGGCGCGCGCGCCGACGAGCACGATATGCGCGATGCCGTCGCGTGTCGCGCGCGCGGCGGCGTGCAGCACGCGCGGATCGTCGGCCTCGCAGAGCGCGATGCGCATCGGCTGGCGGCGCGCGGAGTCGAGAATGCGGTCGAGGGCTTTCATGGGCGGCTCGGGAAGGAAAAACGGCCGGAAGCGGCGGCCCGCGCGGGGCTTGGCATCCGGCCGGGGAACCGGCCGCGCGCGTCGCGCACGGCCGGCCGCTGGGTGCGTCAGCGACGCGTCGTCACACGTAGTCCTTGTACTTGTCGAGCATGCGCACCGGCTTCGACAGCGCATCGCGACGGAACGGATCGCCGAGTTCGCGCGTGCACATGATCTCGATGATCGTCGTCTTGCCTTCGTTCATCTGCATGTCGATCGCGCGCTTGAGCGCCGGGCCCACGTCTTCGAGGCGGTCGACCGTGATCCCCTCCGCGCCCATCGCGCGCGCGATCGCCGCGAAGCTCTGGTTGTCGAGCTCGCCCGCGACGAAGCGGCGGTTGTAGAAGTCGACCTGGTTCTTCTTCTCGGCGCCCCACTGGCGGTTGTGGAACACGACGGCCGTGACCGGGATGTTGTGGCGCACGCAGGTCATCGTCTCCATCAGGCTCATCCCCCACGCGCCGTCGCCCGCGTACGACACGGCCGGACGGTGCGGCGCGGCGACCTTCGCACCGATGATCGTCGGGAACGCATAGCCGCAGTTGCCCCAGCTCATCGCCGCGAAGAAGCTGCGCGGCTTGTTGAAGCGCAGGTAGCTGTTCGCGACCGAGTTGATGTTGCCGATGTCGGTCGACACCATCACGTCCTCGGGCATCGCCTTCTCGAGCTCGCGCAGCACCTGGCGCGGATGCAGGTACTGGCCGCCGTTGAAGGTCTTCTCGTGCTTCTGCTCCTCGATCATGTCGAGGCTGAACGGGTCGCGCTCGTGCGTCCATTCGTCGAGTTCCTTCTCCCACGCGGCCTTTTCGGTCGCGATCTGGTCCGCGCGTTCGCCGCGCGTCGCGTCGCATGCGAGCGTGCGTCCCGCGAGGCGCTGCGTGAGCGCGACCGCGGCGGCCTTCGCATCGCCGCAGATGCCGACCGAGATCTTCTTCACGAGGCCGAGCATTTTGTGATCGGCGTCGATCTGGATGATCTTCGCGTCCTTCGGCCAGTAGTCCATGCCGTGCTGCGGCAGCGTGCCGAACGGCCCGAGGCGCGAGCCGAGCGCGATCACGACGTCCGCGCGCGACAGCAGCTTCATCGCGGCCTTCGAGCCCTGATAGCCGAGCGGGCCGCACCACAGCGGATGATTCGCCGGGAACGAGTCGTTGTGCAGGTAGCTGTTGACGACCGGTGCGCCGAGCCGTTCGGCGAGCGCCTTGCATTCCTCGATCGCATCGGCCATCACGACGCCGCCGCCCGAGATGATCACCGGGAACTTCGCCTGCGCGATCAGCTCGGCCGCGTCGTTCAGGCTCTGCTCGCCGCCGGGGCCGCGATCGAGCTTGCGCGGCTGCGGAATCTCGACCTTGACCTTGCCGTAGAAGTAGTCGCGCGGAATGTTGAGCTGCGTCGGCCCCATCTCGGCCTGCGCGCGGTCGAAGCAGCGCGCGGTGAATTCGGCCATCCGCGCCGGGTGCGTGACGTGGCCCTGGTACTTCGTGAATTCCTGGAACATCGGCAACTGGTTCGCTTCCTGGAAGCCGCCGAGGCCGATGCCCATCGTGCCGGCTTCCGGCGTGACGATCACGACCGGGCTGTGCGCCCAGTACGCGGCCGCGATCGCGGTCACGCAGTTGCTGATGCCGGGACCGTTCTGGCCGATCACGACGCCGTGACGGCCCGACACGCGCGCATAGCCGTCGGCCATGTGGCCCGCGCCCTGTTCGTGCACGACCGGGATCAGCCGGATGCCGGCCGGCGCGAAGATGTCCATCGCGTCCATGAACGCGGAGCCCATGATGCCGAACATGTCGGTCACGCCGTTGGCCGCGAGGGTCTCGACGAAGGCTTCGGACGGCGTCATGTCCTGCAGGCCGCTGGCCGAAACGCGCTGGGAAGTGGATTGTTCGCTCATGGGTTGTCTCCGGGATTGTTCAATTAACGGAACGTCCTGTTCCAAATGCTATTTGCTGGCGGAACCGGGTCAAGCGTTACCGCCGGTCATCGGGGAATGTGAAATGAAATGAAATGATTCGTTTCAAAACGCGTCGCGTCGGCGGCGCGCGCCGGGGGCGCTCAGGCCGGCTGCTTCGGCCGTTCCTTGCGGAACGCGCGCTTGACGGCGATCAGCCCGTCGCGGAATTCGAACAGGTCGCAGCCTTCGGCCTCGATGCGCCAGCCGTCCGCGTGCGTGCCCGTGAACACCCATTCGGAGACGCCGCGCTCGCCGCACACGGTGTGGCGGCCCTGGCCCCAATGCGCGTCGGGGAAAGTCTTGAACACGGCTTCGAACGCGGCGCGCACGGCGTCGCGGCCGACGAAGCGCGTGCCGTGGATGTCGGGGCCGCCGGCCGCGTCGAACACGCAGTCCTCGGTCATGAAGCCCATCAGCGCGTTCGCGTCGTGCCGGTTGAATGCATCGGAAAAGGCCGCGAGCGTGGCGGCCGTGACGGCGCCGGGGGCGGTGAGCGTGTCAGCCATAACGTGTCTCCTGTCGAGTGGTGGGCGGCCGCGCTGCGCTGGCACGCATGCGGCACGCGGTATCGACACGTTAGTGAGCGACTGTTTTTGACGGTAGCGCCAGTTTGAGGGTTTCGCTTGGGCCAGCGGCGTTGTCGGTGATGGTGGCGGGGAGGGGCGGCGTGACAGCTTTTAATTATTTAATGGTTATTTTTGGGCGAGATATCGGATCGATGATTGATGGGCGGGCGTGATTTATATTTGAAAAGTAAGGGATCGATTTCGGGATTGGATGGTGGGAATCAAGATTGTTCTAAATTGATTTGGTTAGATGGGACGTGTCTGAAGTCGAGTTGCCTTATTTGAAAAATCGAGGAGCGTGTATCTGTTGGTGTGTGCGCGAGTTTGCGGGTCAATATTTCGTTGGTTTTGCGTGGTCGCTCCCCGGATTTTTGCGTAGTGCGGGAGAGCAGGCATGCAATCGATTTTTTGCCAACTTATCTAAGGATCCGACTATGTCGCGACGAGCAGTCAGAAACGGTGACCCGACGACTACAGGGGGCTTCGTTACCGCAACGACAGCCACGATGTTTCATAAAGACAAACATGTAGCGCTTGATGGCGACGAGGCAACATGCGGCAACTGCAAGGGTTCGTTCAAGATTGTCGGGGGCGCAACACGCATGACGTGGCACGGCCGCAATGTTGTTCTCGAGGGTGACCACGTACTTTGTCCATGCGGAACGAACAGAGTTCTCGCGGGCAGTGATTGCACCATTTTTTACGATGTTTCGGACGGTTCGGCCGGAATCGGTGCGCGTTCGTCAAGCGCACTCACGCGTTCCGTTACACCGGTAGTCCATGACGAGCAGTTCGTGATCCGGGACAAGCGGACAAAGCAACCGTTGAGCAATGTGCGGTATTGGATCAAGGATCAGTCCGGCAATGTGCTTGCGTCGGGATCGAGCGACGCAAGCGGGTGCACGTTGCGCGTGAGAACGGAAGGCCCGCAGACGCTGAAGCTTTTTGTCGGGGACTGAAACGATGACGAATCAAACCGAGGTGGCCGAGACAACGACGAATACCATCAAGGGATCGCAGCGGTTCGCCGATGTCGACATGCGGCCGATCTGCGAAAACATGAGCAATTCTGAGTTTCGGATAATGTTCGCTCGGGCGCAGGCGATTGCCGTGAATCGGCTGGAGGCGCGCGTTGCCTTCTTGACGGAATGGTCCTCGCACGAGAAAGGCCGCGTATTCAAGTGGTTCGGTCGCGATGACGAGCAAACCCGTAGACGGCTTCTGACCGGATTGACGAAGGTGCTGAATGTTGTCCGTTCGTTCAGCGAGCACAACGTCGTTCGTACGGGGAGCGCGGCCGATCTGGCGACGGGTTGCACACCCCACCCACTGGGAGCGGGGCAGGAGGCCGCCCACGTTTGCGCACCGGACACCGCAACGCACACGTTCTCGATCAGCGCCAAGTTTTGTACCATGCGTCCCTGGAGCGCGTATGCGGATTCCCAAGTATCCGTGATCATTCACGAAGCAAGTCATTTCCTGGACACCATGGCAACCACGGACGAGCAGTACTACATCACGCCATTCCTTTCCGCATGGGGGCGATCACATCCGGATTTGGCGATCAACAATGCCGATAGCATTGCGGGATACGTCGTAGATGGAGACTAAACTCCTGGCGGTCCTCGCGCTCGCGTTCATCGGTATGCAGACAGCGTTGGCGTGCGACGGGCCAAAAAATCTATCCGGCCAATATATCGACGTTCGCTTCGAAAGCGACTCAAGCGAGATTCCTGTCACCGAACTGGCGAGGTTGTCGGTATGGTCGCGTGATCTGCGCAGTCGATTTCTGCTTATCGACCTCGTCTGGACTGTCGGACTTTCGGAGCCGACCGAGAAAGACGCGCGACGACTGGCATACCGACGCGCACAAAACGTCATAAATGCACTTGATCAGTTCGCGATCAGAGGAAAACGGAGTGCTTTGATCGGCAGAGTCTACAAGCCGATTCCCGAGATCGAGGAAACGGGAAGGCGTGTGGAGGTCAATGTAGGGCCGGGGTGCCCTGACGATTGTTGCGCGAATCCGCACACCGTGCCTTGATGTTCGCGTCCCGCGACAAGGCCCGCGCCACTGCGGGCCTCGTTCATTAATCGGGCTTCTGCGCGCGCACACACTGCGCCAGCGCCTGCACGCCCGCATCGATCCGGTCGAGCGGAATCGCCGAGAACCCCATCCGGAAATAGCGGTGCGCATCGTCGTCGCGCATGAAGAACACGTCGCCCGGCTCGATCAGGATGCCGGCGGCCTGCGCATCGGCCGCAAGGCGCGCCGCGTCGAGCCACGGCGGGCCCTCGACCCAGCACGACGCGCCGCCCGTCACCTGCACGTAGCGCGCTTCCGGCAGATGCGCGTCGAGCGCCGCCATTAGCGCCTGCGAGCGCTCGCTGTACGCATGCGCGAGCCGGCGCAGCAGTGCGTCGTGATGACCGAGCGCGAGAAAGGTCGCGAACGCGCGCTGGATATACGCGACCGGGTGGCGCACCATCAGCCGCCGCAGCGCACGCAGCTCGCGGATCAGCTCGCGCGGCCCGACCACGTAACCAAGCCGCAGGCCCGGCGCGAACGTCTTCGACAGGCTGCCGACATAGATCACGCGATCGGCGCCGTCGAGACTCTTCAGCGCCGGATGCGGCGTGCCGGAGAACGTGTTCTCGCTCTCGTAGTCGTCCTCGATGATCACGAAATCGTGCTGCTGCGCGCGCTCGAGCAGCGCGCGGCGGCGCTCGACCGGCATCGTCGCGGTGGTCGGGCACTGGTGGCTCGGCGTCACGTAGACGTAGTCGCAGCGCGCGAGCACGGCGTCCTGCGCATCGGGCGCGATCCCGTTGCCGTCGACGGGCAGCGGCAGCAGCCGCGCGTTGCGGTTCTCGAAGATGTTGCGCGCGTCCGGGTAGCCGGGGTTCTCGAAGCCGACCGTCGTGTGCTTGTCGCACAGCAGGTCGGCAATCAGGTACAGCGCCTGCTGGCAGCCGTTCGTGACCACGATCTCGTCGGGCATCGCGAACACGCCGCGACGCGGCAGCACGCGCGTGCGGATCTGCTGGATCAGCGATTCGTCGTCGCGTTCGATCAGGTCGGGCGCCCAGTTGCGGATCTCCATCACCGACAGCGCCTTCAGGCAGCACTCGCGCCAGTCGTTGGTCGGAAACAGCGACTGGTCGAACTGCCCGTAGATGAACGGAAATTCGTAGTGCTGCCAGTTCGCGGGCTTCACGATATTGCGCTGCGCCGACGGCGGATGCGCGATCCGCTTGTGCCATGCCGGCCGCTGCGGCGCATCGCCGCCGCCGGCGTCCGGTTGCGCGCCGGGCGGCGCGGCCGCGAAGCCCGGTATCCCCTCGAGCATCTTCGGGTTCACGAAGTGCCCGCTGCGCTCGCGCGAGATCAGGTAGCCCTCCTCGACGAGCATCTGGTACGCGAGCACGACCGTGTTGCGCGCCACGCCGAGCTGGTCGGCGAGCTCGCGGCTCGACGGCAGTGCGGCGTCCGGCGGAAGCTGTCCGTCGAGGATCGCGGCCACCAGCATGCGGCGGATCTGATCCTGCAGGCTTGTCTTCGATGCCGACGACCGCCGGAACTGCTGGGCCCATAACGCGGTCGGGGTGCGACTCGACATGCTTCCTCCTGTAAACGGTGCGGGCCGCGCGAAGCGGCGCGCCCGGCGCGCGCTCCCGCAAGGGGGCGCGGGAGCGCGGGTACGCGCGCCGCGCCGCGGATGTGGACTCAATGAAAGGCGCGGTCTGGTACTAGTGTGCGCCGACGTGGCAAGACGATACTCAACTCGTCGCACCCGGACGATTGGGATAACTCCCCGGTACGCGGGGGCGGGACGGCGCGCGCGCCGCGTTTGCCGGCAACGTCGATCGGAGAGCGTCGCCATGCATGTTTTCGTGTTTCGGGATCGCTGCCAGCGCGTGATCCGCATCGTGTTCGACGACGCGCATGCGACGGCCGTCGCGTATCGCGACGACGCGGCGATCGGCGAGCTGTGCATCGACGACCACACGCCGTGGCCGATGCTCGCGCGGCTGTATGTCGAGCCCGCCTACCGGCGCAGCGGCATCGCGCACACGCTGCTCGCGTGCGCGTCGCGCGCGTTCGGGCAGCCGATCCGCATCGACGCCGGCGCGCGTGCGTGGCCCGATTCGCCGGCGTGGGCGACGCTGTGCCGCTGCCTCGCGCACGAAGGGCTGGTCGTGGTCGGATAGCACGCATGCGCGGTCGTCGCGCAACGCGGGCAAGCAGGCACGCAAAGACACCACAACGGAGACGAAATGAGCACGGTCCTGAAGCCGATTCCCGCATCGAGCGTGCGGCACGAAGCGCTGCGCATCGACGGGCAACGCGTGTGGCGCGATGCGGTGATCGAGGTGCGCAACCCATACGACGGCGCGCTCGTCGGCACGGTGCCGAAGGCGACGCTCGACGACGTGCGGCGCGCATTCTCGGTCGCGCGGGCGTACCGGCCGTCGCTCACGCGCCACGAGCGCGCGGCGATCCTGCGACGCGCGGCCGAGATCGTGCGCGCGCGCACCGCCGACATCGCGGCGCTGATCACCGCCGAAGCCGGGCTGTGCGTCAAGGATTCGACGTACGAAGCGGGGCGCGTCGCCGACGTGCTGACGTTCGGCGCCGGCGAAGTGCTGAAGGACGACGGGCAGATCTTCTCGTGCGATCTGACGCCGCACGGCAAGAAGCGGCGCGTCTACACGCAGCGCGAGCCGCTGCTCGGCGCGATCTCCGCGATCACGCCGTTCAACCATCCGATGAACCAGGTCGCGCACAAGGTCGTGCCGTCAGTGGCGACCAACAACCGGATCGTCGTCAAGCCGTCGGAGAAGGTGCCGCTGTCGTGCTACCTGTTCGCCGACATCCTGTACGAGGCGGGCCTGCCGCCGCAGATGCTGCAGGTGCTGACCGGCGACCCGCGCGAGATCGCAGACGAACTCGTCACGAACCCGGCGATCGACCTGATCACGTTCACCGGCGGCGTGGCGATCGGCAAGTCGATCGCGTTGCGGATGGGCTACCGCCGCGCGGTGCTCGAACTCGGCGGCAACGATCCGATCATCGTGATGGACGACGCGGATCTCGACGAGGCGAGCACGCTTGCCGTGTCGGGCTCGTACAAGAACTCCGGGCAGCGTTGCACCGCGATCAAGCGGATGCTGGTGCACGAATCGGTCGCCGACCGCTTCACCGAGCTGGTGGTCGAGAAGACGCGCGCGTGGTCGTACGGGAATCCGGCCGATCCGTCGGTCGACATGGGTACGGTGATCGACGAAGCGGCCGCGAAGTTCTGCGAGCAACAGGTCAACGACGCGATCGCGCGCGGGGCGCGGCTGCTGGTCGGCAACGTGCGTGAAGGCGCGCTGTATTCGCCGACGGTCGTCGATCGCGTGACGCCCGACATGCCGCTGGTCAAGTACGAGACGTTCGGGCCGGTGTCGCCGATCATGCGTTTTCGCGACATCGACGAAGCGATCAGGATGTCGAACAGTACCGACTATGCGCTGTCGTCGTCGATCTGCACGAACCGCTTCGACGCGATCACGCGCTTCATCACCGAACTGGAAGTCGGCAGCGTGAACGTGCGCGAAGTGCCGGGCTACCGGCTCGAGCTGACGCCGTTCGGCGGCGTGAAGGACTCGGGGCTCGGCTACAAGGAAGGCGTGCAGGAGGCGATGAAGAGCTTCACGAACGTGAAGACGTATTCGTTGCCGTGGTGAGCGCAGGCGGGAAGGGCGCCGCGCGCCTTCCCGCCGCAACCGGCATTACTGATAGAAGTTGAGCGTGACCATCGCCGAGCGGCCGGGCGCCCAGGTCGCGTAGATCGGATAGGCGCTCGCGTAGTACTTCTTGTCGAACAGGTTCTGCACGTTCAGCTGCACGTCCATCGTCTTGTTCACACGCCACGTCGCGGCCGCATCGAAGCGTGCATAGCCGGGCGTCCACTTCTTCACCGTCTGCGAGACCGATGCATAGGTCTTGCTCATCACGGTCGCGCCCGCGCCGAGCGTGAGCTTCGGCAGCACGTCGTAGCTCGTCCACAGCGTGAAGTTGTGCTTCGGCACCATCACCATCGGCAGGCCCGATCCGCCCGGATTGCCGGGGCCCGCATCGACCGTCACCGCGTTCAGGTACGAGTAGCCGCCGAACACGTGCCACTTGCCGGTCAGGTTGCCCGCGAAGCCGAGTTCGGCGCCGCGCACGCGCTGCTTGCCCGCGTTGATCGTGTGGCCGAGGCCGTCGCTCACCTGCGCGTTGGTCTTCTCGGTGTCGAACAGCGCGGACGTCAGCGACAGCTGCCCGTCGATCACGTCCCACTTCGCGCCGACCTCGATGTTGCGCGAGCGCTCCGGCGACAGGCTCTGGTTGTTCGCGGTGATCTGGTCGCTGCCGCCGCCGAGGCCGCCGTTCGAGCCGGGCGGGTTCGACGACGTGCCGTACGACGCGTACAGGCTCACCGTGCGCACCGGCTTGAACACGAGGCCGAACTGGTAGCTGAACAGGTTCGACGTGTTCGACAGGTCGGCGACGCCGGCCTGTTTCGCGGTGATGTCGTAGCGGTCGAAACGCAGCCCCGCGTTGAACAGCCACTGCTCGGTCAGCTTCACCGTGTCGAAGATGTACGCGGACGCGGTGGTCGTGCGCGTGTTGGTCGTCGGGCCCGGGAAGCTCTTGTCGCCGTTCAGCACGATGTTGCCGGTCCACGGCATGTTCGGGTTCCAGCCGCCGGCGATCGGCGTGCAGTTGCCGGTCACCGTGCACGGGCCGCCCGAACGAATGTTGTTGCCCAGCGAGTCGGTGACGAGATAGCCCTCGTAGCGATTCTGTTCGAGGCCAAACTCGACGCCGGCCGTCATCGTATGCTGCATGCCGAACAGGTTGGCACGGCCGGTCACCTCGGTCTGGTTCGCGATGCCGTTCGTCGCATACTTTCCGCTCTTCGCCTGCAGGCTCAGCATGTTCGGATCCGACGCGAGGATCTGCGGATTCGTCGCCACGTAATCGAGCGTGGAACGCCCGAACATCGTCGTGTTCTTCAGCTTCCAGTCGTCGTTGAAGCGGTGCTCGACGCGCACTTCGCCGGTGTCGGTCTGCCCGTAGCGGTAGTCGCGCGTGTTCAGCCCGAAGAACTGGCCGCGATCGGTCGGCACCGGCGTGCCGCCCGTCGAACGGAACGGCACGCTGAAGTCCGGCATGTCGTACGAGTTCATGTGGTAGTAGCTGAGCGTGACCGTGGTCGGCGTATTCAGCCCGAACACGATCGACGGCGCGACGCCCCAGCGCTTGTTGTATACGTCGTTGCGGCCGGCCTGGTTCGCGTCGTGGCCCATCACGTTGAGCCGCACGGCGGTCGTGTCGTCGATCTTGCGGTTCGCGTCGATCGTCGCGCGCTTGTAGCCGTCGGTGCCGAAGCCGATGCTGCTGTTGATGAAGTTGTCGTTCTGCGGCGTCTTGGTGACGATATCGACGCTGCCGCCCACCGAGCCGCGGCCCGCGTAGACCGAGTCGGGGCCCTTGACCACGCTGATCTGCTCGATCGCGAAGGTCTCGCGGTTCTGCAGTCCCGAGTCGCGCATGCCGTCGACGAAGATCGAGTTGCGCGATTCGAAACCGCGGATCACGGGGCGGTCGGCCGACGGGTTCGCGGCCGCATCGCCGCCGAGGAACGTGATGCCCGGCACCGAACGCAGCGCGTCGGCGAACGACGTGACGTTCTTTTCCTTGATCAGCTGCTCGGGAATCACCGTGATCGAGCGCGGCGTGTCGAGCAGCGGCGCGGTGAACTTGTACGACGGCGAGCGCTTCACCTGCATGTCCGACAGCGCGGACGACTGGATCGCGATCGTCGGCAGCGTTCCCGACGCGTCGACGGCGGCGGCCTGTTGCGGTGCGGGCGTGCGATCGGTGGCGGAAGCGGCGGCCGGAGCGGTTTCGGCGGAGGCGAGCAGCGGTGTCAGGAAAACGGAGCAGGTCAGCGCCGATGCGAGGGCGCGGGGCCTCGTCTTGAACTGGGCAGGCATATCGGAAAGCAGCGGAAGTATCGGTAAGCGGTGCGTTTTCTCGATGCGGGCGGCGGCGCGCAGGACAGCGGAAAACGTCAATCTAAATGCGTATGATTCGCGTTTGCGGTCGCAATTGTACGGACTGGTCCTGAATTAGTAAACAATTGAATGGTTTTTGTACTAATTCAGTCAGGTTTCCGGCCGGCGGGATGGCTTTGCGTCCGATGCAACACCGCTTTTCGTCGGCTGCGCCGCGCGCCGCGCCGGCGAATCGATACACTGCCGTACCGGTTGGACGGGCCCCGGCAAGCAGGCCCGAGGAAGGAGACAGGACACGATGGACACGTCACGCGCAGCGGTCGTCACGTACCGCGCCAACGCGATCGAGAACACGCACGCCGCCCATGTGGCGGTGGTGGACGCCCGCGGCAGGTTGCTGCTGCGGTTCGGCGACCCGTTCCGGATGACGCTCGCGCGTTCGGCGGCGAAGCCGGCGCAGGCGTTGTCGGTGATCGAGACGGGCGGCCCCGACCGGTTCGGGTTCGACGACGCGGACATCGCGCTGATGTGCGCGTCGCACAGCAGCGAGGACCGGCATATCGCGCGCACGCGGGCGATGCTGTCGAAGGTCGATGCGCAGGAGTCGGATCTGCGCTGCGGCGGGCATCCGCCGTTGTCCGACGCGGTCTACCGGTCGTGGATCAAGCGCGACTACACGCCGACCGGCGTGTGCAGCAACTGTTCGGGCAAGCACGTCGGGATGCTGGCCGGCGCGCGCGCGATCGGCGCCGCGCTGGCCGACTACCATCTGCCGGATCATCCGATGCAGGTGCGCGTGAAGCAGGTCGTGGCCGACGCGTGCGGCTTGCGCGACGACGAGGTCGAGTGGGCGATCGACGGCTGCAACCTGCCGACGCCCGCGTTTTCGCTCGACCGCCTCGCGCGTCTGTACGCGTCGCTGGCCGATGGCGCGGACGCGGTGGAAGCCGGCGGCGACGCGCTCACCGCGCGCGTTCGCGCGCTGGCGCGGATTCACCATGCGATGACGGGCTATCCGGAACTGGTGGCCGGCGACGGCCGCTATTGCACGGTGCTGATGCGCGCGTTCGACGGGCAGGTCGTCGGCAAGCTCGGCGCGGATGCGTGCTACGGGCTCGGCATCCGCGCGTCGGCGCGCACGCGCGCACTCGGCGCCGACGGCGCGCTCGGCATCTCGGTCAAGATCGAGGACGGCAACATCGACGTGCTGTACATGGTCGTCAGCGAGATCCTCGAGCGGCTGCAGATCGGCACGGCGGCGCAGCGCGCGCAGCTGGCCGGCTTCCACCGGCCGCCGATGCGCAATACGCAGGGCGTCGAGATCGGGCACGTGACCTTCCCGTTCGAATTGCAGCAAGGCTGAGCGGGGCGGCGGCGTCGCGGCCGCACGCCACCGCTACGCGTGCGCGCCGCGGATCCTGCGCAGCTCCGCTTCCGACAGCTCGCCGATATCGGCGAGCTGTTCCGCGAGAAAATCCTTCAGCACGCGCAGCTTCGCCGAGCTGCGCCGGTTCGCCAGATACGCGATGTAGATGAATTCGCCGGTCAGCTTGTTGTGCAGCCGATAGCGCGGCAGCACGGCTTCGAGCCGGCCGCTCGCGAGCAGGTCGCGCACCAGCCAGATCTCGAACTCGGCGATGCCGAGCCCCGCGCAGGTCGCCTCGAGCAGCAGTTCGGAATGGTCGGTGACGAGATTGCCGGCCGGCAGCAGGCTGTGCCGCGCGTCGCCGTCGACGAGCTCCCAGCGCGGATCGCCTTCCGGGTGCACGTAGCGCAGGCAGTTGTGCTGCGTCAGGTCGTCCGGCGACGCCGGGCGCCCGCAGCGGTCGAGATAGGCGGGTGTCGCGCACAGGATGCTGTCGTTGCGCGACAGCCGGTGCACGACCAGGTTGTCGAGGTAGTTCTCGCCCTCGTGGATGTCGAGATCGAAGCCGCCCGCCACGAGGTCGTTGTGATTGTCGGTGAGCCGCACGTCGAGCTGGATCGTCGGGTAGCGCGCGAGAAACGGCGCGACCAGCGGCGCCAGATGACGGCGGCCGAACGCGACCGGTGCGGTCAGCTTCAGCGGGCCGCTCGGCTGCGCATTCAGTTCCGCGACGACGCGCAGGGTGTCGTCGAGATCGGCGATCAGCGTGACCGCGCGCTCCAGATAGATGTTGCCGGCCTCGGTCAGCGTCACGCTGTGCGTCGAGCGATGCAGCAGCGGCACGCCGAGCGCCTCCTCGATGGCCGTCACGCGGCGCGCGACGGTCGACGTCGACACGTGCATCTCCTTGGCGACCGCCGAAAAACTCCCGGTCTCGACCACTCTCACGAACGCGCGCATCGCACCCAGATGGTCGATGCCGGTCTCCTTCACGCCTTTCTTCATTCGATTCTCGCTGTTGCGTCTCACGCAAAACCGCTTTCGATAATACAGAGGCGAGCTTCTTTATGCAAAGGCATAGAATGCGAACCCGTCGCGCCGGGAAGCG
Organism: Burkholderia pseudomultivorans; assembly: GCF_001718415.1. NCBI lineage: Bacteria > Pseudomonadati > Pseudomonadota > Betaproteobacteria > Burkholderiales > Burkholderiaceae > Burkholderia > Burkholderia pseudomultivorans. The sequence continues at coordinate 1,933,292 of NZ_CP013377.1, read as the reverse complement.
GCAAACGACGTCCGGACGGGCATCGCGATGCGCGACGCGCGGGCGGCGGAACGAGACACTCAGGAGGGAGCACGATGGCAGGCAAGGGTTTCCGCGTCGAAGCGGATCTTTTAGGTAAGCGAAGCATTCCGGAAAGCGCCTACTACGGCGTCCATACGCTGCGTGCGAAAGAGAACTTCGACATTTCGGGCCGCACGATCGCATCGCTGCCGTATTTCGTGATGGCGCTCGCGGCCGTGAAGGAAGCCGCGGCCGACGCCAACTGCGAACTCGGGCTGCTGCCCAGGCCGTACCGCGACGCGATCGCCGCCGCGTGCGTCGAGATTCGCGAAGGCCGCCTGCACGACCAGTTCGTCGTCGACGTGATCCAGGGTGGGGCGGGCACCTCGACCAACATGAACGCGAACGAGGTGATCTGCAACCGCGCGCTCGAACTGATGGGGCATGCGCGCGGAGAGTACGAGTATCTGCATCCGAACGAGCACGTGAATCTCGCGCAGAGCACCAACGACGTCTATCCGACCGCGATCCGCATCGCGACCTGCTTCGCGGTCGAGCATCTGCTCGAGGCGATGGCGCGCCTGCGCGACGCGTTCGCCGAGAAGGCCGATGCGTTTGCGGGCCTGCTGAAGCTCGGGCGCACGCAACTGCAGGACGCGGTGCCGATGACGCTCGGCCAGGAGTTCTCGACCTACGCGGTGATGCTGACGGAAGACATCGCGCGGCTGCAGGAAGCCGGCTGGCTGATTCGCGAGATCAATCTCGGCGCGACGGCGATCGGTACGGGCATCACCGCGCATCCGGAGTACGCGGCGAAGGCGCTGGCCGCGCTGCGGCGCATCACCGGGCTCGACCTGAGCACGTCGCCGAACCTGATCGAAGCCACGCAGGACTGCGGCGCGTTCGTGCAGATCTCGGGCGTGCTCAAGCGGATCGCGGTCAAGCTGTCGAAGATCTGCAACGACCTGCGCCTGCTGTCGAGCGGCCCGCGCGCCGGCTTCGGCGAGATCAACCTGCCGCCCGTGCAGGCCGGCTCGTCGATCATGCCCGGCAAGGTCAACCCGGTGATCCCGGAAGTCGTCAACCAGGTCGCGTTCGAGGTGTTCGGCAACGACCTGACGGTGACCTTCGCGGCCGAAGCCGGGCAGCTTCAGCTGAACGCGTTCGAGCCGGTGATCGCGAGCGCGCTGTTCCGCAGCTTCAGCCACCTGACGGCCGCCTGCACGACGCTCGCGGACCGCTGCGTGAGCGGCATCACCGCGAACCCCGAGCGGCTGCGCGAAACGATGGAGCGCTCGGTGGCGCTGGCGACCGCGCTGAATCCGTACATCGGCTACAAGAACGCGACGGCCGTGGCGGCCGAGGCGCATGCGAGCGGCAAGTCGATCCGCGAGATCGTGCTGGATCGCCAGCTGATGACCGACGCGCAGCTCGACGAGGCGCTGCAGCCCGAAGCGCTGATCCGGCCGCGCGTGTACTAATCCGGCCGCGCGGCGCCGGCGCGATCCGCCGGCGTTCGCACGACGCCGTCTCAGCAGCGCCCCCACGCGGGCGCGACACAATCAAACGGAGACACACCATGAAGCACGCCAGCGAGCGCCCGGCCCATCCGGCCGGCGGCGCGGATTCCCGCCATGCCGACCCCGACGCGATGTTCGCGTCGCACGAAGCCGGCTACGCGAAGCAGTTGAAGCCCCGGCACGTGCAGATGATCGCGATGGGCGGGGCGATCGGAACAGGCCTCTTTCTCGGCGCGGGCGGCCGCCTGCAGCACGCCGGACCGGCGCTGGCGCTCGTCTATCTCGTATGCGGCGTGTTCGCGTTCCTGATCATGCGCGCGCTCGGCGAGCTCGTGATGCACCGTCCGACCAGCGGCAGCTTCGTGTCCTACGCACGGGAATTCATGGGCGAGCGCGCATCGTTCGTCGCGGGCTGGATGTACTACCTGAACTGGGCGACGACCGGCATCGTCGACATCACCGCGGTCGCGATCTACATGAAGTACTGGGCCGCGTTCTCCGACGTGCCGCAATGGGTGTTCGCGCTCGGCGCGCTGGCGATCGTGTCGGTGATGAACATGATCGGCGTGAAGGTGTTCGGCGAAATGGAGTTCTGGTTCTCGCTGGTGAAGGTCGGCACGCTCGGCGTCTTCCTCGCGGTCGGCGCGGTGTTCCTCGCGAGCGGCCATCCGGTCGCGGGCCAGATGCCGGGGCTGCACCTGATCGCGGATCACGGCGGGATCTTTCCGCACGGCGTGCTGCCGGCCGTGCTGATCGTGCAGGGCGTCGTGTTCGCGTATGCGAGCATCGAGCTGGTCGGCGTCGCGGCGGGCGAGACCGCCGATGCGCGCAAGGTGCTGCCGAAGGCGATCAACAGCGTGATGTGGCGGATTGCACTGTTCTACGTCGGCTCGGTCGTGCTGCTGACGCTGCTGCTGCCGTGGACCGCGTACAGCGCGCACGAAAGCCCGTTCGTGACGTTCTTCGGCAAGCTCGGCGTGCCGTACGTCGGCACGGTGATGAACGTCGTGGTGCTGACCGCCGCGCTGTCGAGCCTGAATTCGGGCCTCTATTCGACCGGGCGCGTGCTGCGCTCGCTGGCGATGGGCGGCTCCGCGCCGCGCTTCGTATCGCGGATGAACGCGCGCGGCGTGCCGTACGGCGGGATCCTGATCACGGTCGCGATCAATGCGATCGGCGTGCCGCTGAACTACATCGTGCCGGCGCAGGCGTTCGAGATCGTGCTGAACATGGCGTCGCTCGGGATCATCACGACCTGGGGCTTCATCGTGATGTGCCAGATCCTGTTCCGTCGCAAGGTCAAGCGCGGCGAGCTGAACGAGGTGTCGTTCCGGATGCCCGGCGCGCCGTTCACGTCATGGCTCACGCTCGCGTTCCTGCTCGGCGTGCTGGTGCTGATGGCGTTCGACTACCCGGGCGGCACGTGGACCATCGCGACGATTCCGCTCGTCGTGCTCGCGCTGACGGTCGGCTGGATGCTGGCCCGACGCGGCGCGGCGCGCGAGCGCGCGGTGGCGGCGCGCGCGGTCGGCGAACCGGTGCGCAACTGACGCGTCGCCCGCCGCGGCGGGCGCGGGCCGGCAGCTTGCGTCCGTTCGCGCGATCGACGCGCTCAGCCCAGCCCGACGCGTTCGCCGACCCAGCGGCCGAAGTCGCGGGCCATCTGCGCGTCGAGTTCGTGCCCGACCGGATACAGCCGCGTGTCGTGCGCGACGCCGAGCGCGGCCAGCTTCGCATCGGCGGTTTCGGCCCACGCGACGGGCAGCTTGTCGTCCAACTGACCATGCATGACCAGCGCGTGCAACGGGCGGAGCGCGTCGCGCGGCGCGATCAGCGGATCGATCTCCGGCAGGATGCGGCCGCACAGCACCGCGAATGCGGCGACGTCGCCGGGCGACGTGAGGCCGACGCTGGCACTCATGATGCCGCCCTGGCTGAAGCCGGCGATCACGGTCGGCAAGGCGGGCGACGCATCGCCCCGCGCGCGCCACGCGCGCAGCAGCGTGATCAGCTTGACGCGGCTCTCGTCCGCGCGGGCCGCGTCGATTTCGGGGCCGTTCGGGCCGAAGCGCACCGGAAACCAGGCGTGCTGGCCGGGGCCGAACGTGAGCGGGCCGCGCAGGAATGCGATCTCGATGCGCGGATCGAGCGCGCCGGCGACGTGGAGCAGGTTGGTTTCGTTGCCGCCGACGCCGTGCAGCAGCAACAGGCGTGCGACGGCGGGGCCGGCGGCCGGGCGCAGCAGATACTGGAGGCCCGAATCGGGATCGGTGGTCAGCGGCAGGACGTCGGTCATCGCGTGGGTCCGGAAGGGAGGAGCCGACAGTCTAGAACGTCCCGCACCGGAGCGGAATCGCCGCGATGCGATTGATTGTTTCCTGGCAGGAATGAATCCGGGTTCGCACATGAGCGGAACCCGGGTCTCGCTTTTATCGCACCACGGCCATCCCGTCGCCGGCGAACGGCGCCGACAGGATCCAGAGCCCGGCGGTCGTATAGAGCAGCATCACGACGAGCGTCGGGAACTGGCTGAGCGCGGCCGTCTTGCCCGTGCCGAAGATGCGAAGGGCGATCCGGTGCGCGGCCAGGATGCCGATCACATGGCCGCCCAGGATCGCGGCGACCTGGATATGCCAGACCAGGTCGGCCGGCAGGATCGGCGTGCCCGTGTGATGAAACGCGGTCCCGAACAGATTCCAGCCGTTTCCGAGCGGGTCCGAGATCAGTCTGACGATATCCGGCCCTTGCGACGCGAGCAGCGTGAAGTAATGCGCGACGTTGTATCCGACGGCCACTGGAATGACGGCCGGAGAGAACGCGTGCGCGAGCGTGACCGACGAAATGCGCGTGCGCAGCAACGCCTTGCCGCAGCGGCAGGCTAGCCACAGGACGCCCGCGAATGGCAGCGGCGACAGGAGCAGCGCGACGTACTGCAGCGCGTGGTAGCCCGATTGCAGCAGCGGAAACGAGCGCGTGATGTCCGACCCTGTCCACGGCGTGAGAAACCGGTAGGCGTGCACCCAGTAAAGATCGACGAAGACGCGCGTGTCGCGGAAACCGTCGAACGCCGTCGACGACAGCAGGAACAGGATGCACAGCATCAGTCCGGTCGGCGGCGCCCGCAACGTGCCGCCGTCGGCGCACGGCACGATGACCGGCTCGACGATCGCCAACTGTCGGTGCGTCGGGCGCAGCAACGATAGCGAACCGACGATGTTGAACAGCACTGCGAACGCTTCGAAGCTGCCGAACCACGCGCGCGAGCCCAGCGCACGAGCACCCGTCAGATTGATCGCCGTATACGCGAGCAAGGCCATCCCGAGTTCGCGCGGGCTGCCGCTGCCGAACAACTCGAGGCAGATCAGTCCGTACAGGAAAGCGAATGCGACGTAGTAGCCGCGCGCATCGCCGTGTCGCATCGCCTTGCCGCCGCCTGTCGCGATACCGGCGAGTTGCGCCGTCGTCCGCCACGGGTTGACCGCGCGGTAGAGATTGCCGAAGCATGCGCACAGGTACTGGAAACCCAGCACGAACAGTACCCAGAACAGCGTCATGCTCAGATTCGCGCTGGCGACCGGCGAGCCGACCAGTGCGCATGTCGTACCGATCGCCAGCGTGGCAACGCCGGCGGCGCGAAGCCACCATCGGTTGCAAAGACGATCGAGCCGGCGCTCGTCCGCTTCGGGTGTGCCGCGCTGACGTTGAACCGGGATGCCGAGCCAGCGTCCGTCGTGACCGACCACGATCGCCACGGCAAACGATGCAACGAGCGCGGCGACGCAGCCGTACAGGTACAGCCACAGCGGCAGCGGAAGCGTGTAGATCGCACCGAATGCATGGGCATGAGCGGCTGCCGGGGCGGCGCACGCGAGCACGACGAAGCCCGTCGCGTATCGGCGTGAACGATGCGGCCGCATTTGCGATGGCGACGTCGCAGTCATCGGATCACTGTACGGTCAGCCCGTTCGGACCGGCGGACGCCGTAATGTGCGCAACGTAGAAGCCGCCGTTCACGCCGGCGAACCAGATGTTTCCCGAACCCCTGTCGTAATGAACGTCGCTCATCAGCACCTCGTTCTTGGTCGCGCACATGAAGCCGCAGAACACGTTGTTCGGATGCGCGGGCGGGTTGTAGTACGCAAATTCCTTGATGTGCAGCGGATCGCGGATGTCGAGCAGGCGCAGGCCGGAGCCGTACCACGTGACGAACAGCGTGGTGGCGTTCGCGACACTGTCGACGCCGGTGTAGTGCCCCCAGTAGGTCACGTTGTCATTCGCCACCGCGGCGGCGTTCTTCGGGTCGCTGGCCTCGGTCGTATAGGTCGCGGCCACCGTCATGTGTGCTGGATCGCCGACCGGAATCACGTGGTACTGCACGCCCGTGCATTCGGCGCCGGCGAACACGTACGGTGCGCCATTGATCTTCGCGAACTGGACCGTATGCCCCTGCGAATCGCCGCAGTCCGTCCAGTCGACTTTCCCGAGCAGCCTGAACGACGCATTGGCCGACCGGTTCCGGATCGACGACACGTCGAATGCGCGCACGCCCGTGTGCTTGACGGGTTCGTTCGCGAAACTCGCGACGGTGCCCCAGTAGAGCGTATTGCCGTCGTCGCTGATATCGCCGTCGTGCCAGGCCTCGGCGCCGGTGTTCTCCGGATCGTCGTTCCAGTTCCAGGTTGCGATGACCTTCGGCGCGGACGGCACCGAGATGTCGACGGCGGCGAGCGTGGCCTGCGACGCCGGCGCCGCGAACGCCTTGATCGTCGAGATGTAGGCGGTCCTGCCGTCCGGCGAGATCTTCAGGCCGTGGATGCCGCCGGGAAACAAGTCGCGCGTACTCAGCGTGGCCGCGCGCACCGGGTTGCGGCAGTCCTGCGACAGGTCGTAGACGTCGAGCGCGTCTGCCGCGATGCCGTCGTTGTTCGGATTGTCGGCGCCGAACAGTGTCGTATACAGCGGGTTCGTACGCGATGTCGCGAAAGCCACCATCACGCCGGTGGCCGAACCGACTTCCAGGCCTTCCCAGCTGTTGTGTCCGGTCGGGCTGGAGACGATCCTGACCAGCGAAGGCTTGGCCGGGTCGCTGACGTCGACGACGGCCAGCCCTTCGAGCGGGTGATTGCCCGCCGAGCCGTTGTCGACATACGCGCAGTTCCGGTACCACGCCAGTTGCATGTTGCCGCCGCGGTCCATCAGCGTCGATTGGCCGACGAGCGTCATCCCTTTGCGATAGCCGGCGGTCGAGCGGCCGCTGGTCTGGTCCGCGATCGGGACTTGTCCCTGCAGCCCCGTTTCCGGTAGGTCGTTCGCGGCGAAGACCGTCGCGGCGGCGCCGTCGTCGACATGGCCTCCGCAGGCCGCGACGCCGGCGGCAATGGCGGAAACCACCAACAGGGCCGCGGTCAGCGCCTTGTAGCGTTGCATGAATGTCTCCCGGGAGTCGTCGCTCCATCTGGTTTTCACGGCAAAAGCGCGTGTTGCCGCGCCTGTCGCGCGAGCGTGCTGCTCGCTGCACGGACAGGGCGGATCGGTTCGATGGATGGTAGCGAGCGGCGCCGCGAGGAGATATCCGGTTATTGCGGACTGTCGAAAAATTGCGTACTGACTAACCCCGATGCACGGGGCGATCGCGGCGTGTCACCGCAACCTGACGATCGTCGACTTCAACTCCGTGTACTTCTCCAGCGCATGCAGCGAGTTGTCGCGTCCGTTGCCCGATTCCTTGAAGCCGCCGAACGGGAAGTTCATGTCGTCGGTTTCCTCGTAGCCGTTCACCCACACCGTGCCCGCGCGCAAGCGGCGCGCGGTTTCGTGCGCGGTCGCCAGGTCCGCGGTCCACACCGACGCCGCGAGTCCGTAGCGCGTATCGTTCGCGAGCGCGACCGCCGTATCGAGATCGTCGAAGGCGGTCACCGCGAGCACCGGCCCGAAGATCTCCTCGCGCACGATTCGCGCATCGGCGCGCGGGCAGTCGAACACGGTCGGCTCGACGTACTGGCCGCCGCTGTCGGCCCGCGCGCGCCGGCCGCCGGCGAGCAGCGTCGCTTCGTCGCGCCCCGCGTCGACATAGCCGAGCACGCGCTCGACCTGGGCCGCGTCGATCAGGCTGCCCATCCGCGTGTCGGGCGACAGCGGATCGCCGGGCGCATACTCGGGCGCGATCGCAAGCACGCGCGCGACGAACGCGTCGCGGATCGCGCGATGGACCAGCAGCCGCGAGCCGGCCGTGCACATCTGCCCGGTGTTGTAGAACACCGCATGCGCGACGGTGCGCGCCGCGCGGTCGAGATCGGCGCAGTCGGGCAGCACGATCTGCGGCGACTTGCCGCCGAGTTCGAGCCACACGCGCTTCAGGTTCGAATCGGCCGCGCCGCGTGCGACCTTGTGGCCGACCGCAGTCGAGCCCGTAAACGCGATGCAGTCGACGTCCGGATGCCGCGCGAGCGCTTCGCCCGCGTCGCCGAGGCCCGGCAGCACGTTGAGCACACCGGCCGGCAGTCCGGCCTGCGCTGCGAGCGCGGCGAGCCGCAGCGCGCTCAGCGGCGACTTCTCCGAAGGCTTCAGCACGACGCTGTTGCCGGCCGCGAGCGCGGGCGCGCATTTCCACATCGCGATCATCGCGGGGAAGTTCCACGGGACGACCGCCGCGACGACGCCGACCGGCTCGCGCGTGACGAGGCCGAGCAGATGATGATCGGTTGGCGCGACTTCGCCGCCGACCTTGTCGATCGCTTCCGCGAACCATTCGACGCAGTACGCGGTGGACGGGATGTCGATCGCGGTCGTGTCGCCGATCGGCTTGCCGGTATCGAGCGTTTCGAGCAGCGCGAGCTCGTCCGCGTGCTCGCGGATCAGCGCGGCCCAGCGCAGCAGCACGCGCTTGCGCTCGCGCGGCGTCGCGCCGCGCCAGGCGCCTTGCTCGAACGCCCGCCGCGCGGCCGCGACCGCCAGGTCCGCGTCGGCCGGCCGGCAATGCGCGACCTGCGCGAGCACGCGGCCGTCGATCGGGCTCGTACAGGCGAACGTCGCGCCGTCGTGCGCGTCGCGGAAGGCGCCGTCGACGAAGGCGCGGGATTCGATCTCGAGATGGCCGGCGCGCGTGCGCCAGGCGTCGTTCGTCTGCATGGAGGCTCCGTCGTTCATCGATGTCGTCAGCGGGAAACCGGGGCGGGGCGGCGGATCGCAATCGCGCGGCCGGCGTGCGGCTCGCGCGGCGCGCGTGCATGCTCGGCGTGAATCGCGTCGAGATGCCGGCGGATCGCGTCGGGAAATGGCGCCGAGCGCTTCGCGCGCAGGTCGACGTGGGTCAGCAGTTGTTCGCCGGTCGCGAGCTGCGCGCCGGTCGTCGCGTGATGCATCGAATGGAAGACGTGCAGACGCCGATCGTCGACGTCGAGCAGCCGCAGCGTGAGCCTGAGCGGATCGCCGAGCATCGCTTCGCCGAGGTGGCGGATATGCGTTTCCGCCGAAAAGATCGAGCAGCCCGCGTCGCGATAGTCGTCGTCGATGCCGAAGTAGCGGAAGAACGCATCGCTGCTGTCGCCGAACACCAGCAGGTAGCACGATTCGCTCATGTGGCCGTTGTAGTCGACCCATTCGGGCCGCACGACGCAGCGGTGCAGTTCGAGCGGCGTCGCGATCGGCGCGTCCGGATCGTACGGGCGCGACTTCTGTCCTTCGTAGGCCGAGCGCAGGCGCGGATCGGCGGCGGGGCTGAGGTGGGTCGTCATCCGGTGCACTCCGAGGTTCGGGAAGGAACGCCCGCGCAATCGTCCACGCGGACTGCCCGCCGATGGTATGACGGGTTGAACGTTTTTTCAATAAAGAAATTGCCGATGGGTGTAAACACCGGTGTCGACGACGCCATCAATCGATTGAACATTCATTCAACGAAACCTATACTCGCCAGCGCCGCGATGCCGAAGCGAAGCCGGCGGGCGGCCTTCTTCGAACAATGACAATCGATCCGCTCGGCGGAGACTGGAGACACCGCAAATGAACAAACGCTTCCTGCTGGCTGGCATGATGTCGGTGATGGTTCAGGGTCACGCGCATGCGCAGAGCAGCGTGTCGCTGTACGGGATCATCGACGGCGGCATCACCTACGTGAACAATACGGGCGGCGCGCATGCATACCTGTTCGACGACGGCGTGTCGTACGGCAACCGCGTCGGCCTGATGGGCACCGAGGATCTCGGCGGCGGCAACAAGGCGGTGTTCAAGCTCGAGAACGGCTTCCGGCTCGGCACCGGCAAGCTGAACCAGGGCGGCGCGATGTTCGGCCGCCAGGCCTACGTGGGCCTCGGCAACGACTGGGGCACGCTGACCTTCGGCAACCAGTACGACTTTGCGTTCGACTTCACCGCGAACTACAACGTGAGCGCGTTCGGCAGCGGCTACGGCGTTCACCTCGGCGATTTCGACCGTCAGAGCGGCGACCGGCTGCAGAACGCGGTGAAGTTCGTCAGCAGCAGCTTCCACGGGCTGGTCGTCGGCGGCATGTATTCCTTCAGCAACAATGCGGGCAGCTTCCACGACGGCAGCGCGTGGAGCGTCGGCGCGAGCTATACGCGGGGCGACTTCTCGGCCGGCGGCAACTACACGCGGCTCAATTCGCCGCGCGGGCTCGCGGCGCTCGATCCGTACGCGCAGATCGGCGTGCGGACGATGCTCGGGCAGACCGTCGCGAGCGTCGATCCGGCGACGGGCGCCGTTACCGACCTGCACGACTCGACGCCGTTCTCGATCGACTCGCAGTCGATCTTCGGGATCGGCGCGTCGTACGCGTTCGGCAAGCTGACGCTGAACGCGGACTTCAGCAACACGACGTTCAAGGGCTACGGGCAGTCGTCGACGATGCGCGTGTACGAGGCCGGCGGCCTGTACCAGGCGACCGTGCCGCTGTCGCTCGTCGCGGGCTATCAGTACACGACGTTCGAAGGCCATCACTGGCACGAGGTCGCGCTCGGCGCGCACTACGCGTTGTCCAAGCGCACCGACGTGTACGCGGCGGTCGACTGGATGCGTGCGTCGCAGGGCGTCGACGCGGTGATCGGCTACAGCTTCACGCCGTCGACGAGCCGCACGCAGGCCGCGGCGCGCGTCGGCATGCGGCATAATTTCTGATCCTTTCTCCTGAACGGGCCGGGTGCGACCGGCCCTGCCGACCATGTCCGATCCTTCCTCGAACGGCGACGTCGTCGCCGCGCTGCGCGACGCGCTCGGCGACGACTGCGTGAGCGTCGGCGACGCGATCGGCGAACGCCATTTCACGAACTACGGAGAAGCGCCGGGCGTGCGGCCGCGCGCGCTGCTGCGCCCGCGCAGCGTCGACGACGTGAGCCGCGCGCTGGCGATCTGCACCGCGCACCGGCAGACGGTCGTGCCGCAGGGCGGCATGACGGGGCTCGCCGCCGGCGCGGCGCCGGGCGCGCACGATATCGTGCTGTCGCTCGACCGGCTGAAGGGCATCGTCGAGATCGACGCGGACGCGGCCACGCTCACCGCCTGGGCCGGCACGACGCTGCAGGACCTGCAGCAGGCGGCGGACGACGCGGGATTCGCGCTCGGCATCGATCTCGGCGCGCGGGGCTCATGCCAGATCGGCGGCAATGTCGCGACCAATGCGGGCGGCAATCGCGTGATCCGCTACGGGACGACGCGCGAGCAGGTGCTCGGCCTCGAGGTCGTGCTGGCCGACGGCACCGTGCTGAGTTCGCTGAACAAGATGCTGAAGAACAACGCGGGATACGACCTGCGGCAGATCTTCGTCGGCAGCGAAGGCACGCTCGGCGTCGTCACGCGCGTCGTGCTACGGCTGCATCGGCGGCTCGCCGCGCCGTCGACCGCACTGTGCGCGGTGCGCGATACGGCCGCGGCGCTCGCGCTGCTGCGCGACGCGCGCGCGGCCTGCGCCGACCTGCTGAGCTTCGAGGCGATGTGGCCGGCGTTCTACGGCTATGTCGCCGAACACACGCCGGGCCTGCGCGCGCCGCTGCCGGCCGACGGCGGCGTCAAGGTGCTGGTCGAATGCGCGAGCGGCGACGCCGCGCAGACGGCCGCGCGGTTCGAGGCCGTGCTGGCCGACTGGCTCGAACGCGGGCTGATCGACGATGCGGCGCTCGCGCAGAACGCGGCGGATGCGCAGGCGTTCTGGACGCTGCGCGAAGGGCTCGCGATCGACGACTTGCCCGGTCTCGTGAATTTCGACGTCGGCATTCCGTCGCGCCGGACAGCCGAATTCATCGACGCGTGCGAGCGCGCGCTGAAGACGCGCTGGCCCGGCGCGCACGTGTTTTTCTTCGGCCATCTCGGCGACAGCAACCTGCATGTGTGCGTGTCGGCGCCGTATGCGGTTGGCGAGAGCGCGCACGACATCGACGCGGTGCTGTATCCGCTCGTGCGCGACGCGGGTGGCTCCGTATCGGCCGAACACGGGATCGGGCGCTACAAGCGCGACTGGCTCGGCTGCTCGCGCAGCGATGCCGAGATTGCCGCGATGCGCCGGCTCAAGCACGCGTTCGATCCGCTCGGCCTGCTCAATCCCGGCAAGGTGATCTGAGTCCGCGCACGCCGGCCGCTGCACGAGCGAGCCGGCGTGCGCCATCGGGTGCGCTATGCGTCGAGCCGCACCAGCGCGTCGACGGCGACCGCGCCGCGTTCCATCACCAGCAGCGGATTGACGTCGAGTTCGACGAGCGAGTCGGCATGCGCCTGCGCGAAGCGCGCGATCGCCATCACGTTCGCGACCACCGCATCGAGATCGGCCGGCGGCCGGCCGCGATAGCCGGTCAGCAGCGGGCCGAGCTTCAGTCCGAGCAGCGCGTCGCGCACGTCGCTTTCGCGCACCGGCAGCAGCAGCGTCGCGGTGTCGCGGATCAGCTCGACCAGCACGCCGCCCGTGCCGAGCACGAGCGCGAGACCGAAATTCGGTTCGCGCTTCACGCCGACGATTAGTTCGAGCAGTGGCGCGTCGGCCATCTTCTCGACGAGGATCCGTTCGACACGCACGTCTGGCGCGTAGCGCGCGACCTGGGCGCTCATCCGCTCGACGGCTTCGGCGACGGCTTCGGGCGAGGCGAGCTTCAACGCGACCGCGCCGGCCTCGGTCTTGTGCGGCAGCCGGTCGCTGACGACCTTCACGCAGACCGGGAAGCCGAGCCGCTGCGCGGCGGCCGGCGCCTCGGCGGGCGCGACGCATTCGGCCGGCGGCACCGCGAGCCCGTGCGCGGCCAGCATCCGCTTGCTCGCCCATTCGTCGTGAAGGATGGCCGGGCCGCCGTCGCCGCCCGTGCCGTTGCCGGCCCGCAGCACGGGCAGCGCGCCGAGCGCATCGGCGTCGAGCACGCGGCGGCGCGTGTCGCCGTAGGTCATCGCGGCGCCGAGCGCGTCGATGCCGTCGGCGAGCCCCTGCAGCGGCGCGATGCCGGCCGCGGCCATGCGCGCCGCGTGATCGGGCGGCGTCAGGTCCGGAAACACCGAGATCACCGCGCCGACCACGCCGTGCTGGCGCGCGGACGCCGCGAACGCGTTCGCCGCGATGTCGCACAGCGGCCGCTCGCCGGTCGCTTCCTGCGGATAGTCGAGGATCATCGCGGCGGCGCCCGGGCGATCGGCAAGCAGCGCGTCGCAGCATGCGCGCATCTTGTCGGGATCGCCCCACGGCGTCGTCGTGAAGTCGAGCGGGTTCGCGATCGTCGCATACGCGGGCAGCACCTGGCCGAGCGCGTTGCGGCCCGCGTCGCCGACCGGCGGAAACGCGATGCCGCGCGCCTCGCCGAGATCGGCGACGAGCCCCGCGTCGCCGCCGGACGTCGCGAGCGCGGCCAGCGTGCGGCGCTCGGGCACGCCCGCGATCGCGAGCAGCTTCAGCGTTTCGACGAGGCCGACCGGATCCTTCACGCGGATCACGCCGAGCCGGCGGAACAGCGCGTCGTACAGCGCATCGGAACCGGCGAGCGAACTGGTGTGGCTCATCGCGAGCTGCGCGCCGAGCGTCGACGTGCCGCTCTTCAGCGCGACGATCGGCACGCCGCGCGCGAGCGCGCGGGCAGCGGCCTCGCTGAAGGCGCGCACGTCCTTCAGGCCTTCGAGATGCACGCCGATCGCGCGGATGCGCGGATCGTCGACGAACGCATCGACGAGACGCGCGATATCGACCGACGCCTGGTTGCCGACGCTCGCGAGATATGCGAACGGCACCGAGCGCGCGCTCATCGACAGGTTGTACGCGAGATTGCCGCTTTGCGTGATGACCGCGACGCCCGACTCGACGCGCGGCGCGCAGTGCGCGACCGGCCACAGCGCGCTGCCGTTCAGCCCGTTGATCAGGCCGTAGCAGTTCGGGCCGAGCACGGCCATGTCGCCGGCCGCTTCGACGAGCGTCCGTTGCAGCCGGGCGCCGTCGGCGCCCGTTTCGGAGAAGCCCGACGCGTACACGATCGCGCCGCCGGCGCCGCGCGCGGCCAGCGCGCGCACGACGTCGATCGCCTGCCGCGCCGGCACGGCGACGAACACCGCATCGGGCGCGGCGGGCAGCGCGTCGATGCTCGCGTGGCAGCGCACGCCGTCGATGTCGGCGTGATTCGGATTGACGAGCCAGATGTCGCCGGCAAAGCCGTAGTCGCGGCAGCGCCGCACGGCGCCCGCGATCCCGCGTCCGCCGACGAACGCGATGCTGGCCGGCTCGAGCAGCCGGCGCAGATGGGCCGCGGCGGCGGCGCGGCGATCCCCGACTTCGGGAGTGGAGGTCATGATGGTCCTTTGTGAACGCGCGCCGGCCGGTGTGCCGGCGCGAGGGCTCATGTCAGCTGTAGCGTCGGAGGATTTCCTTGGACAGGATGTGCCGCTGGATCTCGGACGTGCCTTCCCAGATGCGCTCGATGCGCGCATCGCGCCAGAAGCGCTCGATCGGCAGCTCGTCCATCAGCCCCATGCCGCCGTAGATCTGCACCGCATGATCGGTCACGCGGCCGAGCGTCTCGGTCGCGAGCAGCTTCGCGAGCGCGGCGTCGCCGTCGGTCATCGTGCCCTGGTCGAGCTTCTGTGCGGTGTAGAGCGTGACGAGCTCGGCCGCGCGGATCTCCGTCTGCATGTCCGCGAGCTTGAACGACGTGCCCTGGAAATCGCCGATGCGCTTGCCGAACTGGTGACGCGTCGCGGCCCATTCGGCGGCCATCTCGAACGCGCGCTGCGCTCGCCCGATGTTGTTCGCGGCGACCATCACGCGGCCGGCGGTCAGCCAGTCGTTCGCGAGCTCGAAGCCGCGATGCTCTTCGCCGAGGATCTGCGCGGCGCTCACGCGGCAGTCGCTCAGGAAGATCTCCGACTGGTGATAGCCGCGCAGGCTCGTGCAGTGCGGGCCGCGCCGGACCGTCATGCCCGGCGTGTCCTTGTCGATCAGGAAGCAGGTCACGCGCTTGCGCTTCTGGCCGCGCACGTCCTCTTCGCCGGTGACGGCGAACAGGATCACGAAGTCGGCCGTGTCCGCGTGGCTGATGAAGTGCTTGCTGCCGTTGATCACGTAGTCGTCGCCGTCGCGCACCGCGCGCGTGCGGATGCCCATCGCGTCGGAACCGGCGCCCGGCTCGGTCAGCGCGAAGCAGTCGACGCGTTCGCCGCGCACGGTCGGCTTCAGGTAGCGCTCGATCTGGTCGCCCTTGCAGGCCATCAGGATCTTGCTCGGCCGCGCGACGAACACGTGCAGCGCCCAGCTGGTGCGGCCGAGCTCGCGTTCGACGAGCGCCTGCGTCACGTAGTCGAGGCCGGGGCCGCCGGCGCTTTCGGGCATGTTGAACGCGTAGAAGCCGAGTTCGATCGACTTGCGCCGGATCGAGTCGGCGAGTTCGGGCGGCACGTCGTCCGCGCGGTCGACGGCGAATTCATGGGGCTGCAGTTCCTTTTCGACGAACTGGCGCAGCGACGAAACCAGCATTTCCTGCTCGTGGGTCAGCGAAAAATCCATGAATCATCTCCCGACAAAAAGAGGTGCGCGGCCCTCGACCGACGCGCGAAGCGCTTCCTGGCCGTCCACGCTGTGACCGCAGGCGACGCCGGCCGCCAGTTCGCCGCGCAGCTGCTCGGCGAGGGTGTGCGTGAGCGACTGCGCGAGCAGCGCCTTGGTATGGCCGAACGCGACGCTCGGCCCTTGCGCGAGGCGAGCGGCGAATGCGGCGACGTGTTGCGCGAACTCGTCCGCATCGACGACTTCGGACACGAGGCCGGCCGCGAGCGCGTCCTGCGCGTTCCAGCGTTCGTTCAGGAAGATGAAGCGACGCACGACGTCGGGCCGCGCGAGACGCGGCAGGAACCAGCTGCCGCCCATGTCGGGGCTGTAGCCCATGCCCGTATAGCCGCAGCGCAGCGTCGCGGCCGTGCTCGCGATGCGGAAGTCGCACGCGAAGCCGATGTCGGTGCCCGCGCCGACCGTCGAACCGTTCAGCGCGGCGATCGTCGGGCGCGGGAACGCGGCGAGCGCCTGCACGAAGCGGTGCGCGCGCTCGGTCCAGCCGTAGGAGTCGAGTTCGCCGTTGCGCTCGGCCTCGGCCCATTCGTCGACGTCCGCGCCCGCACAGAACGCGCTGCCGGTGCCGGTCAGCACGACGCAGCGCACGGCCGGATCGTTCGCGAGCGCATCGAGCGTCTCGCGCAGGAAGTCGAGATGCGGTCGCGCGAGCGAATTGCGTTTCGCGGGCCGGTTCAGGCGAAGGGTCACGACGCCGTCGTGCCGTTCGATTTGGATGTCCTCAACGCTCATGCTGATCACTGTCTCCTTGGTGTTTTGTGTCGGGGTGTGTCAGAGCCGGCAAGGGTCGCCGCTACTTGCGGACCGCATTTCGGCATAGTATAAGTTCTGTTAAATGAACGTTCAACCCAATTCTGAGATGACCGGGAGACGGACGATGAGCGCGGTGATGGAGACGTCGGCAGGTGTAGGGGAGGCAAAGCCGGGTGCGCGGCCCGCGGCGGACGCGACAGCGGCGGGTCGCACGACGGGCGGCGCGGGCCTGCAGATCGATCGCGTGTCGAAGCGCTACGGCAACGTGCACGCGCTGCGGGAAACCACGATCGACATTCCGCGCGGCGAGTTCCTGACGATCCTCGGGCCGTCCGGCTCCGGCAAGACGACGCTGCTGACGATCGTCGCGGGGTTCGAGCAGCCGACTACCGGCGACCTGCGCGTCGGCGGCCGCAGCATCGTCGCGCTGCCGCCCGAGAAGCGCAATTTCGGGATGGTGTTCCAGGGCTATGCGCTGTTTCCGCACATGACGGTCGAGCAGAACGTCGCGTATCCGCTGATGGTGCGCAGGCAGAAGGGGCCCGACGCGGTGAAGCGCGTGAAGGCCGCGCTCGAACTCGTCCGGCTCGGCCATCTCGCGGACCGCCTGCCGCGCCAGTTGTCGGGCGGCCAGCAGCAGCGCGTCGCGATCGCGCGCGCGCTGGTGTTCGATCCCGACCTGGTGCTGCTCGACGAACCGCTCGGCGCGCTCGACCGCAAGCTGCGCGGCGAAGTGCAGGTCGAGCTGAAGGCGCTGCACGAGCGGCTCGGCGCGACCTTCCTGTTCGTCACGCACGACCAGGAGGAGGCGCTGTCGATGTCGGACCGGATCGCGATCATGCGCGACGGCCGGCTCGAACAGATCGGCACGCCGGACGGGCTGTACGAACAGCCGGCGAACCGCTTCGTCGCCGACTTCCTCGGCAAGAGCAACTTCATCGAAGGCGTGGCGCTCGGCGGCGATGCCGAGACGACGCATTATCGCGTCGGCGACGCGCGCTTCGTCGCGCGCGCGTGCGGCGCGCGGCCGGACGACACGCTGCTGTTCGCGCTGCGGCCCGAGAAGATCGGCGTCGCGGCTGCATCGTGCGGCGGCGCGCACAACGAAGTGGCCGGCCGCATTCGCCACTGGAGTTATTTCGGCTCGTCGTACCGCTTCGAGATCGAGACGGCTGCGCTCGGTCGCGTGACGGCCGACGTGCCGGCATGGCGCGGGCTCGCATCGCCGCGCACGGGGATGGACGTGTTCGTGCAGTGGGAGCGCGACGCGACCTGTCGGATCGCGTCCGACTGACGCGGCGCGCGACGTATGCCGCGCGACGGCATGTGCCGCCGTCGCCGGTCGATTCACGGCGCCCGGAACCGACGAGACGCGGGCGGGCGCCGCCCAGCCAGGAGGAGACACCATGACGAACCGCCATCTGCAGGACCTGCTCGACCAGGCGCGCGAATTGCAGCCCGCGACCTCGCAGCGCCGCCGCGATTTCCTGCGGCTGTGCGCGGCCGCCGGCATCGCGCCGACGCTGCTGTCGCTCGGCGCGAAGCACGCGCTGGCCGCGAACCCGAAGGAAATCGTGCTGAGCGCATGGGGCGGCGAAGCGCGCTCGGCGTTCCGCACCGCGTATATGGATCCGTTCACCAAGGCGAGCGGAATCCGGATGGGTTACGACTCGTCGCCGGAGGACGGCAAGATCAAGGCGATGGTCGAGAACCGGAACGTGATCTGGGACGTGATGGACCTCGACGGCTTCGCGGCGATCAAGCTCGGCAGGCAGGGCTTCCTGCGGCCGATCGACTATTCGGTCGTCGGGCGCAACGCGCTGCCGGGACTCGCGTCGGATTTCGGCGCGCCGTCGTATCTGCTGAGCTACGTGCTGGCTTACGACGCGCGCAAGTTCGGTGCGAACCCGCCGAAGAACTGGGCCGATTTCTGGAACGTCGGCAAGTTTCCGGGCAAGCGCGGGCTGTGGAAATGGATGGGCGGCGCGCTCGAGGCCGCGCTGATGGCCGACGGCGTCGACAAGGACAAGGTCTATCCGATCGACGTGCCGCGCGCGCTGAAGAAGCTGAAGGAACTGAAGTCGAACGTGCTGCTGTGGGATTCCGGTGCGGACAGCCTGCAACTGCTGCGCAATGGCGAAGTGAGCATGGCCTGCATCTGGCATACACGCGCGAACGTGATCCAGCGCGAAACCGGCGGACGGTTCCGCTATACGTGGGAGCAGGGGCTCGCGTCGTGCGACGTGTGGGGCGTGCCGAAGAACAACCCGTCCGGCGATGCGGTGTGGCAGTTCATCAAGTTCGTGCAGGGCGTCGAGCCGCAGGTGCGCCTGCTGTCGCTGCTCGGCAACGGGCCGGTGACGACGGCCGCGACGGCCGCCGTGCCGCAGGCGCTGCGCGCGGACAATCCGGGCACGCCGGAGAACTGGGCGAAGCAGTGCAAGGTGAATCCCGAGTGGTGGGCGCAGCATTACGAAGCGACGCTCGCGCAATACACCGACCTGATGTCGTCCTGAGCCGCGGCCACGGAGCGTGACGCCATGAATACGCTGTCCTCGCCCGTCACGGGCGCCGCCCCGGCGGCTCGCGCGAAAGCCGACCGCTACTGGCTGCTCGTCGTGCCGCTGCTCGCGGTGCTGATCGTGCTGTACGTCTATCCGCTCGTGCGCGTGCTGTGGCTCGGCTTCACCGTGCCCGAGCCGGGGCTGCAGAACTATGCGCGGCTGCTCGCGAACCACGGCGTGCACCGCGTGCTGTGGACCACGCTGCGCGTGTGCGCGGTCACGACCGTCTGCTCGGTGGCGCTCGGCTACGCGATCGCGTATGCGATGGCGCATGTCGGCCCGCGCCAGCGGATGGCGCTGATGTTCGGGCTGCTCGTGCCGTTCTGGGCGTCGGTGCTGGTGCGCGCGTTCTCGTGGCTGTTCCTGCTCGGCGAGCAGGGGCTCGTCAATACGCTGCTGATGCGCATCGGCCTGATCGACGCGCCGCTGCCGCTGATGCGCAACGAGGTCGGCGTCGTGATCGGCATGATCCATTTCATGATTCCGTATGCGGTGCTGCCGCTGTACGCGAACATGAAGGGCATCGATCCGCAGCTCGCGCGCGCGTCGCAGGGGCTCGGTGCGCGCGCGTTCGTCACGTTCCGCAAGGTGTATTTCCCGCAGACGCGGCCGGGCATCGTCGGCGCGGCGATCCTCGTGTTCATCTTCTCGCTGGGCTTCTACGTGACGCCGGTGATCCTCGGCGGCGGCCGCACGGTGATGATCGCCGAGTACATCAGCACGCAGATCCTGCAACTGGTGAACTGGGGCAGCGGCGCTGCGCTCGCATCGCTGCTGCTTGCGTCGATCCTGGCCGCGCTCGCGCTGCTCGCGCGCTTCGTCGACCTGCGCGAACTGTTCGGCGCGCGCTGACCTGACCGGAGAACGATCCGATGAAAACCCGAGTGAGTGCAGGGCGTGCGCTGGTGATCGGCGTCGCATGGGCCGCGATCCTGTTCCTGATGCTGCCGCTGCTGGTGTCGGTGCCGGTCTCGCTGACGCCGAACGACTATCTGTCGATGCCGGACGGCGCGCTGTCGCTGCAGCACTACCGCGTGCTGCTCGACGACGACGGCTGGGTGTCGAGCTTCCTGCAGAGCGGGCTGATCGCGCTGGTGTCCGCCGCGATCTCGGTGACGCTCGGCACGCTCTGCGCGATCGGCCTGTGGAAGGTCGCGTCGCGGCGCGGCGAGCTCGTGCGCGGCGTGATCCTGTTTCCGCTGATCGTGCCGCCGATCGTGTCGGCGCTCGCGTTCTACCGGCTGTGGGGCGAGCTCGGGATGCTCGACAGCTATCCGGCCGCGATCCTGTCGCATGTCGTGCTGTCGGTGCCCTATGTGGTCGTCGCGGTGTCGGCGTCGCTCGCGACCGTCGGGCTGCGGATCGAGCAGGCGTCGCGCAGCCTCGGTGCGAACGTCGCGCAGACGCTGCGCTACGTGATCCTGCCGTCGATCCGGCCCGGCGTGCTGTCGGCCGCGGTGTTCGCGTTCATCCTGTCGTGGGACGAGCTCGTCGTCACGCTGTTCATTTCGAGCCGCAACGTGTATACGCTGCCGCGCCGCATGTGGGACGGGATGCGCGAGAACGTCGATCCGGCGATCGCGTCGGTGTCCACGCTGCTGCTTGCCGCGACCTGCATCGCGATCGGCCTGTCGCTGCTGCGCAGGCGCGCGGCCGGGTCCGTCTGATTTCAACCGGAGAAAAGTCACATCATGAAAGTCCTGATCGTTCACGCCCATCCGGAGCCGCAGTCGTTCACGACATCGATGCTGCATCGCGCGGTTCGCACGCTCGAAGCGCAGGGCCATACGGTGACGGTGTCCGACCTGTATGCGATGCAATGGAATCCGGTCGCGAGCGCGGCCGATTTCGGCGTGCGGAAGAATCCCGATTACCTCGTCTATGCACTGGAGCAGCGCGAGAACGTGGCCGCGCACACGATCGCGCCGGACATCGCCGCCGAGCTCGACAAGCTGCTCGAATGCGACCTGCTGATCCTGAGCTTCCCGCTGTTCTGGTGTTCGATGCCCGCGATCATGAAGGGCTGGCTCGACCGCGTGCTCGTGTCGGGCAAGGTCTACGGCGGCGTGCGTTTCTACGATCGCGGCGGGATGCGCGGCAAGCGCGCGCTGCTCGCGTATACGTGCGGCGGGCGCGACCACATGTTCGGCGCCGACGGCGTGCACGGCGAGATGGACCTGATGCTGCGCCACGTGCTGCGCGGCACGCTCGGCTATGCGGGCTTCGACGTGCTGCCGTCGTTCGTCGGCTATCACGTGCCGTATATCGGCGACGCCGAACGCGCGGCCGTGCTCGATCGGTACGACGCATACCTGACGCAGCTCGACCGGCTCACGCCGATGGCGTTCCCGACGCTCGACGATTTCGACGGCGAGATGCGGCCGCGCGAGCGGGCGGCGCACGAAGCCGCGCAGGATTGAACGACGACGCGAGCCCGAGCGATGACGCTGACGTCGAGCGACCTGCTGCTGTTCCTGACCGGCCTCTTGACGCTGTTCTGTCCGCCGGTCGCGATCCCGATGTATGCGGCGGTGACCGGGCATTTCCCGGACGCGACGCAGCGGCAGATCGCGATCCGGCTGTTCGCGTGGATCGCGGCGCTGATGGTCGGCGCGGTGTGGGGCGGCCAGTTCCTGCTGCGCATGCTCGGCCTGACGCTCGGCGCGCTGACGCTGACGGGCGGCCTCGTGCTGTGCCTGTGGTCGATCCCGATGATGCGCGGCACGGCGAACGACGAGCGCAGCGGCGGCGGCACGCAGCTCGAATATGCGCAGTGGCGCAACTACATCGCGGTGCCGCTGATCTTTCCGCTGTCGATCGGCAGCGCGGTGATGTCGCTGGTGATCACGACCGCGACGCGCTTTCATACGCCGGCCGACCTGCTCGCGCTGAGCGCCGCCTGCGTGCTGCATGCGGCCGTGATCGGCCTCACCTATGCGTGTTCGGCGTCGTGGTGCCGGCGGCTCGGCGAGATCGGCCGCACGCTCGTCGAGCGGCTGTCGGGCATCGTGCTGACCGCGATCGCGTTCCAGATGCTCGCGCAGGGCGTGCGCGAACTGCTGCCGGGGCTCGCGCACTGACGGCGGCCGCCGTGCGCGTCCGCAACCTTTGATGAACGATGGAATCCTTATGAAAACAGCAGGCATGTACCTCGTCGAACTGCTCGCCGCATACGGCGTCGACACGGTGTTCGGCATCCCCGGCGTGCATACGATCGAGCTGTACCGCGGCCTGGCCGGCAGCGCGCTGCGCCACGTGAGCGCGCGCCACGAGCAGGGGCTCGGCTTCATGGCCGACGGCTATGCGCGCGCGACCGGCAAGCCCGGCGTGTGCTTCGTGATCACCGGGCCCGGCATGACGAACATCGCGACGTCGATGGCGCAGGCATATGCGGATTCGATCCCGATGCTGGTGATCTCGAGCGTCAACGCGTCGGGCGACATCGGTTCCGGCAACGGCCATCTTCACGAACTGCCCGACCAGCACGCATTCGCGGCGAACGTCGCCGCGTTCAGCTACACGGTGCCGTGTGCCGACGCGCTGCCGCAGGCGATCGCGCGCGCGTTCGCGGTGTTTTCCGGCGGCCGGCCGCGCCCGGTGCACATCGCGATTCCGCTCGACGTGCTGGCCGCGCCGGCCGATACGCTGCCCCCCGTGCCGGCCGCACCGCCGCGCATCGCGGCCGGCCCTGCATCGGCGGCCGGCGTCGACGCGCTGCGGGCTCGCGCGGCGGCCGCGCGTGCGCCGCTGATCCTTGCTGGCGGCGGTGCGCTCGACGCGGCCGACGACGTGCGCTGGCTCGCCGAAACGCTCGACGCGCCGGTCGTGATGACGATCAACGGACGCGGCGTGCTGCCGCACGCACATCCGCTCGGCATCGCATGGTCGGCGTCGAGCGACGCGGTGCGCGCGCTGATGCGCGACAGCGACCTGATCGTCGCGCTCGGCACCGAACTGGGGCCGACCGACTACGACCTCTATGCGACGCGCAGCTTTGCGATTCCCGCGCCGCTCGTGCGGATCGACATCGATCCGCAGCAGCTGTGCCGCAACGCGGTTCCCGCGCTGCCGCTGCTCGGCGACGTCGGCGAGACGCTGCGTGCGCTGCGGCGTGTCTGGCCGGCCGAGGCGGCGGCACGCGTCGAAGGCGACGGCATCGAGCGCGCCGCGACGTGCCGCGTCGCCGCACAGCAGGAAGTGAACGACGAGATGCGGCGCGATCTCGCGCTGCTCGACAACGTGCGCGACGCGTTGCCCGATGCGGCGATCGTCGGCGACTCGACGCGCATCGTCTACGCGGGCAACGTCGGCTTCGCGGCGTCGCGGCCACGCAGCTGGTTCAACGCGTCGGTCGGGTTCGGCTCGCTCGGTTACGGGTTGCCGGCGGCCGTCGGCGCCAGTCTCGGCGATCCGTCTCGGCCGGTCGTGTGCATCGCCGGCGACGGCGGCTTCCAGTACACGCTCGCGGAACTCGGCACGGCGGTGCAGCACGGTGCGCGCCTGATCGTCGTGCTGCTGAACAACGGCGGATACGGGGAGATCAAGCGGGCGATGGTCGACGGCGGCGTCGAGCCGGTCGGCGTGGACCTGCATACGCCGGATTTCGTCGCGATCGCGCGCGCGTACGGGTGGGGCGCGCAGCGCATCGACGAGGGCGCGCCGCTGGCCGGCGCGCTGAGCGAGGCGGCTGCGCACGGCCAGCCGTACCTGATCGAGATCCGCGCGGCCTGAACGCAGGAACGGCCTCGCGCTGCGCCGGCGGGCGCGGGGCGAGGCCGTTCGTTTGCGTTGCGAGCGGGCCGGCGGGCCGCGTTGCGTCGTTACGCGCGCTTGCGGGCCGTTTTCGGCGGCGGCAGGAACGTATCGACGACGCGCAGGCAGCTGGTCAGCGCGTCTTCCGCCGTAAACGACGTCGGGTCGCGCGCCAGCTCCAGCCAGAAGCCGTCGATCACGGCGGTCAGCGTCAGCGCGGCCAGCTCGCTGTCGACGGCGCCGCCGCGCACTTCGGCGATCTGGTCGAACAGCTTCTTCAACGCCTGCCGGTAGCCGCTGTACAGCTCCTTGTGCGCCTTGCGGATCACCGGGTCGCTGTGCGCGACGCTCCAGAAGCCGAGCCACACCTTCACGTTCTTCGGCGCGAACACGGGCGCGGCGAAACATACCCTGATGATCGCGTCGAGCTTTTCCTCGGGGCCGGTCGCGTTCGCGGCCGCCGCGCGCGACACGTCGAGCAGGTCGGCCGCGAGCCGCTTGTAGGTCTGCGCCATCAGCTCGTCTTTCGACTGGAAGTGATGGTTGATCAGGCCGCGCGAGACCTTCGCCTCCGAACAGATGCGGTCGATCGTGGTTTCCGAATAGCTGTAGCGCGCGATGCAGCGCATCGTCGCGTCGATGATCGATTGCTGACGCACCGCGGGCGTTTCTCGGATGCCGCGGCTGCGCGTCTGAACCGGGGCCGTGTCAGAAGTCTTTTTCACGTGATGACCTTACGGAATCGTCATGGAACCGATTATAGGGGAGTGTCGGACGCTTGTTCAATTACGATCTCGAAAGCGTTCCGGAACCCGCGAAAACCCTTGCTTCCGGAATATTGAAAACTGTTGAACCGATGTTCAACAGAGCCTATACTCGATTCCGCATGAGGTTGGTCGGCCATTCAACAAGACGCCGCGATCCCGCACGGGGCGGGCGTGAGAATTCGACATGGGAGACAGCATGTTGGCGCGGGTGGAGAGCGTGAAGGCGGCGGTCGAGGAGCGCGTGCAGGTGGTCGATCTGCACAAGCGGTTCGGCGAGCTGGAGGTGTTGAAGGGCGTGTCGCTGAGCGCGCGCGAAGGCGAAGTGATCTCGCTGATCGGGGCGAGCGGCTCGGGCAAGAGCACGCTGCTCCGGTGCATCAACCTGCTCGAGACGCCGACGCAGGGGCGCATCGTCGTCGACGGCGAGGAGATCGGCCTGAAGGTCGATCGCAAGGGGCGTACGGTGCCGACCGATCCGCGCCAGGTCGAGCGGATCCGCACGCGGCTCGGCATGGTGTTCCAGAGCTTCAACCTGTGGGCGCACCGCACGGTGCTCGAAAACGTGATCGAGATGCCCGTGCACGTGCTGCGCGAATCGCGCGCCGAAGCGATCGCGCGCGCCGAGCAGCTGCTCGAGCGCGTCGGCCTCGCCGACAAGCGCAACGTCTATCCCGCCTTCCTGTCCGGCGGCCAGCAGCAGCGCGTCGCGATTGCGCGCGCGCTCGCGATGCGGCCGAAGGTCATGCTGTTCGACGAACCGACGTCCGCGCTCGATCCCGAGCGCGTCGGCGAGGTGCTGAAGGTGATCCGCGATCTGGCCTGCGAGGGCCGCACGATGATTCTCGTCACGCACGAGATGGCGTTCGCGCGCGACGTGTCGAGCCGGGTGCTGTTCCTGCACCAGGGGCGCGTCGACGAGAGCGGCACGCCGGCCGAGATCTTCGATGCTCCGCAAGGCGAGCGCTGCCGCCAGTTCGTCAACGCGCACCGGCAGCGTCACTGAACCGCCGGGCTGCGCCATGACCGCTCGCAACCGAGCCGGTCGCGCCGATGCCAGTCGCCCGATGCCGGTCGCCCCGTCCCCCATCTTTCCTGCAAGGAGTTCGATCATGAAGCGCGTCTTACGCACTCTGCTGTGCCTGTTCAGTCTCGTTGTCGCGGCGCTCGCGCCGCTCGGCGCCGCGCAGGCGTCGTCCGGCGTGCTGCGCTTCGGCGTGGCCGCCGAGCCGTATCCGCCGTTCCTGATGAAGAGCCCGACCGGGCAGTGGAGCGGCTTCGAGGCCGACCTGATCCGCGCGCTGTGCGAGCAGATGAAGGCGAAGTGCGAGATCAAGGAAGTGTCGTGGGACGGGATCATCCCGGCGCTGCTCAGCGACAAGATCGACGTGATCTTCAACTCGATGTCGATCACGCCGGAACGGCAGAAGGTGATCGCGTTCTCGCGGCCGTACTACGAGACGCCGGGCACCTTCGTCGGTGCGAAGAACGCCAGGCTGACGCTGACGCCGGACGGCCTGAAGGGCAAGGTGATCGGCGTGCAGGGTTCGACCGCGAACGCCGAGTTCATCAAGATGGCGTACGGCAAGACCGCGACGGTCCGCCTGTACAACACGCAGGACGACTGCAACGCCGATCTGGTCGCGGGGCGGATCGACACGATGTATCTCGACCAGCTCGGCATCCTCGACTTCCTGAAAACGAAGGACGGTTCGGCGTTCGAGCTGAAGGGCCCCGGCAGCGTGAAGATGGATCCGGCGATCTTCGGCTACGGCGTCGGCGCGGGCATGCGCAAGGCCGATGCGCCGCTGAAGCAGCAGATGGACCAGGCGCTCGAACAGCTGCACGCGTCGGGCAAGTACGCGCAGATCGCGAAGAAGTATTTCCCGATCGACCTCTGGCCGCACTGATCGCGCAGACCACGGCATACCGGCGCACACCGGCGCGACGCACGCACGAGGAGGCGGCATGGACGGTTGGGGATGGGTGAGCTACCTGGGCATGGACCCGGACGGCTGGGGCGTCGCGCTGCTGCAGGGCGCGGGCGTGACGCTCGAGATTTCGCTCGGCGCATTCGTCGTCGGCATCGCGCTCGGCTTGCTCGGCGCGGCGGCCAAGCTGTCCGGCGTGCGCGTGCTCGAACGCATCGCGCAGGGCTACACGACGCTGTGCCGCGCGGTGCCCGAGCTGCTGCTGATCCTGCTGCTTTACTACGCGGGCACCGACGCGATCAATCTCGTGATGACGGCGATCGGCATCGGGCCGGTTGCGGTCAACGGCTTCGCGGCCGCGGTGATCGTGCTCGGCATCGTGCAGGGCGCGTATGCGGCGGAGATCATCCGCGGTGCGATCCTCGCGATCCCGTTCGGGCAGATCGAGGCCGGCCGCGCGTTCGGCGCGTCGCCCGGCCTCGTGTTCCGGCGCGTGACGCTGCCGGCGATGGCGCCGTACGCGCTCGCGGGCTTCGCGAACCTGTGGCTGATTCTCGTGAAGGACAGCGCGCTGATCAGCGTGGTCGGCTACAACGAGCTGCTGTACACCGCGAAGCAGGCGGCCGGCTCGACGCGCGAATACATGCGCTACTACCTGATGGTCGCGGTCGTCTATTTCGCGATCACGTCGCTGTCCGGGATGCTGTTCCGCGAGATCGAACGGCGCTTCGGACGCTGGATGCCCGCGTCGTGACCGGCATCGCTTCTCTCCCTCGTCATCGAATCGGGTCGACCTCATGGATCTGAGCGTATTGTCGTCATACGGGGCGCTGCTGATGCTCGGCGTGCTGACCACCGTCAAGCTGCTCGTCATCTCGGCCGTGTTCGGCTTCGGGCTCGCGATCGCCGTCGCGTTCGCGCGGCTGTCGCCGAACCCGCTCGTCGCGCGCGGCAGCAAGGCATTTACCGAGGTGATTCGCGGCACGCCGCTGCTGGTGCAGATCTACCTGATCTACTACGGCGTCGGCTCGCTGTTCGCGGGCTGGCCCGCGCTGCGCGACAGCGTGCTGTGGCCGTTTCTGCGCGACGGTTTCTGGTATGTCGCGTTCGCGCTCGTGATCAGCGTCGGCGCGTATGTCGGCGAGGTGCTGCGTGCGGGGCTGCGCGGCGTGCCGAAGGGCGAGATCGAAGCCGCGCGTGCAATGGGGATGCGACCGTCGATGATCGCGCGACGCGTATGGCTGCCGCGCGCGATCCAGATCCTGCTGCCGACGCTCGCGGGCGAGACCGTGATGCTGCTGAAGTCGACCGCGCTCGCGTCGACGGTCGCGGTGATGGACGTGCTCGGCGCCGCCAACTATATCCGCGCGCATACGCTGCGCACCTACGAGCCGCTGCTCGCGATCGCTGTGATCTACGTCGTGCTCGCGTTCCTGATCGAGCGCGTGTTCGGCCGGCTCGAGCGGCGCGTGCCGGTGCGCATGCCGCGCTGACGACAACCACTGACGACGCGGCGGCCCGCCGGGCGCCGCGCGATGGAGGACGCATGAACTATTCGAAGCTGGTCGAGCGCCTGCAGGGCAAGCGCACGACCGCGTGGGACATCCACTACGCGGCACAGCAGGCCGTCGCGGCCGGCGAGCCGGCGATCATCCTGAGCGTCGGCGATCCGGATTTTTCGACGCCCGAGGTGATCGTCGAACGCGCGGTCGCCGCGCTGCGCGGCGGCGATACGCACTACAGCGAAGTGCGCGGCCGCGCCGAACTGCGCGCGGCGATCGCGCGCGAGCATGCGGCCGGCAGCGGCCAGCCGGTCGGCCCCGAACACGTGATCGTGACGGCCGGCGCGCAGAACGCACTGTTCGCGATGGCGCTGTGCCTGTGCGAAGCGGGCGACGAAGTGATCGTGCCGGAGCCGATGTATCTGACCTACGAGGCGAGCATTCGCGCGTCGGGCGCGACGCTCGTGCCGGTGCCGGTCGATGCGTCGCGCGGCTTCCATCTCGACTGCGACGCGCTCGAAGCGGCCGTGACGCCGCGCACCAAGGCGATCTTCTTCGCGACGCCGTGCAATCCGACCGGCGTCGTGATGCCGCGCGCCGACCTGGAGCGGATCGCGCGGCTCGCCTGCGAGCGCGACCTGTGGGTCGTGTCCGACGAGGTGTATGCGGCGCTGACGTTCGAGCGCGACATGGTCAGCATCGCGTCGCTGCCGGGCATGGCCGCGCGCACCGTGACGATCGGCAGCCTGTCGAAGTCGCATGCGATGCCGGGCTGGCGCGTCGGCTGGGCCGTCGGCCCGGTCGAACTGATCGAGCATGCGGAACGGCTCGCGCTGTGCATGCTGTACGGGCTGCCGGGTTTCATCCAGCAGGCGGCGATCACTGCGCTCGACAACCGCGCGGCGATCGTCGCGGACATGCGCGAACTCTACCGCCGCCGCCGCGACCTGGCCTACGGCCGCCTGCGCGACGTGCCGGGCCTGCGCTGCCTGCTGCCCGAAGCGGGGATGTTCATGATGGTCGACGTGCGCGGCACGGGGCTCGACGCGCATGCGTTCACGTGGGGGCTGTTCCGCGCGAAGCAGGTCGCGCTGCTCGACGCGAGCGCGTTCGGCGACACGGCATCGGGCTTCGTGCGCTTCGGCTTCGTCGTCGACGATGCGCAGCTGGCCGACGCGTGCGAGCGTATCGCCGCATACGTCGCCAGCCTCGGTGCGGGTTCCGCGTCGTGACGCGCGGGGCGACGATCCTGAAGGAGACGACACGATGATCGACACGCTGACGTGGCAGGTGCCCGGCGACCACGGGCAGCCGCTCGCGATCCGCGCGTGGCGGCTGTCGGGCGGCGACGGCCCGCGCGTACATCTGCAGGCCGGCGTGCATGCGGACGAGATCGCCGGGATGCTGGTGCTGCACCGGCTGCTGCCGCAATTGTGCGCGGCGCACGATCGCGGCGTGCTGCGCGGCACCATGACGATCGTGCCGCAGGCCAATCCGCTCGGACTCGCGCAGTTCCGGCAGGGGCGGCTGCTCGGCCGGTTCCATGAAGCGACGCACCGCAACTTCAACCGGCATTTCCACGAATCGGCGGCGACGCGCCGGCCCGCGACGAGCTTCGCCGCGTGGCAGCGCACGCTGCTCGGCGCGGCCTGCGACGCCGACATCGTGCTCGACCTGCATACCGATTCCGAAGCGCTGCCGTACCTGTACCTGCATCGCGAGCTGTGGCCGGCCGGCCGCGATCTCGCCGCCGCGCTCGGCGCCGAGGTCGCGATTCTGTGGGACGAGGACGACGACGGCGCATTCGAGGGCGCCGTCGTCGCGCACTGGCTGCGCGACGGCGCGCTGCGCGACAAGCTCGTCGCGACCGTCGAGCTGCGCGGCCAGTCCGACGTGTCCGATGCGCTGGCCGAGCGCGACGCCGACGGCGTGCTCGCGTTCCTGCGCGGCCGCGGCGTGATCGCCGAGCCGCCGGGCACGCCGGACTGGTGCGGCGAGGCCGTGCCGATCGCGCACATGGAGACGGTGATTGCGCCGGTGTCGGGCGTGCTGGTCTACGAGCGCGAACTCGGCGCAACGGTCGAAGCCGGCGAACGGATCGCACGCATCGTCGCGCATCCGGGCGTGCCGGGCAGCGAGCATGTGCTGGTCGCGCCGCAGGCCGGACGCATCGTCACGCGCAATCGAGAGCGGCTGGTCGCGCAGGGCGACGTCGCGCTGAAGCTGACCGGCTCGCGCCCGTCGACGGGATGGTCGGGCGGTGCGCTCGATCCGTGATCGGGTCCGGGCGCGCCGGTGCAGGAAATCGCAGAAAACAATCACGCGCCGAACGACGCGTCTTTTTAAAAATGTGCGAAATCGATTGAATCGACGATAATGCGCAAACGTTTTCGGTATTCGACCTGATTGCCGTCGCGGATTAAAAAATAAAAGCATGAATATCCGCGCGCGGCGCGACGCGCGTCTGCCCGGATGCCACGCCGGTGAAGGCGGCGTGAGGTTAACGGCAGTTTCCGGAAAAACTTTAGGATTTTTCTCCGGAAAATAACCATTTCGATTTCGTCAATGATCGATTGATTTTCGGTCATCGGACCGTCATACACCATCCCCGATAATTCGCCGCTCATATTCTTTCAACGGACCAACGGGCGATCGAAACCGGATTGCCGCGGGGAGCTGTACACATGACCATCCGTCATCGCATTACGTTGCTGGTTGTCCTGACCTTCGTCGCGTTGTCGGCGATCGGCGTTTACGCCGTGTACCAGACGCGCAAGAGCGCGTCCGAAGTGCGTCAGGTCACGCAGGGAATCGTGCCGAGCGCGCTCGCGTCCGCGGATCTCGTCGCCGATGTGAAGAACATCCAGATCGCGACGATGACGCTCGTCTACGCGCCCGACGCGAACACCGCGTCGCAGGCGCGCGACGAACTGAAGGCGAAGCAGGCCGCGTTGCGCGCGGCGCTCGACGCACAGGCGAAGTCGGCCGTCGGCCGCGCGCAGCAGGGCCTCGTCGCGCAGGCGAAGGACAGCGTCGCGAACTACTTCGCGGCGATCGACGACACCGTGAAGATGAAGACCGAAGGCAAGGCCGAGATGGCGCAGGCCTTCCTGTTCGCGAACGTCGCGCAGTATCGCGACGAGCTGGAAAGCATCGTCGATACGCTGCGCGTCGAGAAGAACCGCCAGAAGGACGATGCGATCCTCGCGCTGAACGGCATGCTGTCGACGACGGCGACCGCGATTGCCGGCGTCGCCGGCACCGTGATCGTGCTGCTGACCGCGCTCGGCTTCGTGCTGTACCGCCAGATCACGCGTCCGCTGAGCCGGATGCAGACGATGATGAGCGAGATCGCGACGAGCCAGGATTTCACGCGTCGCGTGCCGGTGGGCCGGATGGACGAGATCGGTCATTCGATCGTCGCGTTCAACGGCATGATCGAGAAGATCCAGCAGAACGCCGCGCAGCTCAAGCAGAAGACCGCGGACATCCAGGCGATGCTGCAGAACATGCAGCAGGGGATCCTGACGGTGGTCGACGGCAGCGTCGTGCATGCCGAGTACTCGGCGTACCTCGAGACCATCTTCGAGACGAACGACATCGCGGGCCGCGACCTGATGGCGCTCGTGTTCGACGACTCGAACCTCGGCTCCGACGCGCGCTCGCAGGTCGAGGCGGCGGTGCACGCGTGCCTCGGCGAAGACAGCATGAACTTCGAGTTCAACGCGCACCTGCTCGTCAACGAAGTCGCGAAGCGGATGCCCGACGGCCGCGAGAAATGGCTCGACCTGAGCTGGTCGGCGATCACCGACGAGACCGACACGGTCGCGCGCCTGATGCTCTGCGTGCGCGACGTGACCGAGATCCGCGAGCTGACCGCGCAGGCCGGCGAGCAGCAGCGCCGCCTCGAGATGATCGGCGAGATCCTCGCGATCAGCCAGGACAAGTTCCACGACTTCGTGCACAGCGCGAAGGGCTTCCTCAGCGAGAACGAGCGGATGATCCGCCAGCACGACAACGCGGACCACTCGGTCGTCGCCGCGCTGTTCCGCAACATGCACACGATCAAGGGCAACGCGCGCACGTACAGTCTTCAGCATCTGACCAATATCGTGCACGAGGCCGAGCAGGCATACGAATCGCTGCGCCGCGCCGAAGGCGGCCCGACATGGGACCGCGACGCGCTGATGGACGACCTGGCGCGCGTGCGCGCCGCCGTCGACCACTACGCGACGATCAATGCGGAGACGCTCGGTCGCAGCGGCGCACCGGCGGGCGCCGACGCGGCCGGCTACCTGATGGTCGATCGCGCGCATATCAGCGAGAGCCTGCGGATGCTCGACGGCGCCGACCCGGCGAATGCGTCGGACTGGCACGCGGCGCGCGACGCGGTGCGCCGCATGCTGAGCCAGTTCGGCACGCAGGGGATCGGCGATGCGCTCGGCAGCGTGATCGAGTCGCTGCCGTCGCTCGCGGCGGAGCTCGGCAAGCCGGCGCCCGTCGTGCATATCGACAGCCACGGCCATCGCGTGCGCAGCGAGATCGTCGCGACGCTGAAGAATGTATTCATGCATCTGCTGCGCAATGCGGTCGACCACGGGATCGAGACGTCCGAAGCGCGTCGCGCGGCGGGCAAGCCGGCGGCCGGCACGATCGACATCGCGGTCGGCGTGGACCGCGGCGAGCTGTGGTTCGTGTTGAGCGACGACGGCCGCGGCCTCGCGCTCGACCGGATTCGCGGGATCGCGCGCGAGCGCGGCTGGATCGACGCGGACCAGGCCCACCTGCTGCCCGACGATGCGGTCGCCGAGCTGATTTTCCGGCCGGGCTTCTCGACCGCGGATGCGGTGACCGAGGTCTCGGGGCGCGGCGTCGGCATGGACGCGGTGCGCAATTTCCTGAAGCGCGACGGCGGCGACATCGCGCTGCGCTTCACCGACGATCGTGTCGGCGCGCCGTATCGCGCATTCGAGACGATCGTGTCGCTGCCGGCCCGCTTTGCGGCGGACGCGCATGCGCACCACGGTCATGGCCACGCGACTGCGGAGCGGCCGCAGGCGCGCACGGATGTGGCGGACCTCGACGCGGTGGAGTGATGGTGCAAGCCTGGATGACCCAGATCGCCGCCGCGCTGGCGGGCGGCCTCGTCGTTGCGGCGCTGGCGGCGATCGTGTTGCGCGCGATGCGCGCGCGGCTGGTCGCGGCGGCGACCGATGCGCAGAACGCGTTGCGCGACGCGCTGGAGGCGGCCGACGCTCGGGCCGCCGAAGCGGCGTCCGCGCAGGCCGACGCGGCCGAGGCGTGGGCGCAGCGTGAAGCACAGCTCGAGCAGGCACTCGCGCGCGAGCAGGCCGGGCGCGACACGCAGCGCGACGCGCTCGACGCGCTGTCGGCCGAGCGCGCCGCGCTCGCGCAGCATGCGATGAAGATCACCGACGAAGCCGCGCGACTGCGCGGGCTGGCCGGCACGTTCGAGCGCTGGCACGAGCAGATGATCTCGTTGACGACGCAGAACCAGGACATGCGCGCAAAGAACCAGGAGCTGTCGGCGATCGTCGCGCACGTGTCGATCGTGTCGCTGAACGCGTCGATCGAGGCTGCGCGCGCCGGCGCCGCGGGCCGCGGCTTCTCGATCGTCGCGAGCGAGGTGCGCGGGCTGGCGGCGCGTTCGCAGCAGTTGTCGAACAGCTATCGCGACAGCCTGAACCGCAACGATCTCGTGACTGCCGCGACGTTCCAGGACATCCAGGCAGGCGGCAAGATGATCACGGCCGCGCTCGCGACCGTCGAGACGCTGGCCGGCCAGCTGCATGCGCGGCTCGAGGGAGAGGCGGCGTGATCAGCGAGCAGGCGAAGGGCGGCTTCGAGCGGATCTTCTTCGACGCGGCGCGCACGCGGCTCGCGTCGGGCAGCGGCGCCTGCGACATCCGCCCGGCCGCGACCGACGCGCCCGATGCCGCGCACGCGAAGTCGCGCGCCAGGGCCGGCGCGAAGGCGGCCGAGCACGTCGCGGTGCTGACGATCTCGGCGCTGCATTTTCGGCTGCTGCTCGCGCTGCGCTTCAGCGACGACGATGCGACGCGCCGCCATTTCGCCGCGGCGATGCAGGCCGGCGCCGCGCAGCGGCCGTTGCCCGAAGCGTTCATGGAAGTGGCGAACCTCTGCTGCGGCGCGATCAACCAGGCGCTGACCGTGCCGTTTCCCGATCTCGGGATGTCGACGCCTTACCTGCTGAGCGGCGCGAGCGTCGACTATCTGCCCGCGCTCGCGCCGGACCATGTCGCCGCGTACGAGCTGACGCTCGACGGCGACGTGCGGATCGGCGCGACGCTGTGCGTATGCGCGAACGCGCCGGTCGATTTCCACGTGCCCGAGACGGCCGCGCCGGACATGGGCGGCGCGCTCGAACTGTTCTGACCGACCCGCAACCGAAACCCAGGAATCCTTCGAGATGACCGTAGACCAACCCGTCAGCAAGGTGCTCGTGCTCGACGACAGCCGCGCGCACGCGGACGCGATCAAGCGTTTCTGCGACGAACACAACCTGGTCGGACTGACCGTGCGGCGCAGCCGGCTGCTGAAGGTGCTGCGCTCGAACATCGATCTCGGCGCGATCCTGCTCGCCGAGGACTACGGCGGCTCGCCGGCCGAGAGCGCGATCGTCGCGACGCAGATCGACGCGCTGCGCCCCGAGCTGCCGATCATCCTGCGCCGCACGTCGCTCGCGTCGCGCGACGGCCTGCCGGACGCGCTCGCGCGCGTCGCCTGCGCGGCCTACGTCGCGGACGACATGACGCCGCTGCGGCGCGCGGTCGACGAGTACCTGTTCAGCCGCGACTATCCGAACGCGCTGGTGCGCGGCATCTCGGAGATCACCGAGGCGCGGCTCGACAGCCTGTTCCCGGGAATGACGATCGAGCGCGACACGCCGTGCATCGTGCGCGACCAGATCATCTTCGGCGAAGTATTCAGCCTGATTGCGCTCGAAAGCGCCTGGTGCCGCGGCTACATGCTGCTGCAGACGAGCGAGCAGCCGCTGCTCGACATGATCGGCGGCACGCGCGCCGACGGCCGCGCGCCGGATTTTCGCGACGTCAACAGCGTGCTCGGCGAACTGACCAATCTCGTGTGGGGCGCGTTCAAGAACCGCTATCTCGGCGATGCCGAAGCGCTGTCACGCCACCCGGTGCAGGTGCCGCTCGTCGTCAATCACAAGCAGAAGTTCATCTCGTTCGGCGGCGACTGTCCGCAGCTCTGCTTCAAGTACCGGATGACCGACCCGGCGTCGGGACGGTCGGTGTGCATCGATCAGCGTTTCGTGTTCAGCCTGAGCTGGTCGCCGGAGGATTTCCGCGAATCGGTGCAGGACGTCGGGCCGATGGTCGAATCGGGCGAACTCGAACTGTTTTGAATATTGAAGTCTGGAACAAGGGAAAGGAGCAACGCATGGCAAGGATTCTGGTAGTCGACGATTCGGGCACGGTGCGCGACGAGGTCGCGGGCTTTCTGCGCAATCACGGGCTCGACGTCGCGACGGCGGTCGACGGCAAGGACGGGCTCGCGAAGCTGAAGGCGACGCCCGGCGTGCGCCTCGTGATCAGCGACGTGAACATGCCGAACATGGACGGCCTGACGATGGTCGAGAAGATTCGCGGCGAACTGGCGAACGCGTCGGTCAACGTCGTGATGCTGACGACCGAAAGCAGCCCGGCGATGAAGGAACGCGGCAAGGCCGCCGGCGTGAAGGGCTGGATCGTGAAGCCGTTCAAGGGCGACGCGGTGCTCGACGCGCTGAAGAAACTGGCCGGATAACGCGGCGCGCGGGCCGGGCGGCATCCGAAGGCGGATGCACGCGCGGCCCGGCCGACGGGGCGGACGGCGTCGTGGCCGTCAGCGCACCGACGCGCGCGCGGGATCGGCGGCCACGCGATCCGGCGCGACCGGCGCACGCGTCTGCCACTGCACGACCAGCATTCCCGCGAAGATCAGCGCGACGCCGGCGATGCGGCCCGGCGTCGCGAGCCGCTGCGGCAAGCCCATCAGCCCGTGGTGGTCGATCAGCAGCGACGCGAGCATCTGACCGGCGACGACGCAGACGATGAAGGTCGTCGCGCCGAGCCGCGGCGTCAGGATCAGCGCGAGCGTGATGTAGATCACGCCGGCGAGCCCGCCGAGCCAGACCCAGGCGGGGCGCTGCAGCGCCTCGCCGACCAGCGGCGCATGCGCGCGCGTGGCCAGCAGCACCGGCAGCACCGCGAGCAGGCTGACCGTCAGCGACGCGACGCTTGCCCACAGCGGATGGCCGAGCGCGCGTCCGAGCGCGGCATTGCTGCCGCCCTGCAGCGGCACGAGCGCGCCGGCGACGAAGGCCGCGACAGCGAGCGGAAGGGTGGCGAGGGAAACGGAAGTCGGCATCGTGGTCGCTTGTGAAAAGGTGTCGAAATGATTGTCGTCCATTAAGATGGAGAATGGAAATTCGTCATTCGGATGCTTCATATTCGTCCCATGAATAATCTGGCGCGCATCGACCTGAACCTGCTCGTGACGCTGCATGCATTGCTGAGCGAACGACATATCTCGCGCACTGCCGTGCGGCTGCACCGCAGCCAGCCGGCGGTGAGCCATGCGCTCGCGCGGCTGCGCGAGATCTTCGGCGATCCGCTGCTGGTGCGGCGCGCGGGCCGTCTCGAACTGACCGCGCGCGCGAACGAACTCGTCGAGCCGCTGAACGACGTGCTGGGCCGGCTCGGCGCGCTGATCGAACCGCCCGCGTTCGATCCGTCGGCGGCCGCGCGCGTGTTTCGCATCGCGATGTCCGACTACGGCGCGCGCATCGTGCTGCCGGCGCTCGTGAAGACGCTGCGCGCCGACGCGCCGGGCATCGAGCTGATCGTGTCGCAGGCGACGCGCGAGGCGATGCGGATGCAGCTGATGGACGGCGAGGTCGATCTCGCGCTCGGCGTGCTGCCCGCGTTGCAGCGCGAACTGCATGCGCAGCCGCTGTTCGTCGAGTCGTTCGCGTGCATGGCCGACGCGCGCCGCATGCCGCGCCGCGGCGCACTCGCGCTCGACGCGTGGCTCGCGCGGCCGCATGCGCTCGTCGCGATGCGCGACGGGATGGACAACGAGGTCGATCGCGCGCTCGCGCGGCTGCGCCGCGAGCGTCGCATCGCGGTGATCCTGCCGTTCTGGAGCGTCGCGAACGACCTGATCGCCGGCACCGACCTGGTGCTGACCGTCGCGCGCCGCAACCTCGACCGCGCGCACGACGATCCGCGCCTGCGCGTGTTCGAGCCGCCGTTCCCGATCGATTCGTTCGAGTTTGCGCAGCACTGGCATGCGCGCCGGCACGGCGATGCCGCGCACCAGTGGCTGCGGCAGACGATCGCGCGCGTCGCGAGCGGCGAACGGGGTTCGGTCGCGGTTTGAAAATCGATGGCGGTGCGCGGCTGGACGCCGCGCGGATTGTGGAGGACCATTTCATCGACCTGCGGTGAACGCGCGCGATTGCCGCGAACCGCATCCTGCGAACCCCGTCGAGCGGAACATCATGGAACCCCATCACGAGACTGCCGATCCGATCCTGTTGCGCGAAGCGCGCGACGGCGTCGTCACGCTGCGGCTGAACCGCCCGCAGCAGTTCAACGCGTTGTCCGAGGCGATGCTGGCGAGCCTGCACGACGCATTCGTTTCGCTGGCCGCCGATCCGCACCTGCGCTGCGTCGTGCTGGCCGCCGAAGGCAAGGCCTTCTGCGCGGGGCACGACCTGCGCGAGATGCGCAGCAAGCCCGGGCTCGACTACTACCGCGCGCTGTTCGCGCAATGCAGCCGCGTGATGCTCGCGATGCGCGCGCTGCCGGTGCCGGTGATCGCGCGCGTGCACGGCATCGCGACGGCGGCCGGCTGCCAGCTCGTCGCCGCGTGCGACCTCGCGATCGCGGCCGATACCGCGCGCTTCGCGGTGTCGGGCATCAACGTCGGCCTGTTCTGTTCGACGCCGGCCGTGGCGCTGAGCCGCAACGTGACGGCCAAGCGAGCATTCGACATGCTCGTGACCGGCCGCTTCGTCGACGCGGCGACGGCTGCGGCGTGGGGCCTCGTCAACGAAGCCGTGCCCGAGGATGCGCTCGACGCGGCGGTCGCGCGCAAGGTCGCGGAGATCGTCGCGAAGAGCCCGGCCGCGGTGCGCTACGGCAAGCAGATGTTCTACCGGCAGCGCGAGCTGTCGCTCGACGACGCGTATGCGTATGCGGGCGACGTGATGGCGCGCAACATGATGGAAGAGGATGCGGGCGAGGGGATCGACGCGTTCCTGGAGAAACGGGCGCCGACGTGGCGCACGTAGCTGCATGAAAGCGGACGGGCCGCCCGATGGCGGCCCGCAAGCGGATCGGCATGGGCGTCGCCGCGGCGGCGTGCCCGCCGCTTAGCGCCCGTAGCTGCCGGTGCGCAGCGCGGGCTGCATGGTCGATGCGCCCGGAGGCACGATCACGACCGGCACGCGCCGCGCGAGCGCGCACATCAGCTCGTAGCCGATCGTGCCGCTCGCTTCCGCGACGTCGTCCACCTTCACCTGGTCGCCCCACAGCTCGACGCTGGAGCCGATGCCCGCATTCGGGCACGGCGTCAGGTCGACGGTCAGCATGTCCATCGACACGCGGCCGACGACGCGCGTCATCACGCCGTCCACCGCGATCGGCGTGCCGGTCGGCGCGTGGCGCGGATAGCCGTCCGCATAGCCGCACGCGACGACGCCGATCCGCATCGGCCGGTCCGCCGTGAAGCGGCGGCCGTAGCCGACGGTTTCTTCCGGCGCGAGCGTCTGCACGCCGATGATCTTGCTGGTCAGCGTCATCGCGGGCATCAGCGGCGTGTCGGCGATATGCCGCGACGCGCCGGTCGGCGACGCGCCATACAGGATCGTGCCGGGCCGCACCCAGTCGCGATGCGCGCGCGGATGCCAGAGCACGGCCGCCGAGTTCGACACCGAGCGCTCGCCCGGAATGCCGGCCGTGGCCGCGTCGAACGTATCGAGCTGCCAGTCGACCTCGCCGTCGTCGGCATTCGCGAAGTGCATCATCAGCGTGATCCGGCCGATCGACGGCGCGCTCGCCGCGCGTTCCCACGCGGCGCGGAACGCGTCGGGCCGGTAGCCGAGCCGGTTCATCCCGGAATTCATCTTGAGCTGGATGTCGATCGGCTGCTGCGGCTTCGCGGCGATCAGCATGTCGAGCTGCTCGTCGCAGTGGACCGACACCGTCAGTCGGTGGCGCTCGACCAGTTCGACGTCGGCCGGCTCGAAGATCCCTTCGAGCAGCAGCACCGGCTTGTCCCAGCCGAGCTCGCGCACGCGCACGGCTTCGGCGAGGTCCAGCAGCGCGATGCCGTCGGCGGCTGCGAGGCCCGGATAGATCCGTTCGATCCCGTGACCGTACGCGTCGGCCTTGATCACGGCCCACACGCGCGATTGCGCGGCGGTGCGGCGGATGAAATCGAGGTTGTGGCGGATCGCGTCGGGGCGGATATGGGCGACGATGGGACGGGGCATGGCGATGTCTCGTGTCGGAGTCGTTCGTGGGGGCGCGCCGGGGCGCGGATCGGCAAGCTGGCGCGACAATGCGTCGAGCCAGTATCGAGCGCTATCTTATTGGTGTTCGACCAGTTTTAATTAACGTTTTTGTCGGCGATTTGGTGGATGTTTTGGCGTCGCCGCACGTTGCCGGGCGCGGGCGAGATCGGGCGCGTCCGAGTCCGTCTTCTAGAAAACCGGTGCACGAACGGCGTCCCGCAGTGCTAAGCTCACGGCGATTTTGACATCGAACAATGTAATCATAAGGAGGAGACACGGATGACCACATCCCAGCTGTGCCTGTTCGTCGCGGCGCTGTTGCCGTTCCCGATGACGTTTCTCGCGAAGGCCCGCAAGGGTTACGACAACCGCATGCCGCGCGACTATCTCGCGAAGCTCGAAGGCTGGCGCGCACGCGCGCAGGCCGCGCACCAGAACGCCTGGGAGGCGCTCGCGCTGTTTACGGCTGCGCTGGTCGTCGCGTGGCACAACGGCGCGAACGTGCATCGCGTCGACCAGCTCGCGATCGCGTTCGTCGCGCTCCGCGTCGTCTACGCGCTGATGTATCTGCTGAACTGGGCGACGCTGCGCTCGCTCGTGTGGTTCGCGGGGATGGTCTGCGTCGTCGGACTGTTCTTCGCGTCGCCGTGACGGGCACGCATTCATGCGCCGGCGTTGCCCCCCGCCGGCGGCATGCACGCCCTTGCCAGGCGCTGCCCGCGCCGCGCGCGTGACCGTCATTGGATGCAGGCGCAACGATCTTCGCGCGCCTGAACGGCGGCGCGTCAACACACGGGCCCGCCACCCCAGCGCTCGCCCACATCGGACCCTCCGTGCTTTCGCGCCCGCAACGGCGCGCGACCCGCACTCGCGTTTCCCGCCCCCAACCACATCCGTTTTCCTCTGACCAGACCCGCCCGGGTTTGTCTCGATGCATTTTCCTGTTGAGCATTTTTTTGTTGTCGTAGTATCCGTGTTGACAACACTTGTTGCACTAAGGTCTAATTGGACATCGCATGTTGCGGTGCGGCTTGATGTCGTCGTTCCCCGGCCAGCCGGCCGGTTACATCGCTCAACCATGCGGAGAAAAGCCATGAGTCGCCGTTCCTTCCTGAAAGCCGTCGCGGTCGCTGCCGCGCTCGGCGCCAGCATCGCCCACGCGGATACCAAGACGCTCGTCGTCGGCACCGATACGTCGTTCATGCCGTTCGAGTTCAAGCAGGGCGACAAGTACGTCGGCTTCGATCTCGACCTGTGGGCCGAGATCGCGAAGGACCAGGGCTGGAAGTACACGATCCAGCCGATGGACTTCGCGGGCCTGATTCCGGCCCTGCAGACGCAGAACATCGACGTCGCGCTGTCGGGCATGACGATCAAGGAAGAGCGGAAGAAGGCGATCGACTTCTCCGCACCGTATTACGACAGCGGGCTTGCGGCGATGGTGCAGGCCGGCAATACGTCGATCAAGTCGATCGACGACCTGAACGGCAAGGTCATCGCCGCGAAAACGGGCACCGCGACGATCGACTGGATCAAGGCACACCTGAAGCCGAAGGAAATCCGCCAGTTCCCGAACATCGACCAGGCATACCTCGCGCTCGAGGCCGGCCGCGTCGACGCGGCGATGCACGACACGCCGAACGTGCTGTTCTTCGTGAACAACGAAGGCAAGGGGAAGGTGAAGGTCGCGGGCCAGCCGGTCAGCGGCGACAAGTACGGGATCGGCTTCCCGAAGGGCAGCGCGCTCGTGCCGAAGGTCAATGCGTCGCTCGTGAAGATCAAGGCCGACGGCCGCTACGCGCAGATCTACAAGAAGTGGTTCGGTGCCGAACCGCCGAAGCTGTGAGCGTGACGGCACAACATGGCGCGGCCGGCCGGTCGCGCCGGTCTTGAATCGAACGGGGAGCAACACGTGAATTTCGATTGGTCGGCGATCTGGACGGCGCTGCCGGACCTGATGGACGGGGTCCGGTTGACGGTGTTCATCGCATTTTTCGGGCTGGTGGGCGGGTTCGTCGTCGGGATGATCGCGGGCATGTTCCGCGCATACGGACCGAAGGCGATGAACGTGCTCGCGCAGGTTTATATTGAACTGATCCGCGGCACGCCGATCGTCGTGCAGGTGATGTTCCTGTACTTCGCGCTGCCGCTGCTTGCGCATATCCGCATCGACGGCCTGACGGCCGCGATCATCGCGATCACGGTGAATTCGGGCGCGTATCTCGCGGAAGTCGTGCGCGGCGCGCTGCTGTCGATCCCGAAGGGGCTGACGGAAGCAGGGCTCGCGATGGGGCTGTCGATGCCGCGCGTGCTGCTGAAGATCGTCGGGCCGCTCGCGTTCCGGCGGCTGATTCCGCCGCTCGGCAACCAGTGCATCGTGAGCCTGAAGGACACGTCGCTGTTCATCGTGATCGGCGTGGGCGAGCTGACGCGCAAGGGGCAGGAAATCATTGCCGGCAATTTCCAGGCGGTCGAGATCTGGAGTGCGGTGGCCGTCATCTACCTGATACTGACCGGCGTGATGACGCTGACGCTTCGGCTCGTCGAAAAGCGGATGAAAATCTTATGAGCATGATCGAATTCCAGAACGTGTCGAAGAGCTTCGGCCATGTGCCGGTGCTGAAGAATATCGACCTGAAGATCGACGCGGGCGAGGTGGTCGTCGTGGTCGGCCCGTCGGGCTCGGGCAAATCGACGATGCTGCGCTGTATCAACGCGCTCGAGAAGATCACCGGCGGCGAGTTGCTGGTCGACGGCCAGAGCGTGCGCGGCAACGCGTCGACGATCCGCAACATCCGGCTCGAAGCCGGCATGGTGTTCCAGCAGTTCAACCTGTTCCCGCAAATGACCGCGCTCGAGAACGTGATGTTCGGGCCGATCCAGGTGCGTGGCGCGTCGCGTGCCGACGCGCGCGACCAGGCGATGGCGCTGCTCGACAAGGTCGGTCTCGAATCGCGCGCGAATCACTATCCGTCGGAGCTGTCGGGCGGGCAGCAGCAGCGTGTCGCGATCGCGCGGGCGCTGGCGATCCGGCCGCGGCTGATGCTGTTCGACGAGCCGACGTCGGCGCTCGATCCGGAGTTGCGCCACGAAGTGCTGAAGGTCATGCAGGATCTCGCGACCGAAGGGATGACGATGATCGTCGTCACGCACGAGATCGGCTTCGCGAAGCGGGTCGGCACGCGGCTGCTGTTCATGGATCAGGGCGGCATCGCCGAGGACGGCCATCCGGTCGACCTGATCGACCGGCCGCCGACCCCGCGCCTGAAGGAATTCCTGAAACACGTGTCCTGAACCCAACCGAATCACCTGCCATGCCGCTTTCCCTTTCCCCCGTCATCGCCGGCACGCCGTTCGACATCGGCGTGCGTCTCGGCGAGCTCGCCCGCCCGGTATTCGACGCGTACATGCAGCAGAGCAGCGCCTGGCAGGCCGTCAGTCGCTGGCGCGGCCATCCGTTCGTCGCCGCGCTGCGGCAGGCCGCGCTCGCCGCGTACCCCGAGCTCGTCGCGGAACTGGACGGGATCGCGGCCGGCGTCGGCTGGCCGGCCGACGACATCTTCCTGTGGAATTGCCGCGGCGAGCTGATCCACAACGCGCCGGACGGCTGCACGACGCTCGCGGCACGCGGCGCCGACGGCACGCGCTGGATCGCGCACAACGAGGACGGCGATCCGTACCTGCGCGAGCGCTGCCTGCTCGTCGACGTGCAGCCGCAGGGCAAGCCCGGCTTCATCAGCTTCTATTACCCCGGCTCGCTGCCCGGCCATACGTTCGCGGCGAACCGCGCGGGCATCGCGCAGGCGATCAACAACCTGCGGATCCGCACGCCGGCGGTGGGTGTGCCGCGGATGATCCTCGCGCGCGCAGTGCTCGACGCGACGTCGCTCGATGCGGCCGCCGACGTACTG
The DNA here is from genome assembly GCF_001718415.1 of Burkholderia pseudomultivorans. NCBI lineage: Bacteria > Pseudomonadati > Pseudomonadota > Betaproteobacteria > Burkholderiales > Burkholderiaceae > Burkholderia > Burkholderia pseudomultivorans. The sequence goes on along the minus strand of NZ_CP013377.1, from coordinate 1,890,000 downwards.
CGCACGCAGGCGCGCGCAAGCGGCTTTCACCATACGCTCGGCGCGACCGGCGATACGCGGCTCCTGAGCATCGAGGCGAGCGTCGCGCGCTGTTCGGTGATCGACGTTGCACGGGTTGCCGGCCACGCGAATCATCTCGTGCATCCGGGCTGCGACGCGGAAGCGCAGATCGTCACGCAGTCGTCCGGCGATCGCCAGCGGCGCGTCGATGCGCTGACGCCGGGCATCGACGCGGTCGACGAAACCGCGCTGTTGCGCGTGCTCGGCGATCGTGCACCGGAAGGGCTGCCGATCTATCGCGACGATCCGGCCGACCCCGACGACGAAAACACGCTGGCAACGGCAGTATTCTCGATTCGCGACACCGCGATCGACTTCACGATCCATCAACATGGCACGCAGTGCTTCGCGACGCGCATCGTGCCGTTGGCGCACGCACCGCGCGTGTCCTGATCCATGAGGCAACGCATGACGACCGTTTTCCATCGCGCACCGCGCGCGACCTTGCCCGTCGCCGTCGCAGGCGACGGCATCGAGATCATCGATTCGACCGGCAAACGCTATATCGACGCGTGCGGCGGCGCGGCCGTGTCGTGTCTCGGCCACAGCAACCAGCGCGTGATCGATGCGATCAAGCGGCAGGCGCAGCAGCTGCCGTACGCGCACACGTCGTTCTTCACGACCGAGGTGGCCGAGGAACTGGCCGACCGGCTCGTCGAGGCCGCACCCGCCGGGCTCGAACACGTGTATTTCGTGTCGGGCGGCTCCGAGGCGATCGAGGCCGCGCTGAAGCTTGCGCGCCAGTATTTCGTCGAGAAGGGCGAGCCGCAGCGCCGCCACTTCATCGCGCGCCGCCAGAGCTATCACGGCAACACGCTCGGCGCGCTCGCGATCGGCGGCAACGCATGGCGGCGCGAGCCGTTTCTGCCGCTGTTGATCGAGGCGCACCATGTGAGCCCGTGCTACGCGTATCGCGACCAGGCCGCAGGCGAGACCGACGAAGCGTATGCGCAGCGTCTCGCCGACGAACTCGAGCAGAAGATCGTCGAACTCGGCGCGGAAAACGTCGCGGCGTTCGTCGCGGAAACGGTGGTCGGCGCCACGGCCGGCGCGGTGCCGCCGGTACGTACCTACCTGAAGAAGATTCGCGCGGTGTGCGACAAGTACGGCGTGCTGCTGATCCTCGACGAGATCATGTCGGGGATGGGCCGCACCGGTTACCTGTTCGCGTGCGACGAAGACGGCGTCGCGCCCGACCTGCTGACGATTGCGAAAGGGCTCGGCGCGGGCTACCAGCCGATCGGCGCGACGCTGGTGAGCGACCGCATCTACCGGACGATCGTCGACGGCTCCGGCTTCTTTCAGCACGGCCATACGTATCTGGGCCATGCGACCGCGTGTGCGGCCGCGCTCGAAGTGCAGCGCGTGATCGCCGAAGAGAAGCTGCTCGACAACGTGAAGGCGCGCGGCGAGCAGCTGCGCGCGTCGTTGCGCGAGCATTACGCGGCGCATCCGCATGTCGGCGACGTGCGCGGCCGCGGCCTGTTCGTCGGCGTCGAGCTCGTGCGCGACCGCGACAGCAAGGCGACGTTCGATCCCGCGCTGAAGCTGCACGCGGCGGTCAAGCGCGAGGCGATGCAGCGCGGGCTGATGGTGTATCCGATGGGCGGTACGATCGACGGCGTGCACGGCGATCACATCCTCGTTGCGCCGCCGTTCATCTGCACCGCGCAGCAGATCGACACGATCGTCGAACGGCTGTCCGGCGCGATCGGCGCGGCGCTCGCATCGGCCGGCGCATGAACGGCCACACTACCGGATCATCACCATGACAGACAGACTGCCTCCATTCGATCCCGCATCGGCCACCGACGCACAGAAGGCCGTGCTGGCCGAGATCCTCAGCGGCCCGCGCGGCAACCTGAACGGGCCGTTCCTCGGCTGGATCGCGAGCCCCGAGCTCGCGCAGCATGCGCAGCGGCTCGGTGCGTTCTGCCGGTATCGCACGGGCCTGCCGCTGCGGCTGTCGGAGCTCGCGATTCTGGTGACGGCCGCGCGCTGGCGCTCGCAGGCCGAGTGGCACATCCATCATCCGATCGCGCTCGACGCGGGCGTGCCGGCCGCGACGGCCGACGCGATCCGGCGCGGTGACACGCCCGCGTTCGAATCGGACGACGATGCGCTGATCCATGCGTTCGCGACCGAGCTGTACGAAACGCGGCGCGTCAGCGATGCGACCTTCGCGCGGGCCGAGGCGCGCTTCGGCCACGAGATCGTCGTCAACCTCGTCGCGCTGCTGGGTTATTACGCGCTCGTCGCAATGACGCTCAATACGTTCGGTATGCGCGCAGACGGACAAACTGATTTGCCGTTTCCGGAATAATCGCCGGCCAGGCGCGGGTTCGGCCGCGCGGCGCATCGCTGCGGATACGCGCGCAAGGCCCGTGGATACGGGCTTTCGGCCGTATCGTGCCGTTCCCGTATCGTCGCGCGGCCGCCCGTCGGCCGGCGCGATCGCGCCCGTTCGTCACAGCGCAGAAAAATTTCCCCGTATTTAGAATTCCCGTCAAACAGCTTACGGGGGAAATAAAAATGCGTTGGGTCCTGTTGATCGTCTTCATTGCGTGCGTCGTCTACACGCATCGACGCGGCAGGGTGAGGCACCGGTTTTTCCGGCAGCTCTCCGATCATTCGACCTTTACCGCGCCGCTGAACTGCTTTTCGTACGCGTTGTCGTCGGTGCCGACGACGCCGTTTCTCGACACGCGCCATTTCCCGGAACTGGCGGCGCTGCAGCGCGAATGGCGCACCTTCCGCGACGAAGCGCTCGCGCTGCGCGATGCGCAGCGGATCAAGGCGTCGGACACGTACAACGACATCGGCTTCAACTCGTTTTTCCGCAACGGCTGGAAGCGCTTCTACCTGAAGTGGTACGACGCGCCGCATCCGTCGGCGCAGGCGCTGTGTCCGCGCTCGGTCGAGATCCTGTCGCGGATTCCGTCGATCAAGGCCGCGATGTTCGCGTCGCTGCCGCCGGGCGGCAAGCTCGGCCTCCATCGCGATCCGTATGCGGGCTCGCTGCGCTATCACCTTGGGCTCGACACGCCGAACGATGCCGCGTGCCGGATCGTCGTCGACGGCGAGTCGTACGCGTGGCGCGACGGCGAGGCCGTGATGTTCGACGAGACCTATCTGCATTGGGCCGAGAACCGCACCGAGCGCGATCGCATCATCCTGTTCTGCGACATCGACCGGCCGATGAAATATCGCTGGGCGCAGCGGATCAACGACGCGTTCGGGCAGCTGCTGATGCGCGCGGCCGCGTCGCCGAACGAGACCGGCGATCGCACGGGCGGACTGAATCGCGCGTTCCGGTATCTGTACGCGATCCGGCGTGCCGGCAAGCGGCTGAAGGCGTGGAACCGCACCGTCTACTACATCGTCAAGTGGGCGCTGTTCGGCGGGATCGCGGTCGCAATCTTCTGCATCTGACGCCGGCCGTGCACGAAGCGGGGCCGGATAGGTCGGACGATTGGCCTGACGGCACAATGCAACCAAATGTATTCATGCGGGATCGCGCGGCGGCGGGCGCGTATGATGGCTTGTTCACGTCGATATGAGTGAGCCACGCATGACGAGTACCCGCAAGACACTGATGATCGCCGGCGCGCTGCTGGTGGCCGCGGCAGGCACCGGCTACGTAATGCTGTTGCGTGCGGACCATCGCGCGATCGAGGAAGCCGGCATCGGCGATTCCGCCGCGCCGGCGGCCGCTGCGCCGGCGAAGGACGATCATACGGCCCAAGGCGCGGTCGCGCCGCCGCAGGCCGCAGCCGCGCAGCAGGCCGCGCCTGCGGCCGCCGGCGTGGCGCCTGCGTCGGTTGCCGCCGGCCATATCGCCAGCGAGACGCCGCAGCCGGCCGCGAAGCCGGTGGTGCGGCCGACCGTCAAGGTCGTGACGGTCGACGCGCAGGATTCGACCCCGGCGTCCCCGAAACCGGCCGTCTCCGCGCCCCCGGCGCCTCCTTCGCCCGCGGTGCAGCAGGCGCAATCGACCCAGCCAACCCCGGAACCGACCGCACGCCCGTCGCGCCGACGTGAAGGCCTCGAACGTCACGCGGCAGTCAATCCATCGTCCGCGAACCCGAAATCCGAAACGCCCGAGACGGCGGCGCTGGTCCGCGAATCGGCGAAGCTCGATCCGTCGCTGCCGCCGCCGCCGATGTCGGCGTATGGCGGCACGGGGGCGCCGGGCGTGGGCGCCGGTGCGGGGGCCGGAACGTATCGGCTGGGCTCGTCGTCGTCGGGCGCGAATCCGGTCGCCGCAGCGATGACCGAGCAACTGGTGAGGGAGTCGAGCAGCATCAAGTCGCAGACGCCCGCGAACGGCGCTCCGACGACAGCCAAGTAGCGATCGCGGCAATCCCGATCGCGCGATCCGTTCCGAACGAAAAAAGACCCCGCACGCCGACCAGGGCATGCGGGGCCAAGAGAGATCCCTTGCTGCGTGCGCGTTACGCGGCGATCGCTTCCTCGGCCTGCGGCTGCGTGGCCGCCGCCGGTGTCGCATCCTGGCGGATCAGGTAGTCGAATGCGCCGAGCGATGCCTTCGCGCCTTCGCCGACCGCGATCACGATCTGCTTGAACGGCACCGTCGTCACGTCGCCGGCCGCGAACACGCCGGGCACCGACGTCGCACCGCGCGCGTCGACGACGATCTCGCCATGCTTCGACAGCTCGACCGTGCCCTTCAGCCATTCGGTATTCGGCACGAGGCCGATCTGTACGAACACGCCTTCGAGGTCGATCCGCTTCACGTCGCCCGAGCGGCGATCCTGGTAGACGATTCCGTTCAGCCTGTTGCCGTCGCCGGTCAGCTCGGTCGTCTGTGCGTCGGTGACGATCGTCACGTTCGACAGGGTGCGCAGCTTGCGCTGCAGGACTTCGTCCGCGCGCAGTTGCGAACCGTATTCGATCAGCGTGACTTCCTTCACGATGCCCGCGAGATCGATCGCGGCCTCGACGCCGGAGTTGCCGCCGCCGACTACCGCGACGCGCTTGCCCTTGAACAACGGGCCGTCGCAGTGCGGGCAGTACGCGACGCCGCGATTGCGGTATTCGCGCTCGCCCGGCACGCCGATTTCGCGCCAGCGTGCGCCGGTCGCGAGCACGATCGTCTTCGCCTTCAGCACCGCGCCGTTTGCGAGGCGGACCTGATGGACGTCGCCGGGAATCAGCGCTTCCGCGCGCTGCACGTCCATGATGTCGACTTCGTATTGCTTCACGTGCTGCTCGAGCGCGGTCGCGAACTTCGGTCCTTCGGTCTCCTGCACCGACACGAAGTTCTCGATCGCCATCGTGTCGAGCACCTGGCCGCCGAAGCGCTCGGCCACCACGCCCGTCGCGATGCCCTTGCGCGCCGAGTAGATCGCGGCCGCGGCGCCCGCGGGGCCGCCGCCGACGATCAGCGTGTCGAACACGGGCTTGTTTTCGAGCGACTTCGCGGCGCGCGCGCCGGCGCCGGTATCGAGTTTCGCGAGGATTTCCTTCACGCTGCTGCGGCCTTGCCCGAACGATTCGCCGTTCAGGAACATCGTCGGCACGGCCATGATCTGGCGCGCCTCGACTTCGTCCTGGAACAGCGCGCCGTCGATCGCGACGTGACGGATGCGCGGGTTGATCAGCGACATCACGTTCAGCGCCTGCACGACTTCCGGGCAGTTCTGGCACGACAGCGAGAAATACGTTTCGAACACGTAGTCGCCGTCGAGCGCGCGAATCTGCTCGATCACGTCGTCGTCGAGCTTGATCGGGTGGCCGCCGGTCTGCAGCAGTGCGAGCACGAGCGACGTGAATTCATGGCCCATCGGGATGCCGGCGAAGCGGATGCCGGCCGGTTTGCCGGGTTCGCCGATCGAGAACGACGGCTTGCGCGCATCGTCGTCGCGGCGTTCGATTACGGTCACGCGTGTCGTCAGCGACGCAATCTCGTCGAGCAGCGCCAGCAGCTCATGCGACTTCGCGCTGTCGTCGAGCGACGCGACGAGTTCGATCGGGCGCGTGATCTTTTCGAGGTACGCTTTCAGTTGGTTCTTGAGATTGGCGTCGAGCATGGCGATTCGGATTCCGTATCGATTGTTATGGTCGGGCACGTCGTGCCGGAGGAGGGCGCGGGCCGCGCGAGGCGGCGGCCCGCGACGGCGCGCATGGCGCGCCGGGCGATCGTCAGATCTTGCCGATCAGGTCGAGCGACGGGGTCAGCGTTTCCGCACCCGGCGTCCACTTGGCCGGGCACACTTCACCCGGGTGAGCGGCGATATATTGCGCGGCCTGCACCTTGCGCAGCAGTTCGCCCGCGTCGCGGCCGATGCCGTTGTCGTGGATTTCGCACAGCTTGATCTCGCCTTCCGGGTTGATCACGAACGTACCGCGCAGCGCCATCCCTTCTTCCTCGATCAGCACGTCGAAGTTGCGCGACAGCGTGAGCGTCGGGTCGCCGATCAGCGGATACTTGATCTTGCCGATCGTGTCCGACGTGTCGTGCCATGCCTTGTGCGTGAAGTGCGTGTCGGTCGACACGCCGTAGATTTCGACACCCAGTTTCTGGAATTCCGCGTAACGGTCGGCGAGGTCGCCCAGCTCGGTCGGGCAGACGAACGTGAAGTCGGCCGGGTAGAACACGACGACGGACCACTTGCCCTTGAAGTTCTCTTCGGTCACGGTCACGAAATCGCCGTTATGGTATGCGGTTGCCTTGAACGGTTTGATTTGGGTGTTGATGATCGGCATCTTGTGATTTCCTTTGCGTCAGGTGTGAATGGAGTGTTGCCAGTATCCGGGTTCACCCCGAGCTTGTGAAATTGCTTGTTTTAATCCGAGGCATCGGGAAATTCTATGTGGGGTGCGGCCTGGGTGATCGTGCGTCTTGCGGCTGGGGAAGCGCTTGGCCAGAGGTGCGCTGGACGACCGCTCGCGAGGCCATACAATGGACGGACACTGCATCGGCATTTTGTTGTTTTCATCCCCTCGATACCGAAGGACTTCATGAAAAAGCCGCTGATCGTTCTCGATGACGTATCGCCATCGTTTTCCAGTCTGGTGGGAGATGGGCTGGCCGCGTTCAATGCCCGAACGAAAGGGCCGGCGAACCATCAGGATCTGGCCATTGCGATCGGGGAAGCCGACGATCGCGTTGGCGGTCTGATCGGCAGCACTGGATGGGGTTGGTTGTTCGTCAAGTGGCTATGGGTCGCGGAGCATGTGCGCGGACAGGGCTATGCGTCCGACCTGCTGGCGCGCGCCGAGCAAATTGCGATAAGCAGAGGATGCATCGCTGCGTGGATCGATACGTTCAATCCCGATGCGCGGCGGCTTTACGAGCGGCTCGGGTTCGTCGTATTCGGCGAACTGGCCGATTTTCCTGCCGGACACACCCGCTATTTCCTGCAGAAGCGGTTTGATATGGGTTCCGACAGCTGAACCGCTTCGGCGGGCTTCGATCGTGTGGAGCGCGAACAACGCGCGCTGGCTCAGACCTGATAAGGCACCCGGATGCCGGGTTCCGTTGCCGGAAAGTCCTTCGTGTTACGCGACACGAGCAGCAGCCCGTTTACCTGGGCCGATGCCCAGACGATCGCGTCCGGCAGGCGAATGCGGCGCTCCTTGCGAATGGTCACAGCGCGGCCGGCAACCGTACCGTCGAGCGGGATCACGTCGAATGACGAGAGCCACGCGCGGATCGGGCCTTCGTCATCTGCGGTCGTACCGACCAGAACTTCCATCCACGTAATGGTGCTGATCGCACGATAGTCGTAGCGGCCGAGTTCCAGGCGGGCGGATTCCACGCCGCCCAGGTAGTCGATCAGGATGTTGGTGTCGAAGAGAGCTTTTACCATTCCGAGCGCAGTTTTTCCTGATAAGCGAGCCCGTCGACGGTGCGATCTTTCCAGAGACCGAAGACGTCGTCGGCGAGCGGGCGCTTGTGTAGAGCAATGTAGGCATTGATCGCATCGCGAATGATCGCGGCGCGAGGGCGATGCTCAGTCTCGACGATGACGGCCAGCTCGTCGAGCTGGCCGTCTGACAGATCCACCAGAATTCGGCCCATTTTCGCCTCCGATATATGATATGCATATCATATATATGTAGATGTCGACGTGCAAGAGACGGGCCGCAGCTTGCTCAACCGAAATGGCGCGCTGCTCACACCCCCGCCATCTCCCTCAACCATTCCGCCAGCCGCCTCGCCCCATCCGGCATGTCCGCGTCCTCGCGCGTACACAGGTAGTAATCGCGCCCGTCGTCGAGCGCGTGATCGAACAGCTTCACGAGCTCGCCGCTCGCCAGTTCGCGCTCGACCAGCGGCGCACGCAGCAGCGCGACGCCGAGATCCGCGCGCGCCGCGCTCAGCGTGAGCTGCCCGTCCTCGAACATCGGTCCGACCGCGTGCGACACGTGCCGCACGCCGGCGCCCTGCAGCCAGTTGACCCATGCGCTGCGATCCTCGTCGTGCACGAGCGGCGCCTGTGCAAGATCGGCCGGCGTGCGGAACGGCCCGTGACGCTGCAGGAACGACGGGCTGCACATCGGCACCATCGCGCCCGGCACGAGCCGCTCGCAGCGATAGCCGGGCCAGTCGCCGGTGCCGAAGCGAATCGATAGGTCGGATGCATCGCTGCGATAGTTGCGGTGGTGCGCATACAGCACGGTCACGTCGACGTCCGTGTTGTCGGCGAGAAACGCATGCAGGCGCGGAATGAACCAGCCGATGCCGAACAGCGGTATCAGGCTGATCGTGATCTGCCGCAGCGACGAGCGATCGCGCACGAAGCGCGTCGCGCTGCGCAGCACCGAGAACGCGGCGCTGATCGAGCGGTAGTAGTCGCGCCCTTCGTCGGTCAGCGCGAGCAGCCGGCCTTCGCGGACCGTCAGCGGCGTCTGGATGAACGCGTCGAGCAGTTGCAGCTGATGGCTGACCGCGGACGGCGTGATGTCGAGTTCGCTCGCCGCCGCCGTGACCGACCCGAGACGCGCGAATGCCTCGAACGCGCGGACGGCCCGCAGCGGCGGATCGTGAGGCAATTGTTCGATATTTTTCATGTATCGAATTTTATAGAAAAATCAGGGTAAGCGACAAGAAGAAAAATCATCGTGTTTTCATGTAGTTGGTTTATTGTGTCGAGAACGGCATAAGCATCCAACAATTGAGTATTTGGGGTGCGGAGTCTGATTCTTTAATATTTTTCATGTTTTGATCCGATAGACCGATCCCGCACATGAAAACCGCTTTCTTCTCCGCCGGCGTCGCATTCTCCGCGGCCGCCCTGATCGCCTCCGTTCCCGCGTTCGCGCAATCCGCGCCCCAGACGATCCTGATCGGCCTGGCCGCACCGCTGACCGGCCCGTCGGCGCGGATCGGCAAGGACCTGCAGGACGGTGCGCAACTCGCGATCGACGACGCGAACGCGAAGCATCCGACCATCGGCGGCAAGCCCGTCGTGTACAAGCTCGTCGCAGCCGACGACCAGTCCGACCCGCGCACGGCCGTCGCGGTTGCGCAGCAGCTCGTCGACCAGCACGTGATCGGCGTCGTCGGCCACTGGAACACGGGCTGCAGCGTGCCGGCGTCGCGCGTCTATCGCGACGCGGGCATTCCGCAGATCGCGCCGGCGTCGACGGGCCATCAGTACACGCAGCAGGGCTACGCGACGGCCTTCCGCATCATGGGTCACGACGATGCGGGCGGCAACTTCACGGGCGCCTACGCGGTGAAGACGCTGAAGGCGAAGCGCATCGCGGTGATCGACGATCGCACGTCGTTCGGCGCGGGGCTGGCCGACCAGTTCATCAAGGGCGTGCAGGCGAACGGCGGCACGATCGTCGATCGCCAGTACGTGAACGACAAGACGACCGACTTCAGCGGCGTGCTGACCGCGATCAAGGGCAAACGCGCGGATCTGGTGTTCTTCGGCGGGCTCGATGCGCAGGCCGCGCCGATCGCACGCCGGATGCGCCAGCTCGGCGTGAACGCGCCGCTGCTCGGCGCGGGCGGTTTCGTGAGCCAGACCTTCCTGTCGCTCGCAGGCAAGGACGGCGACGGCGTGACCGCGCTCGAACCGGGCCTGCCGCTCGACCGGATGCCGGGCGGCAAGGCGTTCGACGCGCAGTACCAGGCGCGTTTCCGCGCGCCGATCGAACTGCATGCGCCGTTTGCGTACGACGCGGCCGCCACGCTGATCGCGGCTGCGCAGAAGGCCGGCACGACGCAGCCGGCGAAGCTGGTCGCCGCCGTGCGCGAGATCGACCGGCCGGGCGTGACGGGCGAGATCGCATTCGACAAGGAAGGCAACCTGAAGAATCCGGCGTTCACGATCTATCAGGTGCGCGGCGGGAAGTGGACTGTCGTCGATGTGCTCGGCGGCGCGCGCACCACGGCGAAGTAAAGGACGACAGCTTTGCATGGGGTCCGAGTAAGCGCTGAAGCGCCAACTCGGACCGACAGCTTTGCATGGGGCCCGAGTAAGCGCTAAAGCGCTAACTCGGACCGACAGCTTTGCATGGGGTCCAAGTAAGCGCTAAAGCGCTAACTTGGACCGACAATCGAGACAATTCCATGACCGAACCCACCAAGACCCCGACCACCCCCGAAGACACGCGCCTCGGCATCCTCGCGCGGCGCCGCATCGAAGCGGAAATCATCAAGCCGATCTACGAGATCATGAAGCGCGAATTCGGCACCGAACGCGCGCAGGCCGTCATCGCGGAAGCCGTACGCGGCGCGGCCGTCGAGGCAGGCCGCACGTTCGCCGCGCAGGAGCCCGACGGCACGAGCGTGCAGTCGTTCATCGCGCTGCAGGTGCTGTGGGAGAAGGACGATGCGCTCGACGTCGAGGTGCGCCGCGCGGACGATGCGCACTACGACTACGACGTGCATCGCTGCAGCTATGCGGAGATGTACCACGCGATGGGGCTCGGCGAGATCGGTCACCTGCTGAGCTGCGCGCGCGACAGCCATTTCATCGAAGGCTACGATCCGCGCATCGCGCTGACGCGCACCAGCACGATCATGCAGGGCGGCAAGCGCTGCGACTTCCGATATGAATTGCAACGCACGTCGCGCGACGCCGCGCCGGAGGACGGCAATGCATGACGACCAGGCAACCGCGCAGGTAGGCGCGCCGCGCGTGAACGGCGAGCGGCTGTGGGCTTCGCTCGAACGCATGGCGCAGATCGGCGCGACGCCGAAGGGCGGCGTCTGTCGTCTGGCGCTGACCGACCTCGACCGCGAGTCGCGCGACCTGTTCGTGCAGTGGGCGCGCGACGCCGGCTGCACGGTGCGGGTCGACCGGATGGGCAACGTGTTCGCGCGCCGCGCCGGCCGCAATCCCGATGCCGCGCCGGTGATGACGGGCTCGCACGCCGACTCGCAGCCGACCGGCGGCCGCTACGACGGCATCTACGGGGTGCTGGGCGGCCTCGAAGTCGTGCGCGCGCTGAACGACGCGGGCATCGAGACCGAGCGGCCGATCGATGTCGTGATCTGGACCAACGAGGAAGGCTCGCGCTTCGCGCCGGCGATGGTGTCGGCCGGCGTGTTCTCGGGCGTCTATACGCTCGAATACGGACTGTCGCGCACCGACAGCGCGGGCAGGACGATCGGCGAAGAACTCGAACGGATCGGCTACGCCGGGCCCGAGCCCGTCGGCGGCTATCCGGTGCATGCCGCCTACGAACTGCATATCGAGCAGGGCGCGATCCTCGAACGGGCCGGCCGCACCATCGGCGTCGTGACGGCCGGACAGGGGCAGCGCTGGTACGAGGTAACGCTGACGGGCGTCGACGCGCACGCGGGCACGACGCCGATGGAATTCCGTCGCGACACGCTGGTGGGTGCGGCGCGGATGATCACGTTCGTCGACGCGCTGGGCCGCCGGCACGCGCCGCATGCGCGCGCGACGGTCGGCATGATCGAGGCGCGCCCGAATTCGCGCAACACGGTGCCGGGCGGCTGCTTCTTCACGGTCGAGTTCCGTCATCCGGACGACGCGGTGCTCGACGCACTCGATGCGGAACTGCGCGCCGAACTCGCGAAGGTGGCGGCCGAGGCCGGCCTCGGCGCGCAGATCGAGCAGATCTTCAGGTATCCGCCGGTGCCGTTCGCGCCGCGCTGCATCGACGCGGTGCGCGACGCGGCGCAAGCGCTCGGGCTGTCGCACATGGACATCGTGTCGGGTGCGGGCCACGATGCCTGCTATGTCGCGCGCGTCGCGCCGACCGGGATGATCTTCGTGCCGTGCGTCGACGGGCTGAGCCACAACGAGGCCGAGGCGATCACACCCGAGTGGGCGGCGGCCGGCGCCGACGTGCTGCTGCGAGCGGTGCTGCGCAGCGCGCAGGAAGCCGACGCTTGATGAAGCGGACGGCCGGTTGCGGACGGCCGTCCGTCCTTGTGCGCGTAGTGCCATCTGCCGTGCGCGTTAAGTACCGCGGCGAGATCATCGCTCGGATAGTCGACAACATCGTCCGCCGAAATATTTCGATCAGCGCCCCGCCTTGCGCCGCGCCATATATGCGAGATACGCGACGATCCGGTCGAGCTCGACGTCGCTCAGCTGTTCCGGCGGAAACGCCGGCATCACGCGGCCCGGCCAGTCGCGCACCGATGCGGGGTTGCGGATATAGCGGCGCAGCGCGGCAGGCTGGAAGTATTCGACCGGATTCATCGGCGTGTTCAGGTCGGGGCCGGCATCGCTGCTGCCCGCGCCGTCGATGCGGTGGCATGCGAGGCATTGCGTGACGAACAGGCGCTGGCCCGCGCGGGCCGGGTCGTCGGCGGGCAGCGCCGGATCGACCGCGAGCGAAGGCCAGCGCGCGAGCGGCGACGCTTCGATCGTGATGCGCACGATCTGGTACGGCCATTGTTCGCCGCGCACCGTCGAGGCCTTCGGGCCGAGCCACACGAGATAGAACGGCCCCGCGCTGACCGTCTTGCCCGGCAGCGCCGGCCACGGGTGCGCGGGGTCTTCGATCGCGAGCCACGCGACGGCGCCAGCCGATGCGCGGCTGCGCACGAGACGCGTCGGCAGCTGCGCGGCGAAGCCGTCGGCCGCCCGCGTTTCGAGCACGCCGTCCTCGGGCAGCGGCGTGTCGCCGAGCAAGTCGGCCAGCGGCACGGCGCGGAAGTTCATCGGCGTGCCGTACGCGATGTCGCGCGGCACGTGGATTTCGACGGCGTCGGGGCGCGCGAGCAGCGCCTGCGGCGTAAAGGAGCGGGGCGTGCCGCCGGTCGCGAGTTCGAGCGTGGACTGCGCCGACGCGCGCTGTCCGATCAGGCAAACCGTCAGCAACAACAGCGAAAACAACCTGCGCTTCAGCATGCGTTCTCCGTGGAAGGGGTGTTCCGGCGGCGACGGCAGGCAGGGGCGTCGCGGCCGATGGATGCATCGGGCGACAGTCTATCCGGTACGGCGCGGTCGCGACCGGAAACGCGCGCAGGGGCATGTACGGGAGCAAGGTGCGCGCTGCGCCGGCCGGAAAGCCAGGCGGCGCAACGCCGCCGCTTCACGACCCGTTCGAGCACGCGTTGCCGACGTCGGGCGAGCGCGTTTCCCGCTGCGGATCGAAATCGGCTTCGCGCGCGCCGGCCGGCGTCAACGACACGAAATGCATCGTGTCGTCGCGCGCAGGGAAGCCGGCGATGCCTGTCGGGCTCCACGGAATCGGCGAGCGCTGCACGCCGCGCACGGCGATCCGTGCGGGCGACAGCGCGAGCGTCAACAGGCGCCCGTCGCGTGTCGGCACATAGGCGAGCGAGCCGGCCACGCCGATGCCGGATTCGCGCACCGACGCCGGCAGGCAGTCGAGCGTCGCGGTGCGATGGCCGTCCGGGTCGATCAGCGTCGCGACGCCGCGGCCGTTGGCCGTCGTCGTGACGACGATGAAGCGGTCGATATCCGGCACGTAGGCCGTCGAATACACGTAGTACTGGATCGCGTCGCTCAGCGTACCGAGCTTGTCGAGCTTCGCGGTGACGGGGTCGAACATCGCGTAGTCGAGCGTCGCGTCGGTGCTGCCTTCGATGAATTTCTGCCAGACCAGCAGCGCCTTGTGCGGCGAGCCCGCGATCATCGGCCACCATTCGCGGCGGTGCGGCGCGACGGCCACATGGTTCAGCACGTGACCGGCCGCATCGTAGGTTTTCAGGTAGACGCCATTGCCGGTGCCGAGATTGTCGACGCCGCCGCCGTCCACCCAGTCGGCCGAATAGAACACGACGAAGCGTTCGCCGACGGCCGCGACGTGCCCCGAATGGCCGCCCGATTCGACGTCGTTCGGGTAGGGCTTGACCGGCTTCAGGTCGCGCCGGTAGATGCCGTAGCGCTGGCTGACCTGCTGCGGCGCGTTCCAGCCGTCCTCGAACGTGACGAAGATGTCGCCGCGTCCGTTCTGTGCGATCGACACGGGTTCCTGCGCTTCGGGACGGCTGATGAAGGTATGCACGCGCAGCATGTGCGGGCTGCCCGGCTGCCATTCGCCGACATACACGTCGTGCGGCCAGTTGCCGCTGCGCAGCGCGCCGCGCGGCACGACGCCCGAACTGCTGAAGAAGATCCAGCGCCGCCCGTCGCCGGCATCGGCGACGCCGATGCCGTGCATGAAGCGCCGCAGGTCGCCGGTTTCCTGCTGCGTGGCGGGCCCCTGCACGGTGACCGTATGCACGACCGGCGCGCCGGCGAATGCGGCCGCGATGATGCAGGCGCCGCCCAGCGCCGCGACCCAGCGTGCAACCGCGCGCCGGGTCGTGCGCGGCTGCGCGGCAACCCGGCGCCAGCGTGGCGACTGCATCATTCGACGGTCACCGACTTCGCGAGATTGCGCGGCTTGTCGACGTCGGCGCCGCGCGTGCAGCCGACGTGGTATGCGAGCAGCTGCAGCGGGATCACGTTGACGATCGGCGACAGCGCATCGCCCGATTCGCGCACGCGGATCACGTGCGTATCGCGGTCGGCGTCGATCTCGAGCTGATGGCCTGCGAGCACGTAGAGCCGTCCGCCGCGCGCACGCACCTCGGCCATGTTGGATTTCAGCTTCTGGAACAGCCGGTCGTCGGGCGCGATCGTCACGACCGGCATCGCACTCGTCACCAGCGCGAGCGGGCCATGCTTCAGCTCGCCGGCGGGATAACCCTCCGCATGGATGTACGACACCTCCTTGAGCTTCAGCGCGCCTTCCATCGCGATCGGGAAATGAATGCCGCGACCGAGGAACAGCGCGTTCTCGCTCTTCGCGAACTTTGCGGTCCAGCCCATGATCTGCGTTTCGAGCGCCAGCGCATGACCGATGCGTTCCGGCAGCGCGCGCAACTGCTGCAGATGCGCGGCCGTCTGCGCGGCGTCGAGCCGGCCGCGCTGTTGCGCGAGCGTCAGCGTCAGCAGGAACAGCGCGACCAGTTGCGTGGTGAACGCCTTGGTCGACGCGACGCCGAGCTCGATGCCGGCGCGCGTCAGGAAGCGCAGCGGCGCGTTGCGCGCGATCGTGCTGGTCGCGACGTTGCAGATCGCCATCGACAGGTCCTGGCCCATCTCGCGCGCACGGTCGAGCGCGCCGATCGTGTCGGCGGTTTCGCCGGACTGCGAGATGCCGACGACGAGCGTGCGCGGATCGGCGACCGTATCGCGATAGCGGAATTCGCTCGCGATCTCGACCTGCGCGGGCACGCCGGCGATCGACTCGAGCCAGTACTTCGCGGTCAGCCCCGCGTAATAGCTGGTGCCGCAGCCGAGCAGCAGCACGCTTTTCACCTTCGACAGCAGCGCGCGCGTGTCGGCCTGCTCGCCGAACAGCGCCGGCGAGACGGTGTCGATGCCGTCGAGCGTGTTGTCGATCGCCTTCGGCTGCTCGAAGATCTCCTTCTGCATGAAATGCTGGTACGGCCCCAGCGCGGCGTCGCTATCGCGCGTGCGGACTTCGCAGAGCGGTCGCCGCGCTTCATGCCCGAGCGCGTCGACGACCGCGATCCGCTCGGGCGTGATCAGCGCGACGTCGCCATCCTCGAGGTAGACGAAACGGTCGGTCAGGTCCGCGAGCGCCGCGCAGTCGGACGCAAGATAGTTCTGCGTCGCGCCGATGCCGATCACGAGCGGCGAGCCCGCGCGCGCGGCGACCAGCCGCTGCGGCTCGCGCGCGCTCAGCACGGCGATCGCGTATGCGCCGTGCAGGCGCTTGACCGCGCGCGTGACGGCGTCGAACAGGTCGTCGCGATAGACGCTGTGGATCAGATGCGCGATCACTTCGGTGTCCGTCTCGCCGCGGAACGTGTAGCCGCGCTGCCGCAGCTCCGCGCGCAGCGTGTCGTGGTTCTCGATGATCCCGTTGTGCACGACCGCGATCGTGTCGCCCGACATGATCGGATGCGCATTCGTCTCCGATGGCGCGCCATGGGTCGCCCAGCGCGTATGCGCAATGCAGGTCTGCGCTTCGAGGCCCAGCGTCAGCACGCGATCCTGCAGGTCCGCCACGCGCCGCAGCGTACGCTCGCTGCGCAACCGGCCGTCGCGCTGCACCGCGATGCCGCACGAGTCGTAGCCGCGATATTCGAGCCTGCTCAGCGCGTTGACCAGTTGCGGCACCTGATTGTTCATGCCGCTTGCTCCGACGATTCCGCACATATGTCACCTCGTCCAGAAGAAAATGCCGGGTGGCGCGCATCGCGCGGCAGCAGGGCGTCAGCGCCGGCGCCGTGCGATGCGGATGCCGTCTCATGCGTTGTGTCCCGTTTCGCCGGTCGTCCAGTCGCGGCGCTGCGGCTCCGCATGGGCGATCCATTCGATGCCGGAAATCGATCCGTTCGCGTCGTGCGACGCGACGAGTATCCGCGTCGCGCGCGCGGCGCTGCGCCGCCGCGTGCCCTGCAGGCTCGCCGGCACCGAGCGCACTTTCACGCTGGCCGAGCGCCGCAGCATCTTCGACACGCGCAGCCGATAGGCGAACGGATGCACGACGCGGCCCGCGATCAGCCAGGTGACCAGCAAGCCCGCCATCAGCGCGATGCAGGTCACGTAGAACACCAGTTGCTCGATCGGCATTTCCGCCTCGTTGAACGGCAGCAGGTAGCGATACGTGTAGATGCAGATCGACGCCCAGACGGCGCCGACCAGCGCAGGTCGCACGAAGCGGAACCAGACGACGAGCACGAACCCGGCGATTCCGCCGCGCTCGGCCATCATCTCGCGCGGCGTGCGCAGGGACAGGTCAATAATCGGTGCGTTCTTCATGTTGGATGCCTCGGTCGGGACTGACCCATACGGCCCGCTTGCCACGCCCCCGCAGCATCACGGCGGGCAGCGCGATGACGGTGGTGATCATGCTGATCAGCCAGAAAGCGACGGGATACCAGACGGTATCCAGGAAGTACATCAGCAGCTTCTCGTCGTAGCGGCGATCGATCATGCTGCCGATGATCAGTTGCAGGATGCAGGTCGCGACCAGCAGCATCCCGTGCCAGTGCGGCACGACGGACACGTGCCAGTCCTTGGGCAGCGGATAGATGACGCCGATCAGCGCGAGCAGCAGGATGAACGACATCCCGTACGCCCATGCGATGCCGATCAGGTACTCGACGAACAGCGGCCACATCATCATCTGCGTGGGGCGCGCGAGCGTGCCCGCGTATTTCATCAGCACCTGGATGCCGCCTTTCGCCCAGCGCAGCCGCTGCCGGTACAGGCCCTTCACCGTCTCGGGCATCAGGATCCAGCTCAGCGCGTGCGGCTCGTAGACCACGCGCCAGTCGCGGCACTGCAGTTTCCAGCTGATGTCGATGTCCTCGGTCAGCATGTCCGAGCTCCAGTAGCCGACGTCGGCGAGCGCGGTCTTGCGGAACATCGTGACGACGCCCGACACCGTGAAGATGCGGCCGTATACCTGCTGCGTGCGCTTGATCAGCCCGACGATCGACGAGAATTCGCCGACCTGCATGCGGCCGAGCAGCGACGTGCGCGTGCGGATGCGCGGATTGCCGGTGACGGCGCCGACGCCCGGGTCGGTCAGGAAATGCTCGAGCATCCAGCCGACCGCATCGTGCGCAAGCAGCGAGTCGCCGTCGATGCAGAGCAGGAACTCCGCATTCGACACCGCCGCCGCGGTCGTGAGCCCGACCGCCTTGCCTTCGTTGCGCGCGTGGTGGATCACGAGCAGCCGCGGAATCTCGGCGGCCAGCTCGTTGAGGATCTCGCCGGTGCGATCCTTGCTGCCGTCGTTGACCGCGATGATGTCGTAGTTCGGATAGTTCATCCCGTTCAGATGGCTGATCACGCTGCGTGCGTTGGCCTCCTCGTTGAAGCAGGGCACGACGATCGAGATCTTCGGGATGCCGCTCGCCGCGATGGTTCGCGTCGACAATTCGCGGCCTTCCTCGAGCAGGAAGTAGTGCACGACGCCGCCGATCATCCACAGGTACGACATGAAGAACGGGTAGTAGAAGACGAAGTCCTGCAGGCGCGTGATGATCGTATGGGTGGTCATGGCGTCTTCGTCCCCTGCTGGCGATGCATCTGCATCAGCGCGTTGATCGAGGTCGGATCGAGTCGCGACTTCAGCGACATCACGTCGCGCATCGCATCGAGGGTCGGCTGGTCGTGCAGGTAGTTGTCGGGGTAGTAGCCGAAGTTGACCGCACCCAGGCTGCGCAGCCGCCGCATCTGCGCGAGCAGCGTGCTGGCCGGCACCTCCTTGCGCGCATGCCAGTCGTACGCCTGCAGCTCGAACACGGTGCGCGAGACGCCCTGCGGTTTGCTCTTGACGATTTCGACGAGCCGGTCGAGCCAGCGGTCGGGGTTCGACGCCTGCTCCATGTAGGGCATCGCCATCAGCGCGACGTAGTCGTAGGCCGCCAGGAAATCGTCGTAGTTCTGCGCGTACCACGCTTCGGATTCGGGCTTCAGCACCGGCATCGCGAACATGTTGCGCGCGGTCAGCACGTCGCCGGCGTTCTGGTTCGCGAGCACGATCTGTTCGAGCTGCCGCGTCAGGTCGATCAGGTAGCGCGTTTTCTGCCGCGTCCAGCGGCTCATCAGGTCGGGCGTTGCGCGAATCTTGCCGATGTCGGCCGGCAGCCCCCATTGCGCGTACGCGCGCAGTGCATGGCGGCCGGCGTCCTCGTAGTCGTCGAGCACCGCGTCGTCGCTGAACAGGATGCCGCCGAACGACGCGTACTTGCCGAGATCCTCGTAGATCTGCTCGATCATCAGGCGTGCGTCCGGATCGAACGGGCTCAGCCGGAATATGCGCGTGCCGTTCTCGCGCGTGGGCGCGCCGCCGTACGCGCTGACGGCTTCGAGGCCGCGGTGCTTGTCCGGCGGCGGCCGGAACGCGAGTACCGGCATCCATGCGTAGACCTGCACGTTGGCGCGCGTGCTGAGCTGCCATGCGGCGCGCGAGAACAGGTCGGCGCGCATCGGCAGGTGGCGGTTCGGGAAATACAGCGCCTCCGCGGTGCCGGTGCCTTTCGGATCGGCGAACGCCTGCAGGTAGACGGATCGCGGCTGCATCCGGTAGATCCGCTCGATCAGGCCGCCGAGATTCTTTTCCTGTTGCGCGGGGTTCGGATCGTAGACCTGGTCGAGATCCACCTGCACGACGCGCTCGGGCACGTCGACGTCGCCGCGATTGTTGGCCGGCTCGCGCATCGACCGCTCGAAGCCGCCGATGTCGACGTCGTACATCATCAGGATCCGCCGCAGGCGGTCGAGCGGCACGTCGGGCGTGTTCGGCCCGGCGTCGAGGCTGAACTGGATGTCCATGCCGAGCGACGTCGAGATCTTGCGCACGGGCTGGTTTTCCGCGCCGTACGGCCAGACCATCGAGCGCGCGACGATGCCGGTGCGCTCGCGAATCTGCTGGACGCAGGTTTTCAGGTCGTTGTGCACGCGCGCCTCGAACTCGGCATCCGTCTCGTAGCGCTTCTCGTCCGTCAGGTACAGGTGCGACGTGGTGGCCGGCAGTTCGTTGCCCTGCGGGTTTGCGACTGCGCCGTGATGGAGGTTGTGCGTATGGCACGCGAGCTCGACCAGATTCGACGAACCGAGCTTCTGCACCTCGTCCCACGACATGAAGTAGTCGCGCGGCATCTCGATCTTGTCGCTGATGCGGATCGGCGCGTCCGGCGGCGCATCGATCCACGCGGTGACGATGCCCATCACGGCCGGATACTTGAAGCGTTCGAGCAGCGGCAGGACTTTCGTGTAGTGGCTGCGATAGCCGTCGTCGAACGTAAGCAGCACCGAGCGCGGCGGCAGCGGCTTGCCGCCGTGTCGCGACGCCTCGATCTGCTTGACCGTGATGGTGTGGTAGTTGTTCGTCTGCAGCCACGAGAAGATCGCGGTCAGCGTGCCGGTGTCGACCGCGTACGGGTCGACCATCGCGTTGTTCGAGAAGCTCGCCAGCAGGTTGTCGCGTACGTCGTGCAGGCAGATCACGCGAAACGTCTTGCCGTCGGCCGGGTCGGACGGCGGCAGCAGATCGATCATCTTGGCCCTCGTCACGCCCGGAAACAGCGAACAGGCGGCAAACGCGCCGAGGCATCCGCACATGAAGGTCCGTCTGGATTGCATGAAATAGACTCCCTGTTGCTAGAACGGCAGGTTGACCGACATGAAGCCGGTTTCGGAGCGTTCGCGCTGGCCGTCGTACGCGTGACTGCTGACTTCGACGCCGTAGCTCAGCGTGATGTCGTGCTTGAAGGTCCACGCGTGCTCGAGTCGCGCGCTCCACAGCGCGCTGGTGCCGAAGCCGCGCTCGTTGTATGCGCCGCCGGACACCGAGACGCGCTGCTGCAGCGACATGTCGCCCTTCTTCCACATCGTCAGCTGGTGCATCACGGTGGCGGCGACCGCGTAGTCGCGGCTCGGGCTGAAATAGGCCACGTCGTTGCGCGTGTTGCTGTCGGTGCCGAGATCCAGCGATACGTTGACCTGCTGGTTCGCGGACGTATACACACGCTGCGTGGCGGTCGCGGCAATCTCCTGATGCAGGTTCGAATCGCTGTAGCGGCTGACGCCGTAGCTCAGCCTGACCTCGCGCCGGTCGTTCTGGCGGTACACGACCTCGACGTTCGCGCTGCGGCCCCAGACGTGCGCGGCATAGGCTTTCCACGGCAGCGAATTGGTGTTGGAGTCGAGCGAGCCGGTCACCGTCCAGTAGTCGTTGAGCGCATACGCGATCGAGCCGCGGCCGCCGGTGCGTCCGTCCGAGCCGAACGAGCGCGTGACCTCGCCCTGGATCGTCAGCGGCCCGTGCCGGTAGTCGCCGCCGACGCCGGTGCGCGTCCGACTGAGGTTGCCGCTGTCGGTTTGCGCGTAGCCGTAGAACGTGTGCGAAAAGACCCGCCAGTTGTCGCCGAACGGTTGCGAGAACACGTAGCTGTCCGACGTGAATGCGTTGTCGGCCAAGGCGCTGTTGCCGTGTTCGTAGCTGAGGTCGGTCGTGAACACGGGGCTGCGGTACGCGTTGTAGTCGCGCTTGAACTGGCGCACTGCGCCGCTGTCCGGAAAGGTGTTGTCGACGGTCGTGTCGACGCTGCGCGCGGTCGCGTAGTCGTCCGCCGCGAGCGCCGCGCGACCGAGCCCGGCGAGCATCTCCACGCTGTCGGGGTGATCGGTCAGCGACGCGCGGTACATCGCGATCGCCTGGCGCGGATGTGACTGGCCCGAGACCGCGTCGGCGTGGGCGGCCCGCACCTCGGCATTGAACGGCACCTGCTTCTCGAGTTCTTCCAGCGCGGCGATCCCTTCGTCGACATGGCCGGTGTTGATCAGGTACTGCGCGCGCAGCCGGTAGTAGCGCAGGTAGTCGTCGTGCGCCGGGCCCCAGGTGTTCACCTGGCCGGCTTCCGGCAGCGACTTGCCCATTTCCTCAAGCACCTTGCCGGCGTCGTTCGCGCGGCCCTGGTCGATATACGACCAGAACAGGCCTTCGCGCAGCTCGATCGGGCGCGTGCGCGCGCCGTACTGGAAGCCGCGCGTCGCATGGTCGGTCGGCGACGCGGTGGCCTGCGCCAGCGCGCGCTGATAGACGGCGCTGGCTTTGCCCGGTTCGCTCAGATACAGATAGGCGTCGCCGACGGCCGCCAGCGCGTCGACCGAGATCTCCGCATCGGGCGGAATCGTTTCGAAGGTCGCGACGGCCTTGTTCATGTCGCCGCGTGCGGCGTAGGCGACCGTCCGGTCGCCGGCGAGCGAGGTCCGGACCGCCGAATACTCGGGCGCGGCCGGCATGCGCCGGTCGAGGTCGTCGGCCGCGTGCAGCGCGCTGTCGAGGCCGTCGAAGCGATCGGCGCTCGTCATCGAGCGCGACTTGTCGCGCCCGCCGCGCACCTGCTGGCGAATCGACAGTTCCTCCAGCTGCGCAAGATCGACGGGCGAGAACGCGTCGGGGCGCGCTTTCGCTTCGTCGAGCGCCTTGACCGCGCCGCCGCTCGCGGCGAGGCCGAACACGTCGTTGCGGATGGTCTCGCGATCGGCGGTGCGCAGGTTCGGCGCCTGCGCGTTCGGGGTTTGCGCTTCGGGCTGCTGCGCGCCCGACGGCGGCGAGGCGGGCATCGGCGTCGTCGACGGCGGCGTGCCCGGCATCGTGGCGCCGGGCGCGGGCATCGCGGGCATCGTCGGAGGCGGCGCCGACGGAGCGGCGGGCGTCGCGGCGCCCGCCGCCTGGGCAATCAGCGTCGGGGCATTCGGCGGCTGGGTGTCGGAGAGCGCGGCAAGCTGGGTCGGCGCGCCCGCGTTCGGCGCGTCCGAAGGCTTGGCGTCCGGCGTTCCGGCGATCTCGCGCGCACCGCCCGATTCGGTGTCGCCGTCGGCGGCGAAGCAGGAGCCCGATGCGACGAGCAGCAAGACGATCGGCGCATGCAGGAGGATCCGCCGGGTCGGCGGAGCGACGGTGGTGCATTGTTGTTCACGATTGTTAGCCACGGTGTGTCCTCACTTGGTGAAACGATCACCTCGGTTAAAAACGGTCACCTCGGTGCACGCCCGACGATGCCTGCCGCCGATCGGCGCTCGTTCGGGCAACGAGCCCGTCCCGCCAGCGCGCGTTACAGGCGATTGCGGATCGCCTGTCCCAGCAGCGCACGCGATTCGCTGTTCTTCGGGTCGATGGCGAGCGCCCGGCTCGCGTTCTGTTCGACACAGCCCCATTCGCTGATCTGCGCGCACCAGCGTGCCTTCGCCAGTGCCCGGGCGCCTTCCAGTTCCTCGTGGGTGACGCTGGCCGTCTGCATGTGCGGCGTGTCGTAGTTGAACGGCTGCGGCCTCGGTGTGAGGTCCGGAGGCTTTCTGGCGCTTGCGAACGCGGCGGGACGCGAGGTGCGATGCGTGTCGTCCGGACGCACATGCGGGCGGCCGCCGGTCGGTGTGGAATGCGTGTTGGCGGCCGTCGTCAGCGGCCGCGCATGCGATGCGCGCGCGTGCTTCGTGGCGGCGTGATACGGGGCCGGCGCCTCGGCCGCGAGCGTGGCGGGCGGCGCGCCCGCGGTCGCCGTCGACGATGCGTACGACGATATGGAGGACGGCGGCGACACAGCGGACGAAGCTGGCGCGGTTTGCGCGACCGTTGCCGGCGCTTCGCCGTGTCTGGCGGTGCCGATCGTGCCGGACGCGCCGGCGGCGGCCGTCACGATCGCGTTGCGGTATTTCCCGACGGTGGTGCCGATCAGTTTGGACAGGTCGTGCGTCACGTCGCCATGGCCGACACCCGCGTCTCGCTCGACATACGCGAAGACGCCGAAGATCGCGGCAAATGCGACGAAGCTGAGTGCCGCATTCTTTCCTGGACCCCATGAGGGCTTCGGCTGGCGCATGGGGTTGTCGTCAGGTCGTTCAGCACGAGTCATTCAAGGTTCCTCGCTTCGATGGACTTGCGGTGGGTGATGCGGTCGGGCAGGCCGACGCGCGGCTTCAGCGGGAGCTCACCATCGCAGCTGGGTGGTCAGTGCACCGGTTTCGACGATCGCGAACTGCTCGGCGCCCTGATAGGTGCCTTCGATCCGGTAGCTCGCCTCGGGGACGCTGAACAGGCAGCGCGAGCCGGTCGCGTTGAATTCGACGAGCACGCGGCCGTGGCGCCGCAGGCGCACCTGCACGTTCGCAATCGGCTGGCCGGTCTTGGCCGACGCAAACGACACGCCGAGGTTGTACGGACGGCCGTCGGGGGGCAGCGGCGCCGTGC
Source organism: Burkholderia pseudomultivorans (assembly GCF_001718415.1). NCBI lineage: Bacteria > Pseudomonadati > Pseudomonadota > Betaproteobacteria > Burkholderiales > Burkholderiaceae > Burkholderia > Burkholderia pseudomultivorans. Next base: position 1,865,781 of record NZ_CP013377.1, on the reverse strand, counting down.
CGTCGATCTGTGCGTCTCCGCAGACGTACGAGATCACGTAGCGGCCTGCGTTCGGATCGGACGCGGGCGCCTGCACCGAGGTCTGTGCAACCACATTCGCGCACAGCGCGAACAGGGCGATGCTTAAAAACGGGCGAGCCTGTGTTTGAAACGAAGATGACATTCCAACCTCCGTCCAAAATGGAGTCATTCGCAATATTTATTCCGAGCCGGAATTTGCCGTCGTGTTTCTTCGAGACACGCTATTGATACACGATGGGTTTTGAACAAACAACCGCGTGTGGCACGAATGGCACGCCACAAAAGATCCTATTTAAATAGGATTCTGAAAAGTCTGTTGTTTGTTATTACCGCTGAAGAAAGGCGTTATTTCCGGTTTCGGAGCGCGCGATCCGGTAGCGATGACCCTGTACGTCATACTTGACGCCAGTGGTATCGACGTTCATGCCGAAAATAACGACTGAGGAAATGAATTTTTTGCCTCTGTGCTCGCAGGCAATTATAGGATGCGGGGTGCAGTCGGGCCGATTTAAAAAAGAGGGTGCGACGTTTTGAGCGGATATGTCGGTTACAAGTAATTGGAAACTTTTATTTTGTTGTGTAACAGGGTATTTCGCTTTTGCAAAAGAGAAAGATTATTCGGGGTCGAGGCGAAACCAGTAATAAGTACGATTCGGACTCGCAAACGTTTGTCTGCCCGATGATATCGATCGCGGGTGCGGAGCGAGTGCGAAGCGCATGCGAACAGAGGTGTCGGGAGCCTCGGCGTATGACGAAACGGGCACATCTTCACGAGGGCAACGGACGCGTATTGCAGCGAGCCGACCGCGTTGATCCGGCAACCCGGACTAACCCGCATTTCGTCGCATGGTGGGGTTAACGCGAGAACGATGCGCTCATCGGCTGCCAGTCGCATCGCAGCGTGAGAAGCGTGTGCCGGGCACTGCCGGTTGCATCGGGTCGACGCTGTCGTTCGCCGCAATGCGCGGCCGGTTCAGGATGTCGATCAACGGTCTCGTGTTCGGCTGCGAACCTGCGCGGAGCGACGCCGCTTCCCGCCAACCACCCGATGCGCGGCCCGGCGACGCCTGTCTCTTTCGCCATGCCCCGCGCATCGAACCGGCGCGTCTCGAAGTGGCACCCCCGCACCGACCGTCTGCCACCCGCGCGGAGCAAAGCCCTCCGCGCAATGCGCAGTGCGCCGGACGGCTTCTCGCAGCGACGGCGCGGCGCGGATTTGGTGCAGTGCAGATTGCATATTCATGACACGCGGGAGAACTATGCTCGACGAGCGCGGCGTAGCAACGGCCGTGCGCGATCGCGGGGCATCGATGCCGCGATCGGCGTCGCGCGCTGCACCGTCGTGGTGCGATGTGACGGGCCCGCCACGGCCCGGGACGGAGGACTCGAAAGGCACGCTACTTGCTTGGCAGTCGTTACGCCGGTCCGGCATGCGCAATGCCGGGGAAAACGATCGATGGAGAAAAGATCGATGAAGCCATTCGATGAAATGTTGCAATCCGGCGAGAGTGTGAGGGCGCCTTATGCGCGTCTCAAACAGTGGCTCGATACGCAGAATCCCGCGAGCCTCGCCCAGAAGGCCCACGACGCGGAAGGCGTGTTCCGCAGGACGGGCATCACGTTCGCCGTGTACGGCGACGCCCAGGCCGCCGAGCGGCTGATCCCGTTCGACATCGTGCCGCGCATCATCTCCGGCGCCGAATGGAGCCGCTTGTCGCTCGGCATCGAGCAGCGCGTGATGGCGCTCAACGCGTTCCTCGACGACATCTACCACCGCCAGGAAATCGTGCGCGCGGGGATCGTGCCGAAACACCTGATCGCGCACAACGACGCGTTCATCCCGGAGATGATCGACTTCCGCCCGCCGGGCAACGTCTATACGCACATCATCGGCGTCGACATCGTGCGCACCGGCGAGAACGAGTTCTACGTGCTCGAGGACAACGCGCGCACGCCGTCCGGCGTGTCGTACATGCTGGAAAACCGCGAGACGATGATGCAGCTCTTCCCCGAGCTGTTCCAGCAGGTGAAGGTGCGCCCGGTCGAAACCTATCCGCAGATGCTGCGCCAGTCGCTCGCGGCCGTCTGCCCGCCGGGCGGCAACGCGGACAACCCGACCGTCGCGGTGCTGACGCCCGGCATCCACAATTCCGCGTACTACGAGCATTCGTTCCTCGCCGACCAGATGGGCGTGCATCTCGTCGAAGGCAGCGACCTGCAGGTGATCGACGGCCGTGTCGCGATGCGCACGACCGAAGGCTTCCGGCCGATCGACGTGCTGTATCGCCGCGTCGACGATGCGTTCCTCGATCCGCTCACGTTCCGCGCCGATTCGGTGCTCGGCGTCGCCGGGATCATGGACGTGTACCGCGCGGGCAACATCACGATCGCGAACGCGCCCGGCACCGGCATCGCCGACGACAAGGCGATCTATTCGTACATGCCGGAGATCGTCGAGTTCTACACGGGCCGCAAGGCGCTGCTCGAGAACGTGCCGACCTGGCGCTGCGGCGACGCCGACAGCCTGAAGTACGTGCTCGACCATCTCGACGAACTCGTCGTGAAGGAAGTGCACGGCTCGGGCGGCTACGGAATGCTGGTCGGGCCGTGCGCGTCGAAGGCCGAGATCGACGCGTTCGCCGCGAAGCTGCGCGCGCGTCCCGCGAACTACATCGCGCAACCCACGCTGGCGTTGTCCACGACGCCGATCCTGACCGAAGCCGGCCTCGCGCCGCGCCACGTCGACCTGCGGCCGTTCGTGCTGGTGTCGGACCGGATCCGCATCACGCCGGGCGGGCTCACGCGCGTCGCGCTGAAGGAGGGATCGCTCGTCGTCAACTCGAGCCAGGGCGGCGGCACCAAGGATACCTGGGTGCTGGCCGACTGAGCCGGAGGCGACCGCGCGCGCCGTTCGCGGCGCGCGAACCGAACCAACACGGAGTGGACACGAGATGCTTCTGGGACGCACTGCGAGCGGTCTCTACTGGATGTACCGCTATATCGAACGCGCGGAAAACATCGCGCGCATCGTCGACGCCGGGCTGCGCATGGCGCTGACGCGCACGGCCGACGCGCCGGCCGAATGGTCGTCGGTGCTGGTCAGCTCGGGCGCCGACGACGGCTACCGGCAAAAGTACGACGCCTACGCGGCCGACACCGTGACCGACTACCTGCTGCGCGATCTCGACAATCCGTCGAGCGTGCTGTCGTGCATCGAGGCCGCGCGCTCGAACGCGCGAATGGTGCGCACGGCGCTGACGCGCGAGGCGTGGGAGAGCGTGAACGGCGCATGGCTCGCGCTGCGGCGCGCGCTCGCACAGCCGGTGCCGGAGGGCGAACTGCCGGCGGTGCTCGACCAGGTGAAGCGCGAGACCGCGCTGATCCTCGGCAGCTTCTACAGCACCATGCTGCGCAACGAGATCTTCGATTTCGCGCAGATCGGCGCATTCGTCGAGCGCGCCGACAATACCGCGCGCATCATCGACGTCAAATACCACCTGCTGCTGCCGTCGGTGTCGCACGTCGGCACCATCCTCGACAACTACCAGTGGGAGACGATCCTGCGCTGCGTGGCCGCGCACCGTTCGTACCGCTGGGTGTACGACGTGCAGTACAAGCCGCTGAACATCGCCGACTACCTGATCCTGAACGGCCGCATGCCGCGTTCGCTGCGTTATTGCTACGGGCGCGTCGTGTCGAGCCTGAACCTGCTCGCGAAGGATTACGGCGTGACACATCCGTGTCACGACACGGCCGCGAAGATCCTGCAGATGCTGTCCGACAACACGGTCGAGCGGATCTTCAAGAGCGGCCTGCACGAATTCCTGACCGACTTCATCGGCCGCAACAACAGCCTGGGGCTCGAAATCGCCCAGGCATACAACTTCGACTGAGGCCCGCCATGCGACTCGCCATCCGACACATCTCGCGTTACCAGTTCGACGAGCAAGCGACCCATGCACTGCAGCGCCTGCGGCTGCGCCCGCAATCGGGCCCCGGGCAGACGGTGCGCGCATGGCAGGTCACGATCGACGGCGTCGAGCCGGCGCTGTCGTATGCCGACGGCTTCGGCAACCGGATCGACCTGGTGCGTCACGAGCGCGGCGCGAAGGCCGACATCGTCGTGGTCGCGGCCGGCGTCGTCGAGACGCAGGATCGCGCGGGCATCGTCGGTCATCCCGAAGGCTATGCGCCGCCGTGGATCTTCGAGCGCGAGACGGCGCTCACGAAAGCGGGCGACACCGTGCGCGCGCTGGCCGACGCGCTGCCGATCCCGCCGCGCAGCCTCGACGCGCTGCACTGGCTGATGACGGAAGTGCACGGCCGCATCGCATATGCACCGCACACCGCGGCCGAGATGCCCGTCGATGCGGAAACCGCGCTGCAAAGCGGCGAGGGCACCAGCCGTGACCATGCGCACGCGTTCATCGCGGCCGCGCGCGTGCTGAAGATTCCGTCGCGCTACGTGTCGGGCTACGTGCTGGCCGACAGCGCGATGCAGCGCATCGCCGACGCGAAGCAGCAGGCGGGCGACGACGAAGAGGCGGCGCTCGCGCTGCAGATCGGCGACGGCATGCAGCAGGTGCTCGGCGCGTCGCATGCGGTGCAGTCGCAGTCGCAGGGGCTGCCGCTGGCCGCACTCGGCGCGCAGCCGCAGGCCGCCGCGCTGGCGCAGCAGCCGGCCGGTCACGCGTGGGCCGAGGCCTACGTCGAAGGGCTCGGCTGGGTCGGCTTCGATCCGTTCATGAACCGCTGCCCGGACGAGCGCTACGTGCGCATCGCGGTCGGCCTCGACTACCGCGACGCGCAGCCCGTGACGGGGCTCGGCGCCAGTGCGGCCGGCGTCGAGATCAGCGTCGTGCAGTCGCCCGAATTGGTCTGACGCGCCCCTTCGCCGAATTCGCCGCGCCGCCGCGTTCGTCCCGACGACGCGGCACGCGCGGCCGGCCCAACCCGAACCGAGCGGCTCTCCCATGCCCATTCACGTCGCGCTGCATCACACCACCCGCTACCGCTACGACCGGCTCGTCGGCCTTGGCCCGCAGATCGTGCGGCTGCGCCCCGCGCCGCACTGCCGCACGCCGATCGTCGCGTATTCGATGACGGTCGAGCCTGCGCAGCATTTCGTCAACTGGCAGCAGGATCCGTTCTCGAACTATCTCGCGCGCCTGGTGTTTCCGGAGCGCACGCGGCACTTCGAGATCACGGTCGACCTCGTCGCCGAAATGTCGGTGTACAACCCGTTCGACTTCTTTCTGGAAAGCAGCGCCGAACGGTATCCGTTCCAGTACGACGATGCGCTGAAGACCGAGCTTGCGCCGTATCTCGCCTGCGATCCGGCGACGAGCGAGTCGCCCGCGTTTCGCGCGTATCTCGACGGCGTGGACCGCACGCCGGCCGGCACCGTGGATTTCCTGGTCGCGCTGAACCAGCAGCTGCAGCGCGACATCCGCTATCTGGTGCGGATGGAGCCCGGCGTGCAGGCGCCTGCGCAGACGCTCGAACTCGCGTCGGGATCGTGCCGCGACAGCGGCTGGCTGCTCGTGCAGCTGTGCCGGCATCTGGGCATCGCCGCGCGCTTCGTGTCGGGCTACCTGATCCAGCTGACGCCCGACGTGAAGTCGCTCGACGGCCCGAGCGGCACGTCGGTCGATTTCACCGACCTGCACGCGTGGTGCGAGGTCTACCTGCCCGGCGCGGGCTGGATCGGCTTCGATCCGACCTCGGGCCTGCTGGCCGGCGAAGGGCATATCCCGCTCGCATGCACGCCGCAGCCGACCAGCGCGGCGCCCGTCGAAGGGCTGATCGACGAATGCGAGGTCGCGTTCGAGCACGAGATGACGGTCACGCGCGTGTACGAATCGCCGCGCGTGACGAAGCCGTATACCGATGCGCAGTGGGACACCGTGCGCGCGCTCGGCACGCAGGTCGATCGCGCGCTGGCGGCCGGCGACGTGCGTCTCACGCAGGGCGGCGAGCCGACCTTCGTGTCGATCGACGATCGCGACGGCGCGGAGTGGAACACCGATGCGCTCGGCCCGACCAAGCGCGGCTACGCGACCGAACTCGTGCAGCGCCTGCGCGCCGAATACGGCGACGGCGGCTTCCTGCATTTCGGGCAGGGCAAGTGGTATCCGGGCGAGCAGCTGCCGCGCTGGGCGCTGTCGATCTTCTGGCGCGCGGACGGCCAGCCCGCATGGAACGATCCGTCGCTGTTCGCGGACGAGCGCGAGCCGTCCGCCCATACGACCGACGACGCGAAGCGCTTCATCGACGCGCTGGCCGCGCGCCTGAACCTGACCGACGAATTCATCCGGCCCGGCTACGAGGACGTGTGGTACTACCTGTGGCGCGAGCGCCGGCTGCCGGTCAACGTCGATCCGTTCGACTCGCGCCTCGACGACGAGCTCGAACGCGCGCGGCTGCGCAAGGTGTTCGAGCAGCGGCTCGACAGCGTGGTCGGCTACGTGCTGCCGATCAAGCGTGTCGAGGACGGCCCGGGCGCCGCTCGACCCGCGCTCGACGGCGCGCGCTGGCAGACCGGCCCGTGGTTCTTCCGCGACGAGCGCATGTACCTCGTACCCGGCGATTCGCCGATGGGCTATCGACTGCCGCTCGATTCGCTGCCGTGGGTCGCGCGCGGCGACTATCCGTATCTGGTCGAACGCGATCCGTTCGCGCCGCGCGACGCGCTGCCCGATGCGGCCGCGTTCCGCGCGCGCTACGCCGGCGCGGCCGACGCGCCGCGCTATCTGACCGGCGTGCATCGCGAGGCGGCGCCGCAGACCGTGATGCAGTGGCGCGACGATGGCGCCGCCGGCGGGGGCGGGCGGCATGCCACGGAGGAGGCCGGGCGCCGGCCCGAGCGCTTCGAGTCGGCCGCATGGATCACGCGCACCGCGCTGTGCGTCGAGGCCCGCAACGGCGTGCTGTACCTGTTCATGCCGCCGCTCGCCGCGCTCGACGACTATCTCGAACTGCTCGGCGCGATCGAGCTGACCGCGCACGCGCTCGACGTGAAGCTTGTGCTCGAAGGCTATCCGCCGCCGCGCGACGCGCGGTTGAAGGTGCTGCAGGTGACGCCCGATCCCGGCGTGATCGAGGTGAACATCCATCCGGCATCGAGCTTCGACGAGCTCGTCGAGCAGACCGAATTCCTCTACGACGCCGCCTGGCAGTCGCGGCTGTGCAGCGAGAAGTTCATGGTGGACGGCCGTCACGTCGGCACCGGCGGCGGCAACCACTTCGTGCTCGGCGGCGCGACGCCCGCCGACAGCCCGTTCCTGCGCCGCCCGGACCTGCTCGCGAGCCTGATCGCGTACTGGCACAACCATCCGTCGCTGTCGTACCTGTTCTCGGGGCTGTTCATCGGGCCGACCAGCCAGGCGCCGCGCGTCGACGAGGCGCGCAACGACCAGCTGTACGAACTCGACATCGCGTTCGCTGAGATCCAGCGCAACAAGCTGCTGTACGGGCAGGACATGCCGCCCTGGCTTGTCGATCGCGTGCTGCGCAACCTGCTGATCGACGTGACCGGCAATACGCACCGCAGCGAGTTCTGCATCGACAAGCTGTATTCGCCCGACTCGGCGACCGGCCGGCTCGGCCTGCTCGAACTGCGCGCGTTCGAGATGCCGCCGCATGCGCGGATGAGCGTCGTGCAGCAACTGCTGCTGCGGGCGCTGGTCGCACGCTTCTGGCACGCGCCGTACACGACGCCGCTCACGCGCTGGGGCACCGCGCTGCACGACCGCTTCATGCTGCCGACCTTCCTGAAGATGGATTTCGACGACGTGCTGGCCGAGCTGCGCGACGCCGGTTTTAGCTTCGATCCCGCGTGGTTCGCGCCGCACTTCGAATTCCGTTTCCCGCTGTTCGGGCAGATCGCGGTGAACGGGATGGCGCTGACGCTGCGCGGCGCGCTGGAGCCGTGGCACGTGATGGGCGAGGAGGGGGCGGTCGGCGGCACGGTGCGCTACGTCGATTCGTCGGTGGAAAGGCTCGAGGTGCGCGTGAGCGGCCTGAACGACAACCGGCACGTCGTAACCGTCAACGGCCGCGCGCTGCCGCTGCAGCCGACCGGCACCGTCGGCGAATACGTCGCGGGCGTGCGCTACAAGGCGTGGTCGCCGCCGTCCGCGCTGCATCCGACGATCGGCGTGCATGCGCCGCTGACCTTCGACGTCGTCGATACGTGGCTCGCGCGCTCGTTGGGCGGTTGCCGGTATCACGTCGCGCACCCGGGCGGGCGCAACTACGCGACCTTCCCGGTGAATGCGTACGAGGCCGAGAGCCGCCGGCTCGCGCGCTTCGTCGCGATGGGGCACACGCCGGGACGGATGGAGGTCGCGGCGGCCGCGCCGAGCCGCGAATTTCCGTTCACGCTCGACCTGCGGCGACCCGGTTGACGGGCGCGATCGCGATGCGCGGCGTTCGACCTTTCCGCCTGCCGGTCGGTGGCTGCCTCGCCGGAGTGCTAGGATGCCGGCAGATCGCCCGCATGCGCGGCGGCGGGCTGCCGGTGCAGCCGCGCGCGCGGGCGATTGCCTTCTGACGACGGAACGCCATCGTGCCGCCCCTTCACCCCGACGATCTCGCCGATACCGACGCGATGCCCACGCTCTTCGATACCGGCGCGCAGCCGGACGCGGCCGAGCTGGCCGCCGCGCTCGCCGCGCCGGCGGCTGCCGGCCGCTACGACGAACTGCGCGGCAGCGCCGCCGGCCTGCGCGCCCCCGCGCTCGCGCCTGCGTGGCGCAGCTTCTTCACGTCGATCGGCAGCGACGGCGTCGCCGATCTCGACCGCCGCGCGGACGCGCTGCACCGGCGCATGCGCGACAACGGCCTGTTCTACCAGCTGCACGAACAGCGCGCCGGCGACGGCGCGGTCGGCCCGTGGTCGCTCGACCTGCTGCCGCTGATCGTCACGCCCGAGGACTGGGTCGCGATCGAGCGCGGCGTGCTGCAGCGCGCGCGGCTGCTCAACGCGACGATGGTCGACCTGTACGGGCCGCAGACGATCCTGCAGCGCGGGCTGCTGCCGCCCGCGCTCGTCACCGGGCATCCCGGCTACCTGCGCGCGATGCGCGGCGCGCGCGTGCCGGGCGACACCTGGCTGCACGTGATCGCCTTCGACCTGGCGCGCGGCCCCGACGGGCAGTGGCGGATCGTCGCGCAGCACACGCAGGGCGCGGCCGGGCTCGGCTATCTGCTGGAAAACCGGCTGATCGTGTCGCGGCTGTTCCCGCGCGGCTTTCGCGGGCTGCGCGTGCAGCGGCTCGCGTCCGCGTACCGTGCGCTGCTGGAGAGCCTGCAGGCGCTCAGCCCGACCCGCCGGAATTCGCGGATCGTGCTGCTGACGCCCGGGCCGCACAGCGCGACCTATTTCGAGCACGCGTATCTGGCGCGCTACCTTGGCCTCACGCTCGTCGAGGGCGGCGACCTGACCGCGCGCGACAACCACGTGTTCCTGAAGACGCTGCGCGGGCTCGAACCGGTGCACGGGATCCTGCGGCGCGTCGACGACGCGTGGCTCGATCCGCTCGAACTGCGCCCCGATTCGCTGCTCGGCGTGCCTGGGCTGCTGCAGGCCGTGCGCGCCGGCAACGTGCTGCTCGCGAACGCGCCGGGCTCGGGTTTCCTCGAATCGCCGGGCGTGCTCGGCTTCATGCCGCGCCTCGCGGAGAGCCTGCTCGGCGAAACGCTGACGCTGCCGGCCGTGCACTCGTGGTGGTGCGGCGAGGCCGCCGCATGCGACGACGCGCTGCCGCAGCTCGCGCGCGGCATCGTGAAGGCCGCGTATCCGCCCGAGGTGCAGGACGGCGGCCCGTTCGAGCCGGTGATCGGCTCGCGGCTCGCGCCGGCGCAGCTCGCCGAATGGCGGGCGCGGATTCTCGCGCGGCCGGAGCACTACACGGTGCAGGCCGACCTGCCGCTGTCGCAGGCGCCGACCTGGCCGGGGCGCGAGTCGCCGGACGGCGACGCCGGCGCACGCATCGTGCCGAAGCCGCTGCTGCTGCGCGTGTTTGCACTCGCCGACGGCCCGCAGCGTTGGCGCCTGCTGCCGGGCGGGCTGTCGCGGGTCGGCACGCGCGACGCGCTGTTCAATGCGCCGATGCCGCGCGGCGGCAGCACCGTCGACACCTGGGTGATGACCGAAGGCATCGTCGATTCGACGACGCTGCTGCAGACCCATCTCGGCCCCGACGATCTCGTCGGACCGCCGCGCGCGATCGCGAGCCGCGCGGCGGAGAACCTGTTCTGGCTCGGCCGCTACACCGAGCGCGCGACCAACCTGATGCGGCTGGCGCGCGCCGCGCTCGAACGGCTGCGCGGCGAGGACGACGTCGACAGCCCCGCGCATCTGGAGCTGATCGACGTGCTGTGCCGCGACACCGGGCTGCTCGCCGCCGACGCGCCGAACGCCGTCGATGCGCCGCGCGCGTTCCAGCACGCGCTCGCGACGTCGCTGACGCGCGGCGCCGACCGCACGTCGGGAATTGCATCGTGCCTGTTCGGGATGCGCGCGGCCGCCGCGGCGATCCGCGAGCGGCTGTCGACCGAGCAGTGGCGGCTGATCGACGACGCGACGCAGTTGTTCGCGGACAGCGCCGATCATCCGGAAGCCGAGGAGCAGATCGGCAACGAGGCGCTGCAGCTGCTGGAGCGCCTCGGCCTGCTGCTCGGCGCGATCACCGGCGCACAGACCGACAACATGACGCGCGACGACGGCTGGCGGCTGTTGTCGATCGGCCGGCAGATCGACCGGATGGATTTTCTGTGCAGCGTGCTGAAGTTCGCGTTCGAGGAGGGCGCCGTGCACCGGCAGGACGGCTTCGAGCTCGTGCTCGAACTGTTCGACAGCACGATCACGTTCCGCTCGCGGTTCCAGCGCGGCTTCGACGTCGCGCCGCTGCTGTCGCTCGTGGTGCTCGATACCGACAACCCGCGCTCGCTCGGCTGGGTCGTGCAGGCGCTGCGCGGCCGGCTGACGAAGGTCGAGCGCAGCGAAGGCTATGCGCTGTCCGAGCTCGCCGAGACGATTCCGGACGTGCCGTCCTGGTCGCTGCACGAGCTGTGCGAGAGCGGCGAGGACGGCCGGCACGACAAGCTGCTGACCGCGCTCGACACGACCGCGAAGGCGGTGTGGGAACTGTCGAACCGGATCGGCGAACGCTATTTCAGCCACGTGCGCGAGGCGGGCAGGACGCTATGGTGACGACGAAAGCCGCAGCGAAGACGCCGCCCGGCGCCGGCGACGGCCGGTCGGGCGCTGCATCAACCGGATCAGCCGCATCGGCCGCATCAATTGCCGCATCGCCGTCCGCTGCGCCGGGCCGGTTGCTGCGCGTCACGCACGATACCGAATACCGGTACGCGGCACGCGTCGAATCGGCGCAGCACCAGGCGCGCCTGCAGCCGCTCGCGACGCCGCGCCAGCAGGTGCTGTCGTTCGCGCTCGACATCGAGCCCGCGCCGGCATCGGTCGGCACCGAGCTCGACGCGTTCGGCAATGCGCGCGCCTCGTTCGCGCTGAACCAGCCGCACGACGCGCTGCTCGTGCGCAGCCGCAGCACGGTGCGCGTGACGCCGCCCGCATGGTCGCTCGGCGCGCGCGGCGCGCCGCCGCCGGCGATCGCGCGGCCCGACGCCGCCCGCGCGACCGCGTGGGAAGCCGTGCGCGACCGGCTCCGGTTTCGCGCGGGGCAGCCGTACGACGCCGCGAGCGAATTCGTGTTTACGTCGCCGCACGTCGCGTGCGATCCCGAGCTCGCCGCGTACGCGGCGGCCAGCTTCACGCCGCAGCGGCCGCTCGTGCAGGCCGCATGGGACCTGATGCGACGGATTCACGCCGATTTCGCGTATACGCCGAACAGCACCGACATCACGACGACGGCGCTCGATGCGCTGCGCCTGCGCCAGGGCGTCTGCCAGGATTTCGCGCACGTGATGATCGGTGCGCTGCGCTCGCTCGGGCTCGCCGCGCGCTACGTGAGCGGCTATCTGCTTACGCAGCCGCCGCCCGGGCAGCCGCGGCTGATCGGCGCGGATGCGTCGCATGCATGGGTCGAGGTCTACGATCCCGCGTGGCCCGAGGACGGCGGCTGGCTGCAGCTCGATCCGACCAACGACCGCGCGCCGGGCGACGACTACGTGATGCTGTCGATCGGCCGCGACTATGCGGATGTGACGCCGCTGCGCGGCGTGATTCGCGGCGGCGGCGCGGACCAGGAACTGAAGGTCGGCGTGACGGTCGAGCCGCTCGACGCCGCGTAATGCGGCGTGGCCGTCAGCATTCGCCGTTTAAGTCTTCGTTAATACTGCGGGCCTAGCATGATGAGGCAGGCGAACGGACCGGACCGCGGTCCGGCGCCGCGCCTCGTCATTTCCTTGCTACGGCGGCAATCATGATCAAGCATTTCGACTACACGCTCGACAACGAAACGATCGCGCTGTGCGCGAGTTTCGGCGCGGGGCCGGCGCTGCGCCGCGTGCTCGTCAGCCGCGCGGATTCGATGGAGACGCTGGTCGTGCTCGACGCGCGCGGGCTGTCCGGCTTGCTGAAGGTGGCGACGGAAGAGCCGGAAGGGCTACTCGACGATGCGATCCGCAAAGTGGGCGACGAGCAGCTCGTCGAGCGCGCGATTCGCGGCCGCACGATCGTCGAAGCTGCGCTGTGATGCGCGCCGCGCACCGCCGCGTCACGCGATGTACCTGTTCTTGATGCGGATGTCGCGCCCGCGGAACGGGCCCGTATCGTGGTCGTGCAGATGCACGACCAGCTGCGCCGGATCGAACAGCCTCGACACCTCGCGAAAATCCTGATTCACGCGCTTCAGGCCGTCGAACAGCTCGGCATGCAGCCGTGCATCGTCGAACGGCATGCGCGCGTCGCCCGATGCACGTTCGAGGTGGACATGCAGGAAGCTCGTCAGCTGAGCGTCCTCGCTCGTCGCGAGCTGGAACGTGCTGAAGGCCTCGTGCAGCGCGGGCGATGCGGACAGGATCTGCTCGATGTCGGACGGGAACACCTTCGAGCCGTAGAAAGGCACGCTCGAATCGTTGCGGCCATACACGAACAGGAACGGGAAATAGCTGGTCCGCGGCGCAAAGTCGGTCAGCCGCAGCCCGTGTTTCGACAGGCGTTCGTTCAGCGCGCGGAACGCATAGGTGCCGCCGGAATCGCGAATGTTGTAGCGGATCTTCGGCGCCGCGCCGGACTGCCGGCCGATGGTGACGAGCAGTTCGCCGTCGGCATTCGTCTCGATCACGTAGTCGAGCGCGTTGTACTGGAAGATCATCGGCGGCGTATCGCGGCCGAACAGTTCGCGGCACAGCTCGGGGCGACCCGACAGCAGGCGGCGCAGGCCAATCGTCGTCGGCGTTTCGACGCCGATGTTGATTTCGAGGTCCGACGCGCCGTACGACGAAATCACCGTGTTCGCCTTGCGCAGCAGATGATCGCGCAGCGCTTCCGACAGCCCTTCGCCGCCGACGATGAAATCGATGTGATACGCGCTCAGGTCGATATCGCATTCGTCGACCACCGAACGGATGAACGGCGGGTAGCCGAAGATCAGGTATTGATATTTCGGCCCGAACAGCTTCAGCGTGTTGATCAGCTTGAGCCGGTCCGGCCCGATCGACTTCATGATGCCGACATCGACGAGCGACATCGATACGTTCATGCCGGTGGCCCACGGCCCGAGCGCGAAGCAGTTCAGCAGGATCTTGCCGGAGTCGCGAAACACGAGCTGATAGTTCAGCTGCAGGATGCGCTTGACGTCGCTGCGCTCGGCCGCGCTGCGCACCCAGTTGTTGGGCTGGCCGGTCGATCCCGACGATTCGTCGATGACGACGCCCGACTTCGGAATCGCGCCGCCGTAGCAGCGCTGCTCGATCGAGTAGCGCTTGATGTAGTTTTCCTTGGTCATCACCGGCACGTCCGACAGCCGCCATTTGCCGCGCGCGTCGTAGCCCTCGGCCTCGAGGAATGCGATGTACGCCGGGCATACCGCGCTCGCCTTCAGGAAGGCCATGCGGGCGCGCATGCGGCCGACGTGGGCGAGGAACGGCTGGAATACCGGCGCGTTGAGGAATACGTACAGGCGTCCGTCGAGGCTGATCAGTCGGCGAAGGAACCACAGCGTCCACAGGACGGCGTCGAGACAGAGACGATAGAGCGTGTTCATGCGGGCATCGGGGAGAGGGACGGGGTGTCGACGAGGATGTCGGCGAGCGTGCGGCGCTGGCTTTGCGGCGGCGTGCGCGAGTAGCCGATCTTGAAGACCAGCCATGCGCGGTCGATCTGCGTCTGCGCGCTGAACCATGCGGCCGCATCGGGGTTCGTGACGAGGTTGCCGTACGGATGCAGGTACAGCCCCAGGCTCGTCAGCGCGAGCCAGAAGCGCAGCAGGAAACGGCCCGAGTCGATCGCGTTCGCGGGGTTGAAGAAGTCGCCGCTCAGCACGCCGATCGCGGGCACGTGACCCAGTTGCCGGCGATACCGGCGCTTGAAATAGAAGCGCGTCGGCGCGAACAGCAGGATTTTCGACAGATGCGCAGACAGCCAGAACTCGCCGCGCGACAGGTTCATGCAGCGCCAGTCGAGGCCGTCGCGATGGCGGCGCGTCGCGCGCTCGCTGTAACGGAACCACGCGGTGATTTCGTCGTGATAGTGCGCGACGTTCATGTCGTGGAACACGGCGTCGATGTTGGTCGCAATGATCGGCTCGATGCGCTCCGCGCCCGACAGGTGCGTGTAGCGATGCCCCCATTCGTCGGCCAGCGCCGCGAGCTTTGCGACCGCCGCCTCCGGCACCGGCGTCGGGTCCATCGACAGCCGCGACGTGCGGCGTGCCATCATCAGTTCGGACGGATCGTCGCGCGGCGCGTCGGCGGCAGCCGGCACGAGCCGCAACGAAGCGAACGGAATCAGGCCGGGCGGCGTGGGGCGCGACAGCATCTCGGCGAACGCGTCGACCGGGCGATGGAGCTGCGATTCGACGCGCAAACCGTGCGGCGCCGCGAGCAGCGCGATCGCCTCGATGAACATGCCCATCGCGGACAACAGGAACGCACCGGTCGAGTCTTCTTTCGGCAGCGTGCGCGCCCCGTCGACGAACAGTTCCGCGCGATCGGCGGAAATCAGCTGCACGCGCCACGGCTGCACGTTGTGCGGCGACGGCGCATGGCGCGCAACGGACAGGATCGCCCGCCAGACGGCGAAGTCTGCGGCGGAATTGCCAGACATATCTCTCGGCCCTCTATTGTTTTTTGTTCGTGGGCCGTCGTCGTTGCGAGCGGTCCCGGATTCCCGCCACCGTGGCGGGAACGCGCTCATCTTACCGGAGCGGCGATCGCGCGTAATCGCGGTTGCGCCGCCGCGCGGCCCGACGTCGCCGTGCGGCGAATCTAGCCGGCAAAGCGGTCCGTCGCGGCGAGCAAGGCCTTCAGGATGCCCGGTTCGTTGTAGGCATGTCCGGCGTCGGGCACGATCTCGAAGGTCGCTTGGGGCCACGCCTTCGACAGGTCCCACGCGGTGCGCGCCGGCGTCGCGACATCGTAGCGGCCCTGCACGATCGCGCCGGGAATGCCGGCGAGGCGATGTGCGTCGCGCAGCAACTGGCCTTCGTCGACGAAGCCGCGATTCACGAAGTAATGGTTTTCGATGCGCGCGAACGCGAGCGCGTAGTGCCCGTCCGCGAAGTGCGCGGCCAGCTCGGGATCGGGCAGCAGCGTGATCGTGCGGCCTTCCCAGACACTCCAGGCGCGCGCGGCTTCGAGCTTCACGGCTTCGTCGTCGCCCGTCAGCCGTCGGTGGTAGGCGGCCATCAGGTCGCCGCGCTCGGCCTCCGGAATCGGCGCGAGAAATGCCTCCCACAGATCGGGGAACAGCCACGACGCGCCTTCCTGGTAGTACCACAGCAGTTCGTCGCGACGCATCGTGAAGATGCCGCGCACGATCAGCGCGCTCACGCGCTGCGGATGCGTCTCCGCATACGCGAGCGCGAGCGCGCTGCCCCACGAGCCGCCGAACACCAGCCATTGCTCGGCGCCGACCATTTCGCGCAGGCGCTCGATGTCGGCGACCAGGTGCCACGTGGTGTTGTTGTCGAGGCTTGCATGCGGCGTCGAGCGCCCGCAGCCGCGCTGGTCGAACAACAGGATGTCGTAGCGCTGCGGATCGAACAGCCGGCGGTGCTCGGGGCTGCAGCCCGCGCCGGGGCCGCCGTGCAGGAACACGGCCGGCTTGCCGGCCGGATTGCCGCAACGTTCCCAGTAGATGCGATGGCCGTCGCCGGTGTCGAGATGGCCGTGGGCGTAAGGTTCGATCGGTGGATACACGAGGCAGGCTCCGAATGAGGATGGCGTGATCGGGAGAGGGCGGCAGCGGTCCGCAGACGATGCTGCGGTGCCGCACAGGTTCGTTGCGGGCGCATCGGCCGGCCGCGGCGGGCCACGCCCGTCATTATGCCGATTCGTCGTGCAGACCGTCGCCGGCCGTGGTGGGCGGCAGCGTCGGGAGATTTTTGACGGAATTTCGTCTCGATATTTTTCAGACAAAATCGCGGCGACGTTTCGGGCCGCCGATCGCGGCGGTCCGGACGCCCATTGCCCACTTGCCGTGCCAACGGGAACCAGTCGATGAACCCTCGCGTCAAGCAGCTGACCGGGTTGCGCGCCGTCGCGGTGACGATGGTCGTCGTCGGCCATGCCGAACATGTGCTGCCGGGCGGCTATCGCGGCTGGTTCGCGCCGCTGCGGCTGATTGCCGACGGCCGGCTCGGCGTGCTGATCTTCTTCGTCCTCAGCGGCTTCCTGATCACCAACGTGCTGCGCGCCGAGCTGGCGCGCACCGGCGGCATCGCGCTGACGTCGTTCTACGTGCGCCGCGCGCTGCGGATCTGGCCGGCCTGCTACGCGTATCTCGCGACCGTCGCGGTGCTGGCCGTCGCCGGATGGCTCGACGTCGATCGCCGTCAGTGGCTGTATGCGGCGCTGCATCTGTGGAACTACTCGGCGTGGTTCGGGTTGACCGGCGACAACGCGCTGCATCCGGACGGCGCCTGGTATCTCGGCCACTTCTGGTCGCTCGCGCTCGAAGAGCAGTTCTACTGGTTCTGGCCGCTGCTGTTCGTGTTCGGTGCGCGCCGTCGCGACACGCGCTGGCTGGCCGCGCTGATCCTGCTCGTGCCGCTGGTGCGCGCGGCGACCTATTTCGCGGCGCCGTCACTGCGCGGGCAGTTGGGGATGATGCTGCACACCGGCATCGATCCGATCCTGATCGGCTGCTATGCGGCGCTCAACCAGGCGCGGCTCGAAGCGTGGATTCGCTCGTGGCGCGGCGAGTCGCGGATCGCGACCGCGCTGGTGTTCGTCGTGCTGCTGGGGATGCCCGCGGCCGAGCATCGGTTCGGCGGCTTCTGGAACGCGACCTACGGCGTCACGCTCGAAGCTGCGCTGATCGCGATCGTGATCGTCGTGCTGAACTTCCGCAGCGACTTCTGGTGTGCACGGTGGCTGCGGGCCGGCCCGGTCGTGTTCGTCGGCACGATTTCGTTCAGCCTTTATCTGTGGCAGCAGCCGTTCGCGAATCCGGACCTGCCGGTCGCGCATGCGTTTCCGCTCGGGATCGTGTGGGCGCTCATCGCGGCGGCCGCCAGCTACTTCGTCGTCGAGAAGCCGTGCCTGCTGCTGAAGGACCGCTTCGCCGCGCGCGAGGCGCGCCGCGTTCGGGACGATGCGTCGCGGATGCCCATGCCGGCCGATGCGATCGGGGCGAAGGTGGTGGAGTAGGCGGCGGGTTCGACGAAGTCTTACTGGAAGCGCTGCATCGCAGCGGGCGAATACCAGAAGTTGCGGAACATGTCGATGCCGTACGACTTGCCGTCGTAGTGCACGACCGTGCGCGCGGTGCGCTTGCCGTCTGTCGAATAATCGCCGTTCTTGCGCCGGCTTTTCTCGATGCGCGCGGTGATCGACAGGTCCGCGAAGCCGTGGCTCGATGTCTTCTCGACGGCGATCGTCATGTAGGCGTTTTCGCTGCTCGCGTCGCCGACGCCGGGGCCGCAGGCTTCGCCCTCGACGGCAACCCAGCCGTGGAGATTGGTGCCGAACACCGGACGGATCCGATTGCCTTCGCGGACCCACAGCGTCAGTTCTTCTTCGGCGGCGGCATCGGGGCAACTCGCGCCGGGCGCGCTGCTCGTGAACACGACGCCGAACGCACGCACATCGGGCGACAGCCGGTACGGTGCGGTGTCGATGCGATAGCTGTTCTCGCCGATCTGTGTGGCCGCGTCTTCCTGCACGACCGTGCGCTCGGCTGCTACGACCTTGCCGCCCTCGACGAGCGCGACGACCTGCAGCTTGTCGCCGTCGTCCGGGTTCCCGCGCTTCGGAAGCGCGTCGAACGCGGCGGCGGCGATCGTCGTGCCGGGCGCATTCGGCATGACCTTGCACGCGGACGCGACGACGCGCCCGTTCGTTCCGCCCGCGGCGATCGACGCATTCGCGACGCCGGCCCAGCGGGCGACTGCGGCAACGGTATCGTCGCTGCAAGGCTGATCGCTGGAAGCGTGAACGACGGAGACGGCGGCGACGGCGAACAGCGGCAAACAGCGAACGAGACGATTCATGGCGATGGCTCGAAATTTTTGTGTCGATTGATGGAAAGCCGTCAGGATACCGTCACGTCGCGACCGAAATCTCCCCAACCCGCCCGCTTTCGTTAGAATCTGCTTTCATCGACGCAACAGACAGACCCGGATGGGTGCACCGCGGTATCGATTCGCCGATACGGGCTGCGCCGATTACATGGGTCATCACATACCGGAGGCGAGCGTGCCAGGATTACTTCCCGATGTCGACCGCGAGGGGCTCCTCGAATATTCGGTGGTCTACACCGACCGATCGATCAATCACATGTCGCAGCTTTTTCAGGGCGTCATGCGCGATATTTCCGCCTCGCTGAAAAAAGTCTATAACGCGAAGGCGGCCATCGTCGTCCCGGGCAGCGGCACGTTCGGCATGGAGGCCGTGGCCCGGCAGTTCGCGACGAACCGGAAGTGCCTGGTCATCCGCAACGGCTGGTTCAGTTTCCGCTGGTCGCAGATTTTCGACATGGGCAGCATTCCGTCGGCGTCGACGGTGCTGAAGGCGCGCCCGGTCGAAGCCGGCCGGCAGGCCGCCTATGCGCCTGCCCCGATCGACGAAGTAGTCGCGGCGATCAAGGCCGACAAGCCGGATCTGGTATTCGCGCCGCACGTCGAGACCGCATCGGGGATGATGTTGCCTGACGACTACCTGCGCGCGGTCGCGGATGCCGTGCATGCGGTCGGCGGGATGTTCGTGCTCGACTGCATCGCGTCCGGCACGATCTGGGTGGACATGCAGGCAACCGGCGTCGACGTGCTGATCAGCGCGCCGCAGAAAGGCTGGAGCGCATCGCCGTGCTGCGGGTTGGTGATGCTGAGCCCGCTCGCGCGCGAGCGCATCGAGGCGACGACCAGCACCAGCTTCGCGTGCGACCTGCGCAAATGGCTGCAGATCATGGAAGCCTACGAGAACGGCGGCTTCGCGTATCACGCGACGATGCCGACGGACAGCCTCGTGACGCTGCGCGATGTGATGAAGGAAACCGACGCGTACGGCTTCGACAAGGTGAGGGCGGAGCAGCTCGAACTCGGCAAGCGCATCCGCGCGCTGCTCGCCGACAAGGGGTTCCGCAGCGTGGCGGCCGAAGGCTTCGAGGCGCCGGGCGTCGTGGTCTGCTACACCGACGACGACGGCATCCGGTCCGGCAAGAAATTCGCCGATGCGGGCGTGCAGATCGCGCCCGGCGTGCCGCTGCAATGCGACGAGCCGGAGGACTTCAGGACCTTCCGCATCGGCCTGTTCGGCCTCGACAAGCTGCACGACGTCGACGGCGCGGTCGCGCGCTTCGCCGGCGCGCTGGATCGTATTCTCTGAAGCGGTTTCTCGATCGACAAAAAAAGGCCCTCGCGGGCCTTTTGTCATGAACGGATCGGCATTCAGCGCGTGAGCGCCGTGAACCCGTCCAGCAGCCGCTCGACGTCGGCCGCCTCGATCGCGCCCATCGTCGAAATGCGGAACAGCTCCTTCGACAGCCCGCCTTGCCCCGCGTAGATCACGAAGCCGCGCGCCTTCAGCCCGTCGTGCAGCGTCTCGTACGTGACGCCTTGCGGCAGCCGGTACGCGCGCAGCACGACCGACGACGCGCCTTCCGGCAGTACCAGCGGCATCCCGCGTGCGGCGAGGCCGGCCTGCGCCTGATCGGCGAGCGCCTTGTAGCGCGCATGGCGCGCGCGCCAGCCGCCCGCTTCGTCGAATTCGCGCAGCGCCTCGACGAGCGCGTAATACGCATGCACGGACGGCGTGAACGGCGTGTTGCGCTGGTCCTGCAGCTTCGCGAGACGGCCGAGGTCGAGGTAGTACGTGCGGCTCGCAGCCTTCGCGAGCGCACTGCGGCGCACGATCACGAACGCCGCGCCCGGCACGCCGTGCAGGCACTTGTTCGCGGTCGCGGCGACCGCGTCGATGTCGCCGCCGGCAAAATCGATCGCTTCCGCGCCGAAGCTGCTGACGCCGTCGACGAGCAGCTTCACGCCGCGCGCGCGACAGACGTCGGCGATCGCGCCGAGATCGTTCAGGCGGCCGGTCGTCGTCTCGTGATGAATCACCGCGACGTGCGAGTAGCCGCCCGCGTCGAGCCGTGCGGCGATCTGCGCGAGATCGGGCGCCTGCATCCATTCGTGCTTCAGCACGTCGTGCGCGATTCCGTACTGCGTCGCGATCTGCGTGATGCGTTCGCCGTACACGCCGTTCTCGATCACGAGCAGCTTGCCGTCCTGCGGCACCAGGGCCGCGATCATGCTTTCGACGGCGGCCGTGCCCGAACCGGTCATCAGCACGGCGGTCCATTCGGCCGGATCGAGTTCGTATGCGGCGACGAGACGCGTGCGCGCCTCGTCCTGCAGATCGAAGAATTCGCTTTCGCGATGGCACAGGTCCGGTTGCAGCAGGCTGCGGCGCACGCGTTCGGTGAGCGTGACCGGGCCGGGGTTCAGCAGCAGCATCAATGGGCTCCTTCAGCGTGGGCTTCGGTCTGCGCGGCGCCGATGTGCCGCATCAGACGGGTCTTGACCTCGACCGGCGTGACGGTCGGGCGGGGCAGGCCGTCGGGCACGCCCGTGCGGATCGCGAGCCGCACGAAGCGCGCGCCGCTCGCGTCGTCCGACGCGGACAACGCCGCATCGAGCACGTCGAGCGTGTCGCCTTCGACCGCCGATGCATAGCCGCACGCGGCCGCGACGCCTGCGAACGACACATGCTGCGACACGGTTGCCTGGCCGCCGGTCGATTCGTGCGCGCCGTTGTCGAGCAGCACGTGCGTGAGATTGGCCGGGCCGTAGGTGCCAAGCGTCGCGAATGCACCCATGCGCATCAGCGCGGCGCCGTCGCCGTCCACGGCGACCACGCGCAGATCGGGGCGCGCGAGCGCGAGACCGAGCGCGAGCGGCGTCACGCAGCCCATCGAGCCGACCATGTAGAGCTGGTTCGGCCGATCGTCGAGCGCGTACAGTTCGCGGCCGCAGAAACCGGTGGACGCGAGCACGACGGTCGAGTCGACCGGCGTATGCGCGATCACGCGCTGCAGCGCGTCCTGGCGCGTCGGCCAGGCATCGGCCGACGCGGCGCGCGACGACGATTGCGCGGCGACCTGCGCGCGCGGCGCGGCCGACGGGTTCGCCTTCAGCTCATACGGCGCGACGCTGCCTTTCTGCATCACGAGCGCGTACGGGCGGCCGGTTGCGTCCATGTGCGCGATCGCGCGGTCGAGCGCCGGGCCGACCTGTTCGGGGTCGGTCGGGAACGTCTCCCACGGGATCTCCATCGTGTCGAGCATCGCGGGCGTGATCGGCCCCATCAGCGCATGCTGCGGCTCGTCGGCGACGCCCGGCTGGCCGCGCCACGTGACGATCAGCAGCTGCGGCAGGCGGAAGGTCCACGTGAGCGACGTGAGCGGGCTCACCGCATTGCCGAGCCCCGAGTTCTGCATCATCGCGATCCCGCGCTTGCCGCCGAGCGTCGCGCCGGCGATCAGCGCGACCGCATCGCCTTCGTTCGCGGCCGACAGGTAATGCAGCGTCGGGTCCTGCAGCACGTAGTTGATGAACGGCGTCAGGTACGAGCAGGGCACGCCCGCGTACCAGTCGAAGCCGCGCGCACGCGCCGCCTCGACGAACTGGGCCGCCTCGATCATTGTGCGCTCCCGTTGCCGGCACCCGGCTCGGACATCGGCGTCTGGCCGTGCGCGAAGTCGCCCGCGCGGCGGAAGTCTTCGAGATCGTTGACGCCGCGCCAGTGTCCGTGCACGTACTGCACCTCGATCTTCTCGCCGGCGGCGATCAGTTCGTTGAGCAGCGCAGGGATGTCGAGCGTGTCGAAATCGTCGCGCGCCTGCAGCGTCGCGAGCATCGCCTTCAGGCGTTCGACGCCGCCGCCGCGCACGTTCAGCAGGCCGATCCAGCGGCCGTGCGGCGTGCCCGCGGCGACGTCGCTCGATACGCGCTGCAGATACGTCTTCTGGCCGAACAGGCCGCGATCGTCGGCCGCCGAGCACAGCGCGAAATCGCGCACGCTCTGGTTGGTCGGCTCGGTCAGCGACGAATCGACGACGACGCTGAATTCGGCCTCGCTCTCCGCGAGGTCGCGCAGGATGTAGCTGCGGAACAGCAGGTCGCCGTACGAGATCACGGTGTCGCCGGTCAGGCGCTCGGCCGCGCAGGCGAGCGATGCGAGTTCGCCGGTCGATGCATGGCGTTCGTTGACGACGAGCTTGATGCCCGACGTGTCGATCGCATCCGCGCGATAGCCGCCGACCACGGTGATGTCGTTCACGCCATGCTTCTTGAAGCCGTCGACGAGCCAGCGCAGCAGCGGCTTGCCGGCGACCGGCAGCATCACCTTCGGCTTGTCCTCGGTGACGGCCTCCAGGCCCTTGCCGCGGCTCGCGGCGAGCACGATCGCCGCGTTCGACGCGCGCGACGACGACGACAGGTAGATGCGCTCGGCCGCCGAGTATTCGTCGGCGTCCTGCAGGCGGAAGATCTCGTTGACCGACGCGACGCGATCCTCGACGTTGATCAGCGTCTGGTTCTCGTGGATTTCGCGTGCGACGGACTGCATCGCCGACGCCGACGCGCGGATCAGGTGGTTCGCCCAGATCACGGTGCTGATGCCGGCCTGGCGGAACACGTCGGTGGGCGTGCTGTAGTACTTGGTCGGCACGATCACGAGCGGCGCCTTGCCGCTCCATTCGCGCGCGAACTGCAGGATCTCGTCGGGGCGCGACAGCTTGCTGTGGATCAGGATCGCGTCGGCGCCGGCTTCCGCATACGCGTTCGCGCGGCGCAGCGCCTCGTCCATCCCCCAGCCCGCGATCAGCGCCTCGACGCGCGCGACGATCGAGAAGTCGGGGTCGCTCTGCGAATCCTTGCCGGCCTTGATCTTGCCGCAGAACTCGTCGATCTCGGCGAGCGGCTGGCGCTCGCCGTCGATGAAGCTGTTCGTCTTCGGGAACTGCTTGTCCTCGATGCACACGCCGGCGATGCCGCGCTGCTCGAGCTTCTTCACGAGGCGGCGCACGTTGTTGAAGTTGCCGTAGCCGGTGTCGCCGTCGAGCAGGATCGGCAGGTCGCTCGCGTCGGCCATGAATTCGAGCACGTCGACGACCTGCGTCCAGCTCGCCTCGTTGTTGTCGCGCACGCCGAACTGCGCGGAGATCGCGAGGCCCGACGCCCAGATGCCCTTGAAGCCGGCTTCGCGGACGATGCGTGCGGACAGGCCGTTGTGCGCTTCCATCAGGAATTCGAGCTCGTCGCTGACGAGCATGCGGCGCAGGCGTGCGCTGCGCGATTCGGTGAAGTTGGGTTCGCGTGCGTTCATCGTGCGGCTCCCGCGGTCGTGCGTTGAATCAGGGGAAGGACGTCCTGCGCGGCGCGCGCGACGTCGTTCGGGAAATCGATCTCGATCCACGGCGCGCCCGTGACGTCGGCGACGTCGAACGAGTGGCCGCCTTCGAGCAGCAGGTCGCGCACGGCTTCCTCGTGCGGCATGTTCGCACGGCCGCTGTCGACGTAGCCCGCGACGATCGTCGCGAGGCGGCGCGCGGTGCCTTCGGTGAAGCGGAAGAAGCCGACCGACTCGCCGATCGTGTCGTAGTCGAGGTCGACCGCGAGCTGCTTGCGCAGTTCGACCGGCACGCCGTTCTTCAGGCACAGCTTGACGGGCTCGTCGCCGGCCTCGAAGTCGCGGTCGATCAGCAGGCGGTCGACCGGGCGGTCCGGATCGGCCACGAGCGCATGCAGGATGCTGTCGTCGTACAGCACGTCGGCGTCCATCAGCAGCACGTCGCCGCCGCGCGTCATCGCATCGGCGACCGTATGCACGGTCAGCACGCTGCCGAGGTCGTAGCGGTCGTTCAGCACGATCTCGGCGCGGCGGCCGAGGCGCTTCAGTTCCTGCTCGACCTTCTCGGACTGGAAGCCGAGCCCGAGCACGATCTCGTCGACGCCGACCGCGTCGAGCAGGCGCAGGTGGCGCTCGAGCAGCGACACGTCGTCGAAGCGCAGCAGGCACTTCGGAAACTGTGCCTCGGGCGGTTGTTGCAGGCGCAAGCCGAGGCCTGCCGCAAGGATGATGGCTCGCATGGGTTCTCCAACCAAAAAGCCGGCGGATCGGTGCGTGACCGGTCAGTCGGCGAGCGGCTGCGGCGCACGGCGCCGCTGCCAGTTTCTTTCACTGAAATGCAGATAGAGCAGGCCGGGCAGGCCGAGCGCGAGTTCGCGCGCGCGCTTCGCGAGCGACAGCGCGAGCGCCGCGTCGGGCGGCAGGCCGACCAGCGGCGCGAGCAGCAGGTAGCCGCCTTCCTGCGCGCCGAGCGAGCCCGGGATCGCGAAGGCCGCGCCGCGGATCGCCTGACCGACGCTTTCGAGCAGCAGCGCGTCGAGCCAGCTCACCGGATGGCCGAGGAAGTGCAGCGCGAGCCACACTTCCGCGGTGCCGACGAGCCAGCCGACCAGGCTCAGTGCGAAAGTCTTCGCGACCTTCGCGCGATCGCGGTACAGCGCGCCGACCGCATCGTCGATCGCATCCGCGCGCGTGGCCAGCGACGACCAGTCGCGCGGGCCCAGCAGTTTCGACGCGAGGCGCATCCCGCGGCCGAACAGCCCGCGTTGCTGCGCCGCGTAGAACAGCGCGGCGAGTCCGCCGAGCACGCCCGTGGCGATCAGCGCGGGCGTGCGCAGATGCGCGACCGAATCGTGGGTCGCATAGAGGCTGAACGCGGCGATGCCGATCAGCGCGAACGCCATCTGCGCGAGCGCCTGCATCGTCGTGCTGACGGTGACGGCGGCGGCCGCGTCGGCCATCCGCGTGCCGCGCTGCGCGAGGTAGCGCACCATCAGCACGGGGCCGCCGATCTGCCCGGCGGGCAGCAGGCTGTTGACCGACTCGCCGACCCAGCGCGCGCGCAGCGCGTGGCGCAGTTCGGCGCCCGGCTGGCCGCGGCGGAACATCACCGAAATCGCGACGGCGTCGATCACGAGCGGCACGACGTGGAACGCCGCGACGAGCGCGAGACCCCAACCGGCCGCGAGGAAGGTCGACGCGACCGCGCCGACGCCCTGCCAGGCGAGCAGTGCCACGAACAGCGCCGTCCCGAGGGACAGCAGGATCAGGCCCGCGCGTGTCATGACCCGCTCGAACGCCGCGTGACCAGTTGCCGGAACACCTGGCGGAAGCCGAAATACGCGATCGCATCCTTCATGTTCGAGATGAAGCGCTTCCACGGCCGCATGCCGGGGTTGGTCACGTATTCGAAGGTCAGCGACACGCGTATCTCGTTCTGGCCGAGCGGCGTGATCCGGTGACGCAGCTTGTCGCCGTCGAACAGCACGATGCCGCCGTCGGCGATCTGCACGGAGCCCGGTTCGTCCGGCAGGTCCGGATTGCGCGTGTGCAGCTCATAGTCGAGCCGGCACGACGATTCGTCGATCACGCCGATCAGCAGCGTGTAGCGGCGGCCGTCGTAGTACGACGTGTCGTAGTGCCAGCCGATGTGGTCGCCGGGCTTCGTGTAGTAATACAGCGCGTAGGCGTGCGGATCGTCGTCCGGCGATAGCATCAGCTTGTCGCCGGTCATCTTCTCGAGGAACGCGATCAGCGCCTTCGAGCGATACAGCTCGGCGATGTAGGGTGCCTGCTCGTCGATCGTGTGCCGGCTCACGCTGCCGCCCTGCTTGTGGCCGGGCAGGTAATTGCGGTTCAGCGCGGGCTGCAGGCGGCGCGCGGCGTCGGCGAGCTTCGCGTGCGCGTCGGCGGGCAGGAACGCGTCGAGATAGAGGAACGATCCCTGGCGTGTGTAATCGCTGCGCAGGCGGTCGAGGTCGAGACGGCCGACGCAGTCGGCCACGGTGCGATCGGGGTCGGACTCGTCCGCGCGCGCAGGCGCGGGGCGTGCCGGGGTCAGCACGGAGTCGTCGCGCGTGCTAGCAGTCATTTGGAAGCCTGGATTTCGGTTGGGTTCTGCGCAGCGTGGCCGCGCCGGACGATGCGCCACCAGTCGATCACGACCCAGGCGGCGAACAGCGGGGCGCCGATCGACGCCGCGAGCAGAAACGGTTCGACGCCGTCGAACAGCGTCACGAGCGGGAGCAGATACAGCACGTCCTCGGTCTCGAAGCCGCCGGCGAAGGCCTGCTTGGTGCCGGCCTTGCCCGCGATCGATTCGATCCGCATCCGCAGGAAGAAGATCAGCGCGACGGCCGCGCCGGCCACCGCGCCGAGCAGTACCGGCGACGCGGCCATCCGGCCGCCCTGCGCGACGATGCCGACGCCCATGCAGACGAACAGCGCGATCGTCACGAGCGCATCGGCCGCGAGGTCGTAAAAATGACCGATCTTGCTGGATTTGCCGCTGATTCGCGCGAGTTCGCCGTCGGTGTGATCGACGAAGTTCGACAGCACGATCAGGAACGCGCCGGCGTTGCTCCATGCGAAGCCGCCTTGCGCGAGGCACCACGCGCCGGCGAGCCCGATCAGCAGGCGGACGGTGGTCAGGTGATTCGGGGTGACGGGCGTGTCGATCAGCGGGCGGACGAGCGAGCGCGCGAGCCGCGCATCCCAGGTGCGTGGCAGCGGGGGTTCGGAACGTGTGGCGGTTTTTCTTTGGTCCATCGGCGAAATATATACGGAATTGTAATTTAATGCTTTTTCTTCGTTCAATGCCCTGACATCCAGCAGTGATACCGCCGTGCAGGCGCGCGCCGGCCCGCACGGCCGGGCCCGGCGGTCGCGCCGGCGACGCGATGCTTGACGTGCATCAGTCCCGAAAAGCAGGCATCGGGCGACAATTGGCCGCGGGATCCCCTTGCCGGGAATCGTCGGGCGACGAACGCGAATGACGGCCGGATCGCCCGATTGATTCCTTCATGTTTGTAATGTCGGGCGTCGAACGACGGAAGACGCGCCTGTCACAGATCCGTCACCCGATACCCGGCAAATTCAGGAAGGGTCTTTTTCATCCGGCGGCGATTTTTCGCCACGATCGCGTCTGCGATACTCCGGACGTGCCTGTGGTGCCGGCCGCCCATCGCGGCCCCAAGGGCTTCGCGTCGCTCAGGAGCGCCCCCGCGACGTCAACGACAGACCAAAACGCGTCAGAAATTCAGCCATGTCTTCATCACGCATCCTCGCTCCCGCCCTGCGTTCGCTCGTCCGCACCGCCGACGAAGCCGCCGCGCTGATCCGTCCCGGCATGACCGTCGCCATGAGCGGCTTCACCGGCTCCGGCTACCCGAAGGCCGTGCCGGCCGCGCTGGCTGCCCATATCGAAGCGGCGCACGCGCGCGGCGAGGATTTCCGGATCAACGTGCTGACGGGCGCGTCGACCGCGCCGGAACTCGACGGCGCGCTGGCCCGCACCAACGGCATCTCGATGCGGCTGCCGTACCAGTCCGACCCCACGCTGCGCGACAAGATCAACGCCGGCGAAGTCGACTACCAGGACATCCACCTGAGCCACGTCGCGCAATACGCGTGGTTCGGCCTGTTCGGCGAACTGGACGTCGCGATCGTCGAAGTCGCGGGCATCCGCGAGGACGGGCTGCTGATTCCGTCCGCGTCGGTCGGCAACAACAAGACCTGGCTCGAGCAGGCGAAGCACGTGATCCTCGAAGTCAACGCGCGCCAGCCGCTCGGCCTCGACGGGATGCACGACATCTACTACGGCACCGCGCTGCCGCCGAACCGCAAGCCGATTCCGCTGACGAAAAGCGACGACCGCATCGGCGAGCCGTACCTGCGCTGTCCGGCCGACAAGATCGTCGCGATCGTCGAGACCGATGCGCCGGATCGCAGCAACGCGTTCTCCGCGCCGGACGACACGTCCAAGCAGATCGCGGAGCGGCTGATCGACTTCCTGCGCCACGAGGTGAAGCGCGGCCGCCTGCCGGCGAACCTGCTGCCGCTGCAGTCCGGCGTCGGCAACATCACCAACGCGGTACTGGCGGAGCTCAGCTCGGCCGGCTTCTCGGACCTGACCGCCTACACGGAAGTGATCCAGGACGGCATGCTCGACCTGCTGCAGGACGGCACGCTGCGCTTCGCGTCGGCGACCGCGCTGTCGCTGAGCCCGGCCGCCGTGCAGCGCTTCGCCGACGAAATCGCGCTGTTCCGCGAGAAGATCCTGCTGCGTCCGCAGGAGATCAGCAACCATCCGGAACTCGTGCGCCGCCTCGGCTGCATCGCGATGAACGGGATGATCGAGGCCGACATCTACGGCAACGTGAATTCGACGCACGTGATGGGCACGAAGATCCAGAACGGCATCGGCGGCTCCGGCGATTTCGCGCGCAACGGCTATCTGTCCTGCTTCATGTCGGCGAGCACCGCGAAGGGCGGCGCGATTTCGCGGATCGTGCCGATGGCGAGCCACGTCGACCATACCGAGCACGATGTCGCGGTGGTCGTCACCGAGCAGGGCCTCGCCGATCTGCGCGGGCTGTCGCCGAAGCAGCGCGCGCGCAAGATCATCGCGAGCTGTGCGCACCCGGACTACCGGCCGATGCTGGAGGACTACTTCGAGCGCGCGTCGCGCGAGAGCTTCGGCAAGCATACGCCGCATCTGCTCGCGGAGTCGCTGTCGTGGCACGAGCGCTTCGTGCGCACGGGGACGATGAAGGTCTGACGCGGCGCCCGTCGCCCGCGTTCGATGCGCGGGCCATGCCGACGCCGCCGATGCGCGCGTCGGCTTTCGTCAGTCCATCGCCGCGTGCGCGACGTCGACGCTCGCCACCTTCTGCGGCGGCCGGATCAGCATCAGCAGCGGAATCATCAGCAGCGTCGCGACGAACATCAGCTTGAAGTCGTTCAGGTACGCGATCATCGTCGCCTGCTGGTTGATCGTGCGGTCGAGCAGCGCGATGTCGAGGCGGCTGCCGGCCAGAGCCTGCACGGCGGGGTTGAACGGCGTGACGTGGGCCGCGAGATCGGCGTGCGCGACCTGCGTGTTGCGCGTCATCAGCGTCTGCACGATCGAGATGCCGATGCTGCTGCCGATGTTGCGCATCAGGCTGTAGGTGGCCGTGCCGTCGGCGCGCAGCTCGGGCGGCAGCGTCGAGAACGACAGCGCGCTGAGCGGCACGAACACGAGCCCCAGCCCGAAGCCCTGGACCACGCCCGGCCACACGATGTCGGACTCGGACAGCACGACCGTGTACTGCATCATCTGCCACAGCGCGAGCGCGGAAATCGACAGCCCGGCGAGCAGCAGCAGCCGCGCGTCGACGTATTTCAGCAGCCGGCCGACGAACAGCATCGCGATCATCGTGCCCGCGCCGCTTGGCGCTGTGACGAGGCCGGTGGTCGCGACCGGGTAGCCC
Organism: Burkholderia pseudomultivorans; assembly: GCF_001718415.1. Taxonomy (NCBI): domain Bacteria; kingdom Pseudomonadati; phylum Pseudomonadota; class Betaproteobacteria; order Burkholderiales; family Burkholderiaceae; genus Burkholderia; species Burkholderia pseudomultivorans. The sequence goes on along the minus strand of NZ_CP013377.1, from coordinate 1,835,791 downwards.
ATCAGGTTCTGCAGCATCGGCGGCAGCAGCGCGCGCGTCGCGTACAGCACCGCGCCGACCACGAAGATGAACAGCGTGCCGGTCGCGAAGTTCGGGTCGCGCAGCAGTTCCGACTTGAAGAACGACGCCTTGCCGACGGTCGCCGTGTGCGCGAGAAAGAACGCGAAGCTGAGCGCCGCGACCAGCGCTTCGATGCGGATTTCGGTCGAGCCGAACCAGTCGAGCTGCTCGCCGCGGTCGAGCATCGCCTGGAACGCGCCGATCGCCAGCGCCAGCGTCGCGAAGCCGAACGCGTCGAACTTCACGTGCGGGCGCGGCGCGCGCGCGGGCAGGAAGGTCAGCACGCCGGCGAGCGCGAACGCGCCGATCGGCACGTTGATGAAGAACACCCAGCGCCAGTTGTAGCTGTCGGTGAGCCAGCCGCCGAGGGTCGGGCCGAGGATCGGGCCGACCATCACGCCCATCCCCCAGATCGCCATCGCCTGGCCCTGCTTTTCGCGCGGATTGATGTCGAGCAGGATCGACTGCGACAGCGGCACCAGCGCCGCGCCAAAGATGCCCTGCAGCAGCCGTGCGCCGACGATCTGCACCAGCGACTCGGACAGTCCGCACAGCGCGGACGCGATCGTGAAGCCCGCGATCGAGATCGTCAGCAGCCGCTTCACGCTGAGCCGGTCGGACAGCCAGCCGGTCAGCGGCGTCGCGATCGCCGCGGCGACGATATAGGAGGTCAGCACCCAGGTGATCTCGTCCTGCGACGCGGACAGGCTGCCCTGCATATGCGGCAGCGCGACGTTCGCGATCGTGCTGTCGAGGGTCTGGATCAGCGTGGCGAGCATGATCGACAGGGTCAGCATCGGCCGGTTCAGGGCGGGCGGCGATGCGGCGGCGGCGGGGTTCAAGCGTTGTCTCCGGGAGGCGGTCGCCGTGGGTGGCGATCTGGTATGGCGTAAATTATAAGCAGGCTTATTATATCTGTGCTCATCGCCGGCGGCGGAGACGGGGGCGTCGCCGGCTTGACCCTATAATCGCCGCATGGACAAGACCTACGAGAACCGGTTCGGCTACCTGCTTTCCGACGTGGCCCGCCTGCACGGACGCCTGTACGACCGGCGCGCGAAGCGCATCGGGCTGACGCGCGCGCAAAGTCGCGTGCTTGCGTACCTGACGTGGAAGGGCGAGATGAACCAGGCGCGGCTCGCGGAATGGCTCGAGATCACGCCGATTTCGCTGACGCGGCTGCTCGACCGGATGGAAAGCCTCGGCTGGATCGAGCGCATCGCGAGCGACGACGATCGCCGCGCGTTCGTGATCCGCCTGACCGACAAGTCGCGCGAGATCTTTCCGCAGATGCTCGAAGTCGGCGATACCGTCGCCGACGACGGACTGCGCGGCTTTACGCGCGAAGAGCGCGACACGCTGGTGCGGCTGCTCGGCCGCGTGCGTCACAACCTGATCGAGTGCGGCGGGGAGTGACCCGCCGGTGCGCCGCCGCACGAGCCTGCGCGTGGCGCGAAACGACGCTTCGCGCACTCAGCCGGCCAGCGCGAGCGCCGACAGATAGAGTCCCACCCCGTACGACAGATGCGCGACGACGCTGCGCCGCCGCGCGAGGGCCGGCTGCGGCGTGCGCGATGCCGCGACGCCGAATCCGAGCGCGGGCTGCATCACGAAGAACGGCGCAGCCACGCTGAAGACGCCGGCGGCGAGCGCGGGACCGAGCGTCGGCGTGTCGATCCACGCGGGGCCCGCGATCGCGACGGGCAGCGCCGCGAACGCGATGCCGATCGCGTAATGGACGAGCCAGCCGAGTGCGCGTTCGCCGGCCACGGGCGGCGCGGACACGATCGACGCGTGCCGGAACTGCCCGTGCGCCATATGGCCGACCCAGCGGCCGACCAGCGCCAGATCGAGCGACGGAATGCCGAATGCGCGCTGCCGGAACAGCGCCCACAGATCCGACACGAGCGTCGCGCCTGCGCCGATCGGCAGCAGGCGCAGCAGGAGATCGGGCGCGTTCATCGCGAGTCTCCGGTCGCGGCGGGCAGGGATCTGCGGCACGGCCGGCATGTCGCCGCGATCGCGCAGGACGGCCTGGATATCGGTTTCGTCGTCTTCATTGCAGCAGGGCTTGTCGTGGTGGAGTCGAGCGACTATCTTGCAACGTCAAGTTCACTTGAGGTCAAGCATGAGCCGACTGGATATCGCCAACGTCGCGCGCGAGACGGGCTTGCCCGCATCGACGCTGCGCTACTACGAGGAGAAGGGGCTGATCGCGCCGAACGGCCGTCGCGGGCTGCGGCGGCAGTACGACGAAGCGGTGCTGGAGCGTCTGGCGCTGATCGCGCTCGGCCGCGAGGCCGGTTTTTCGCTCGACGAGATCGGCGCGATGTTCGGCGCGGACGGCCGGCCCGCGATCGATCGCGCGAAACTCGACCAGAAGGCCGATGCGCTCGACCGCACGATCCGTCGTCTCGGCGCCGTGCGCGACGCGCTGCGCCACGCGGCCGTGTGCCCGGCGCCGAGCCATCTCGAGTGTCCGTCGTTCCGCAAGCTGTTGCGCATCGTCGCCCATCGGCATCCGGCGCGGCGCGCGAATGCGGAGCGCGCGTAGGCGGGCGGCCGGTGCGAGGCGCGGCGCGCGCTCAGCCCGCGTAGTACGCGCGGCATTCCATCTCGCGTCCGCGCACGATGCGCTTGCCGACGAGCGTGCCGAGCGTTTCGGTGACGACGGTGCGCTGCTGCTCGCGCTGCGCCGCGTCGTAGAAGTACAGCGCAACCCAGTTCGTGGTGCGGCCGGAGGCCGGCGCGCGGGCGTCGGGCGGGCACAGCGCGGTGAAATGCCAGCCGCCCTTGGTCATGTGCATCACCGGCGACCACGCGTGGCCGTCGATGGCCGGGTGTCTCGGCGTGAGCGTCGGCAGCATGCCGGCGGCGGCCTGGCGGCGATACAGGCGATCGATGTAGAGCAGCAGTTCGACGGGCGGCTCCGCGCCGGGACCGCTGTCGCGCACGGCGCCTTGCCAGCGGCGGCGCCGGCCCAGCACGTCGTCGAGCGCGGCGCGGATGCCGGCCGCGCGGCGCGGCCCGACGCCCGGGATCGCTTCGAGCTGGCCGCTGCGGACTACCCGTTCGAGATCTTCCAGCGTGTCGATGTGCAGCAGGTCGTGAATCCGCAGCGCCAGCGAACGGCCGATGCCGGGCACGGCCTCGAATGCGGACGCGTGTCCGGCGTCGCCGCGCAGCCGTTCGAGCTGGCGCCAGCGTCCGGTGACGAGCAGTTCGGCGATCGCCTGCGCGACGCCCGTGCCGATCTCGGGCAGCGCGCCGAGCGCATCGACGCCGCCCGCATCGAACAGCGCGCGCACGCTGCCGTCCAGTGCGTCGACGGTGTCGGCCGATGCGCGGTACGCGGCGGCGCGATACGGATTCGCACCCTGGTCGGCGAGCCGCTGCGCGGCCTCGCGCAGGCAATCCGCGATCTGCCGGTTTTCCTCGTGTGTCCGGGTGGCACTCGTCGACATGGCGAGGGACCTTCTGATGTGCGACAGGAGGGACGCGACAGGCCACGCACCGGTCGGTCCTCACTGATTGTCGCGGGGCAAATCGAAGAAAATTTGATGCACGTCAATAGCAAACGTTGTACAGGCAGACGCGTTCGTGCCGGCCGCCGGCACGAACGCGTCGCCTGCGCGCCCGTCGTTCGTCACGCGTCGAGGAACGAGTGCGCGTCCTCCGCTTCGGCAATGGTTCGCAGCGCGGCGAGCGCGCGTTTCTCGATCTGCCGCACGCGTTCGCGCGACATCCCCGCATCCTTCGCGATCGCGTCGTACGTGTCCGGCTCGGTGCCGCCGAGGCCGAATCGCCGCCGCAGCACGTCGGCCTCGGCCGGCGTGACCGAGCGCAGCAGCGACGTCACGCATTCGCGCATGCGCGTGTCGGCGAGCCGTTCGAACGGGCTGGCCGAGGACTGGTCCTCGATCAGGTCCACGAGGCCGGTGTCCGCGTCGGGCAGCGGCGTGTCGAGCGATACCGGCTCGGCGGGCAGCGCGAGCACCGCGCGCAGCCGGGTTTCGTCGAGCCCGGTTTCGGCCGCGAGCTCGGCGGGCGTCGGCTGCCGGCCGGTGCGCTGGTGAAAGCGCAGCGCATGCCGCCGCACGCGCTGCTGCTGATCGCCGACATGCACCGGCACGCGGATCGTGCGGGCGCGATCGGCGACCGCGCGCGCGATCGCCTGGCGGATCCACCACGTCGCATACGTCGAGAACTTGAAGCCGCGCCGGTATTCGAACTTCTCGATCGCGCGCATCAGGCCGATGCAGCCGTCCTGTACCAGATCGGACAGGTCGACGCCGCGGTTCGCGTACTTGCGCGCGATCGACAGCACGAGACGCAGGTTCGCTTCGAGCATCGCGCGGGTCGCGTCATGCACTTTCTGCTGGCCGTCGTCGAGCGCGGCGACGAGCGCGCGCCGCGCGAGCATGTCGAAGCGGCCCGCGTCCGCGCCGGCGATCGCGCGCGCCGTGTCGCCGGCCGGCGCGGACGCGAGCGCGCGCACGACGCGGCATGCGTCGTCGACGGCCGGACCGACCCAGGCAATCGCGCCGAGCTGCGCGGCAAGGCAGTTGCGTGCGTCGCGGTAGCCGTCGGAGCGGCTGCCGTGGGCGTGCAGCGCGCGCCGCACGTCCGCAACGGCTGCGCGCAGCGCGTCGTCGCTGGCGGGCGTGCGGGCGCGGCCGCCGTCGTCGTTGTCTTCCTCGTCGTCGCTCGCGTTCGTCGCGCCCGCGCCGTGGCGCGCCAGCAGCGCGTCGATCGCCGCCGGACAGCCGGCGAGCGCGTGCAGCATCTGATGGCGGCCCGTCTCGATCTCGCGCGCCAGCACGATTTCGTCTTCGCGCGTGAGCAGCGGGACCGCGTGCATGCGACGCATATAGAGCGCGAGCGGATCGGTCGACGCGCTTGCGCCGCGTGCGAGATCGCCGAGCAGCGTGCGGCCCTCGTCGAGCGCATCGCGATCGACGTCGGCAGCGGGCGCGGCCGCGAACGGCTGCGACGCGACCGGCTCGTCGAGCACGGCGATGCCGATGTCCGCGAGCGCCGCGCGCACGACGTCGAGCGCGTCGGGGCTGTCGCTTTCGGGCGGCAGCGCGTCGACGAGGTCGGCGTGCGTCAGATAACCCTGCTCGCCGGCAAGCGCAAGCAACTGGATGATCGGATCGAGCGGCGTGTCCGCCCGGAGAGTGGGGCGTGGCGTAGTCATGTCGAGGGCGGCGCGAGCCGCGTTCCTGGCTGTGCGGGACGCATCCCGCGGGTTGTCGGCCGCCGGGTGTTCGCGAACGCCTGTTCGTTCGCGCCGGAGGCCCCGAGTAGATTCAAGTTGAGGGCATTCGCGCCGAGTTCAACCGCGGCGCCGGAGACGCCCGAGCACGCAGCGTGCCTGCGCTCGGCGGAAGGCGACGGCGGGCAATAAGAAAAGGCGGGTGGGTGTATGGGCGCCCGGGTAATCGGCCGGTGCGTGAAACAAACAGTAACCGATCATACCCGCGGAAATCTGCAGGGGACGTAAGCTAGAAGCAGGCGCGCGCCCGGCGGCGACGCGCGATTTCTGCCGGAGCAAGGAATGAACCCGATTCACGCCGCGAGATCGGGCGTCGTCGCGCTGGTCGCGCTGACGCTCGGCGGCTGCTATTACACGAGCCCGTATGGGTATGCACCGTATTACACGCCGGTGCCCGCCACGGTGACGCAGCGCGAGACCCCGGTTGCGCCGGGCGCGGCCGTTGCTTCGCCGAACGCGGCGTCGAGCACGGCGCCGGCCGATGCCGACGTCGATGTCGCGCCGGCCTATCCGGCCCCGTATCCGTACTACTATCCCGCGTACTACCCGGGCTGGTACGGGCCGCCGGTCGCGATCGGCTTCGGCTTCTGGGGAGGCTGGGGCGGCCACTGGCGCGGACACGGCGGACACTGGGGCCGCCCGTGGGGCGGCGGCCACTGGGGCGGCGGTCATCGGCACTGACCGGCGCACCGCGGCACCGCGAGGGAGAACATCATGAGACGCACGATCATCCGAAGCCTGTGCATGGTCCTGTTCGGCGCGGCGGCCCTGCCGGGCGTCGCCGATGCACAGAGCGACGCCTATACGAACGCGCCGGCCGAACTGTTCGCCGGGCCGGCGCCCGACTATCCGGTGGTGGCGCAGCTCGCGCCCGGCACGGCGCTGGACGTGTACGGCTGCCTCAGCGACTACACGTGGTGCGACGTCGCGGTGCCGGGCGTACGCGGCTGGATCGATGCGCAGCTGCTCAACTATCCGTACCAGGGCAACGACGTGCCGGTGCTCGAATATGGCGCGATCGTCGGGATCCCGATCACCGGCTTCGCGATCGGCGCGTACTGGGACCGCTATTACCGCAACCGGCCGTGGTATCACGACCGCGATCGCTGGGCGCATCGTCCGGAGCCGCGACTCGGCCCGGGCGGCATCCCGCCGGGGCAAGGGCATCCGCAACCGGGCATACCGGCACCGGGTGTACCGGCGCAGGGCGTACCGGCTCCGGGCGGCGCGGTGCATGACGCACGGCCGTCTGCCGCGCGCGGCGGCTGGAACGGCTCGATTCGCGCGCCCGCGCCGCAGCCGCAGGGCGGCCCCGCGCCGATGCAGGGGCGGGGCGCCGAGATGCACGCGCCGGCGCCTCAACCGCAGGGCGGCCCCGCGCCGATGCCGGGTCGAGGCGCCGAGCCGCACACGCCTGCGCCGTCGGCCGTCATGCATCCGCCGGTCGCGCCGGGCGGCGCACCGCGTACGATGCAGCCGCCGACGTATCAGGGTGGCGGCGGCCGGTCGCAAGGCGGGAACGGCGGCGGCAATCACGGCGGGGGCGGTGGCGACGGCGGCCGCGGCGACGAATTCCGTCACTGACGCCGACCGCGCGATCGACGAAAAAAAGCCGCTCCGAAGAGCGGCTTTCCGAGCGGGCGGGTTGGCGGGCGGGCGGGTTGGCGGGCGGGCTGCCGGTCGATAGTCGCCCGCAGCCGGTCGCCCGTCACATCAGTCGTCGAGCAGCGACAGGTCGCGCACAGCGCCCTTGTCGGCCGACATCACGAGCTTCGCGTAAGCCTTGAGCGCCGCCGACACCTTGCGCGGACGCGGCTGCGCCGGCTTCCAGCCCTTCGCGTTCTGCGCTTCGCGGCGACGCGCGAGTTCGTCGTCCGACACCAGCACGTCGATCGTGCGGTTCGGAATGTCGATGCGGATCCTGTCGCCGTCGCGCACGAGGCCGATTGCGCCGCCCGCGGCCGCTTCCGGCGAGCAATGACCGATCGACAAGCCCGACGTGCCGCCCGAGAAGCGGCCGTCCGTCAGCAGCGCGCATGCCTTGCCGAGGCCCTTCGACTTGATGTAGCTGGTCGGATAGAGCATTTCCTGCATGCCGGGGCCGCCCTTCGGGCCTTCGTAGCGCACGATCACCACGTCGCCGGCCTTGACCTTGTCGTTCAGGATGTTCTCGACCGCCTCGTCCTGCGACTCGGTCACGTGCGCGGTGCCTTCGAACACGAGGATGCTCTCGTCGACACCCGCCGTCTTCACCACGCAGCCGTCGAGCGCGATGTTGCCCGTCAGCACCGCGAGGCCGCCTTCCTTCGAGAACGCGTGCTCGTACGAGCGGATGCAGCCCTCGGCGCGATCGAGGTCGAGGCTCGGCCAGCGCGTGTTCTGGCTGAACGCGACCTGGGTCGGGATGCCGGCCGGGCCGGCCTGGTAGAACGTGCGGACCGCTTCGTCCTGCGTGCGGACGATGTCCCACTGGTCGAGCGCGTCCTTCAGCGTCGGCGCGTGCACGGTCGGCACGTCGGTGTGCAGCTTGCCGGCGCGGTCGAGCTCGCCGAGGATCGCCATGATGCCGCCGGCGCGGTGCACGTCCTCGATGTGGTACTTGTTCGTGTTCGGCGCGACCTTGCACAGCTGCGGCACGACGCGCGACAGGCGGTCGATGTCCTTCATCGTGAAGTCGATGCCGGCTTCCTGCGCGATCGCGAGCAGGTGCAGGATCGTGTTGGTCGAGCCGCCCATCGCGATGTCGAGCGTCATCGCGTTCTCGAATGCCTTGAAGCCGACCGAGCGCGGCAGCACGCGTGCGTCGTCCTGCTCGTAGTACTGGCGCGTCAGCTCGACGATGCGGCGGCCGGCGCGCTTGAACAGCTGCTCGCGGTCCGCGTGCGTCGCGACCACCGTGCCGTTGCCGGGCAGCGACAGGCCGAGCGCTTCGGTCAGGCAGTTCATCGAGTTCGCGGTGAACATGCCCGAGCACGAACCGCAGGTCGGGCAGGCCGAGCGCTCGACTTCGGCGACCTCGGCGTCCGAGTACGACTGGTCGGCCGCGATCACCATCGCATCGACGAGGTCGAGCTTCTTCAGCTCGACGGTCTTGGTGACCGGGTTGGCGAGGCGCGTCTTGCCCGCTTCCATCGGGCCGCCCGACACGAAGATCACCGGGATGTTCAGGCGCATCGCGGCCATCAGCATCCCCGGCGTGATCTTGTCGCAGTTCGAGATGCAGACCATCGCGTCCGCGCAGTGCGCGTTGACCATGTACTCGACCGAGTCGGCGATGATGTCGCGGCTCGGCAGCGAATACAGCATGCCGTCGTGGCCCATCGCGATGCCGTCGTCGACCGCGATCGTGTTGAATTCCTTCGCGACGCCGCCGGCGGCCTCGATCTCGCGCGCGACGAGCTGGCCGAGATCCTTCAGGTGCACGTGCCCGGGCACGAATTGCGTAAACGAGTTGACGACCGCGATGATCGGCTTCGAGAAATCGTCGTCTTTCATGCCGGTGGCGCGCCACAGCGAGCGCGCGCCTGCCATGTTGCGACCGGCGGTGGAAGTTTTGGAACGGTATGTGGGCATTGTGGTTGCTGAAGAAAGATCGCGGAAAAGGGTTCGGGGCACGGGAATAAGGCCCCTCGCGCGCCCGTGCGAACAACCTCTTGAGCTGCGCCCTGGGCAAACTTCGCGATTATCCCACAGGCGGTGCGGGCGTGGCGCCGGCGGGGTGGGCGGGGCGGCAGCAGGGTGCCGGATGCCGTGGCGGCAGGACGGCGCGGCGCGGGGGTGTTCCGGAGCAGGGCCGGAAGCGGCGGCGGCGCACCGGGGCGCGCCGCCGCCGTCCCGCATCCCGCCGTCAGCTCAGTCGAGCAGCGCCAGGATCTCGTCGTAGAGCGCCTTGCCGATCCGCACGCCGTTCGCGAGGCTGCGCGCGCGGGCGTCGAAGCGCCGCTGCGACGGCAGCCGCGCGCCTTGCGCGACGATCGACTCGAACAACCGTTCGCCGCGCGCGAGCCCCGCGTCGAGGTCGTCGCCGAGGAACACCTTCGGATCGAACGCGATCACGAGCTCGCCGTGGCACGGCGTCGCGCCGACGCCCTCGTCGAAGTCCATCGACTCGCGGCTCGTCATGTCGCCGATCAGCGCGCCGCCGAGCAGCTCGACCATCGCCGCGAGCGCCGACCCCTTGTGGCCGCCGAACGTGCGCATCGCGCCCTGCAGCGCGGCCTTCGGATCGGTGGTCGGCCGCCCGTCGGCGTCGATCGCCCACTCGGGCGGGATCGGCTTGCCCTGCTTCGCGTGCAGCTCGATGTCGCCGCGCGCGATCGCGCTGGTCGCGAAATCGAACACGAACGGCAGGCCGCCCGGCCGCGGCCACGCGAACGCGATCGGATTCGTGCCGAACACCGGTTCCTTGCCGCCTTCCGGCGCGACCCAGCTGTGACTCGGATTCATCGCGATGCCGACCAGCCCATGCGCCGCAATCGCCTCGACTTCAGGCCACAGCGCGGAGAAGTGGTAGCAGCGGTTGATCGTCATCGCGGCGATCCCGTGCTGCTTCGCCATCTCGACGAGCACGGGCAAGCCCGTCTCGAAGCTCAGCAGCGAGAAGCCGCGATGCGCGTCGACCGAGACGATCGACGACGACAGCCGGCGCAGCGTCGGCACCGCCTGCGGATCGACCTTGCCCTTCTTCAGCGAACGCACGCAGACGAGCAGCCGGTACATGCCGTGCGAATGACATTCGTCGCGCTGGCCCTGCGTGATCACGTTCGCGATCGCGCGCGCATGCGCCTCGGTCATCCCGTTGTGCGTCAGCACGCGCAGCGCGAGCGCGTGGACTTCATCGAGCGACAGGACGATTTCGTCGGCGGACTCAGTCACGTCCGGCCTTTCGCGGTGCAGGCACGCCGTCGATGCGTTGCGGCACGTTCAGCGGATTGCCGTCGCGGATCGCGTCGGGCAGCAGTGCGTCGGGCACGTCCTGATACGACACGGGGCGCAGGAAGCGCTCGATCGCGCGCGCGCCGACCGATGTCGTGCGCGTGTCCGACGTCGCCGGGAACGGGCCGCCGTGCACCATCGCATGGCCGACCTCGACACCGGTGCCGAAACCGTTGACGAGAATGCGCCCGGCCTTGCGTTCGAGCGTCGGCCGCAGCGTGGCGAACAGCGCCGCATCGCCGTCGGAGAGGTGCGCGGCGATCGTCAGCTGGCCTTCGAGCGACTTCAGCACGCGATGCAGCGTGTCGGCATCCGGGCAGCGCACGATCAGCGACGCGGGGCCGAAGACTTCGTCGCGCAGCTCCGGACGCGAGACGAACGCATCGGCCGAGGTCGCGAACAGCGCCGCGCGGGCCTGGTAGCGGCCGCCTTCGGCACCTTCCGCAAGCGATTCGACCGCCTCGTGCGCGCGCAGCGATGCGACGCCCTGCGCGTAGCTCGCGTGGATGTGCGGCGTCAGCATCGTCTGCGCGGCGGCGGCGCGCACGGCTTCGGCGGCCGTCGCTTCGAACGCGCGCAGCGCGGGGCCGTCGACGGCCAGCACGAGGCCCGGGTTCGTGCAGAACTGGCCGGCGCCGAGCGTCAGCGATGCGACGAACTGCTGCGCGATCGCGTCGTGGCGCGCGTCGAGCGCGGCGGGAAGCAGCAGCACCGGATTGATCGAGCTCATTTCCGCGTAGACGGGAATCGGCTCGTGGCGCGCGGCCGCGACATGCATCAGCGCGACGCCGCCGCGGCGCGAGCCCGTGAAGCCGACCGCCTTGATGCGCGGATCGGCGACGAGCGCCTGGCCGACCTCGCGCGACGTGTCGAACAGCAGCGAGAACACGCCGGCCGGCAGCCCGCATTCGCGCACGGCCTGCTGGATCGCGCGGCCGACGAGCTCGGACGTGCCCGGATGCGCGGAATGCGCCTTCACGATCACCGGGCAGCCGGCCGCGAGCGCCGATGCGGTGTCGCCGCCCGCGACCGAGAACGCCAGCGGGAAGTTGCTCGCGCCGAACACGGCGACCGGGCCGATCGCGACGTTGCGCAGGCGCAGGTCGACGCGCGGCAGCGGCTTGCGCTCGGGGCGGGCCGGATCGATCCGCGCATCGACGAAAGCGCCGTCGCGCACGATCGACGCGAACAGCGCGAGCTGGCCGACCGTGCGGCCGCGCTCGCCTTCGATGCGCGCGCGCGGCAGGCCCGTTTCGATGACACAGCGCTCGATCAGCGCGTCGCCGAGCGCCATGATGTTGCGGCCGATCGCGTCGAGAAACGCGGCGCGCGCCTCGGGGCCGGTTTCGCGATACGCGTCGAACGCTTCGTCGGCGAGCGCGCAGGCCGTTTCGAGGTCGTGCAGGCTTGCGCCGCCGAACGCGGGTTCGAGCGCTTCGCCGGTCGCGGCGGCGATTGCATGGAGGGTGCCGTTCTGTCCGGCGACGCCGGACTGGCCGATCAACAACTGACCTGTGAGTTGCATGGTTTTCCTCGAAAAAAGCAGGCCGGGCATGGCGTGCCCGGCCGAATGGTGCAAAGGAACGGGCGTCAGTTTTCGTCGTCGTCGAGCTGGAGCTTCTCCGTGCACACGCCGGTATTCGCGCCCCAGTAGTAGATGACGAGTGCGACGGCGGCGACCACGACCGTGTCGTACGGATGCGCGAGCTGGCCGGTGCCGCCGAAGCCGCCGAAATACGACAGCACGATCATCGCCGCGTAGAACGCGACGAGCCACGCGGACGAGCGGACCTGTTCGCGCAGGCTCAGGTGCGCGGTCGGCACCCAGCGGCGGCACGCGAGATAGATCGCGTACATCGCGATCTGCAGGCCGAGCAGCCAGGACACCGTGTGCCAGCCCGACCAGTAGACGATCAGCGCGGCGATCACGAACGACGCGGGGCCGGTGATCGCGAACGCGCTCGCGCGGAACGGCCGCGGCAGGTCGGGCGCGTTGCGGCGCAGCGCGGCGACCGACACGGGCGCGACCGCGTAGCTGAGCACCAGCGCGGCCGACACGATGTTGATCAGCGCTTCCCACGACGGGAACGGCAGCGTCCAGAAGATCGACAGGCCGAAGGTGAGCCACAGGCCCGCGCGCGGGATGCCCGACGCTTCGTCGACGCGCGTGAACACCTTGAAGAAGGTGCCGGTCTTGGCCCAGCCGTAGACGACGCGCGGCGTCGCGTTCATGTAGATGTTGCCGCAGCCGCTCGGCGAGATGATCGCGTCCGCGACGACCATGTATGCGAGCCAGCCGACGCCGAGCGCCAGCGCGATGTCGCGGTACGGCAGTGAGAACGCCTTGCTGACGTCGTGCCAGCCGGCCGCGATCAGCTCGGTCGGCACGCTGCCGATGAACGCGAGCTGCAGCAGCACGTAGATCAGCGTCGACAGCAGGATCGACAGGATCAGCGCGATCGGGATCGTGCGCTGCGGGTTGCGCACCTCGCTCGCAACCGAGACGATCGGCGTGAGGCCGAGATACGCGAAGATGACGCCGCCTCCGGCCACCGCCATTTCGATGCCGGAGATGCCGAACGGCGCGAAGCCCTGGATCGTCAGGTTCGCGGGCTTGAAGAACGTGAACAGCACCGCGATCACCGACAGCGGCACGACGAACTTGAAGACGCTGATGATGTTGTTCGCCTTCGCGAACGTCTTCACGCTCGAATAGTTCAGGTAGAAGAAGAAACAGAGCAGCGCGGCCTGCACGATCCAGCCGAGCGTGGTCGGGTCGCTCGAACCTTCGATCGTCAGGCCCGGAAACCACGCGGCCGCATACTGGCGCGCCGCGACCACTTCGATCGCGATCAGGCTCGAGAACGCGATCAGCGTGATGAAGCCCATCAGGTAGCCGAGCAGCGGGCCGTGCGAGAACACCGGGTAGCGGACCACGCCGCCCGCGCGCGGCAGCGCGGCGCCCAGCTCGCAGTAGACGATGCCGAGCAGCAGCACCGCGAAACCGCCGAGCAGCCACGAGAAGATGCCGGCCGGGCCGGCGATCGTCGACACGTGACTGGCGGCGAACAGCCACCCCGAACCGAAGATGGCGCCGAGACCGATGAACGTCAGGTCGGTCAGTGACAGCTGTTTCTTGAATTTGCCGTGACCCGCGTCGGGGTGCGCGGAACGGGAAAGCGGGGCGGTCGATTGAGCGTTGCCTTGGCCTGGCATGGGCGTGTCTCCTATGGGAATGTCGGCACAGGCGTCGTGCGCGCCGCGCCCCGACGGAGCAGCGGCGCACGCCTGCCGGCCGGCGTTGCCCGGTTCGAACGACCGGGGCGGGCCCGTGGGCCATGCCGGACCGGAGACGATTGCGCGGGGGGAAGCCGGCGCGCCGTCGTCAGGGGAACGGAACTCAGTATCGCCGCGCAAACCCTCATCGCGCTTGAGTCATTTCCCGGAGCAGAATGACGAAATCGGCATAGCCATCGCGGCTCGGACAAGACCGCAGCGCGCTATGCCGATTTCGTCGTCGTCCTTATCGAAAACCCACAAGCGGCCGGACGCGCGACGGAGGAAGCTGTGCTCCTTTCCCCACTTTCGGACGACGCATGATGAAGCGCATCCAGATCATCGATTCGCACACGGGCGGCGAACCCACGCGGCTCGTCGTGTCCGGCTTTCCGTCGCTCGGCAGCGGCACGATGGCCGAGCGGCGCGACCGGCTCGCGCGCGAGCACGATCGCTATCGCACCGCCTGCATTCTCGAACCGCGCGGCAGCGACGTGCTCGTCGGCGCGCTGCTGTGCGAGCCGGTGTCGGCCGACGCGGCGGCCGGCGTGATCTTCTTCAACAACAGCGGCTATCTCGGGATGTGCGGGCACGGCACGATCGGCGTGGTGCGCACGCTGCATCACATGGGCCGCATCGCGCCCGGCGTTCACCGGATCGAGACGCCGGTCGGCACCGTCGAGGCGACGCTGCACGACGACCTGTCGGTCAGCGTGCGCAACGTGCCCGCGTATCGCCATGCAAAGGGCGTCGCCGTCGACGTGCCGGGCTACGGCCCCGTCACCGGCGACATCGCCTGGGGCGGCAACTGGTTCTTCCTGATCAGCGATCACGGCCAGCGCGTCGCCGGCGACAACGTCGCGGCGCTGACCGCGTATGCGTCCGCGGTGCGCGAAGGGCTCGAACGCGCGGGCATCACGGGCGCGAACGGCGGCGAGATCGACCACATCGAGCTGTTTGCCGACGATCCCGAGCACGACAGCCGCAGCTTCGTGCTGTGCCCGGGCCTCGCGTACGACCGTTCGCCCTGCGGCACCGGCACCAGCGCGAAGCTCGCCTGCCTCGCGGCCGACGGCAAGCTCGCGCCGGGCGTCGTGTGGCGGCAGGCGAGCGTGATCGGCAGCGTATTCCAGGCGAGCTATGCGCAAACCGACGGCGGCATCGTGCCGACGATTCGCGGCAGCGCGCACCTGAGCGCGGAAGCGACGCTGCTGATCGAGGACGACGATCCGTTCGGCTGGGGCATCGCGTCGTGAGCGCAGCGGGGACCGATGTCGTCGTGATCGGCGCCGGCATCGTCGGCGCGGCCTGCGCGCACGAATTCGCGCAGCGCGGGCTGCGCGTGATCGTCGTCGACGATGCGAGTGGCGGCGCGACCGGCGCGGGCATGGGCCACCTCGTCGCGATGGACGACAACGCGGCCGAACTCGCTCTGAGCCATTACTCGATCGAACTGTGGCGCGCGTTGAGCGGCGCGATGCCGGAAGGGTGCGCGTATCGCAACTGCGGCACGCTGTGGCTCGCGGCCGACGCGCACGAGATGGACCTGGCGCGCGCGAAGCAGGCGACGCTGGCCGCGCACGGCGTGGCCGGCGAGCTGATCGACGCGGCGACGCTCGCGCGGCTGGAGCCGATGCTGCGTCCGGGCCTCGGCGGCGCGCTGAAGATTCCCGGCGACGGCATCCTGTATGCGCCGGTGACGGCGAACTGGCTGCTGCAGCGCGTGCCGGGCATCACGCTGCGGCGCGAGCGGGCCGTCGACGTCGACGGCGCGAGCGTCACGCTCGCGAGCGGCGACGTGCTGCGCGCGCAGCGCGTGGTCGTCGCGAACGGCGTCGCCGCGCGCACGCTGCTGCCCGAACTGCCGCTGCGCCCGAAAAAGGGCCACCTGGTGATCACCGACCGCTATCCGGGGCGCGTCGCGCACCAGCTCGTCGAACTCGGCTATGCGGCGAGCGCGCATGCGAGCGACGGCACGTCGGTCGCGTTCAACGTGCAGCCGCGGCCGACCGGCCAGCTGCTGATCGGCTCGTCGCGCCAGTTCGACACCGAGGATGCGCGCATCGAGCCGCCCGTGCTCGCGCGCATGCTGCGCCGCGCGGTCGGCTATCTGCCGGATCTGGCCGAGCTGAACGGCATCCGCGCATGGACGGGATTCCGTTCGGCGAGCCCCGACGGCCTGCCGCTGCTCGGCGAGCACCCGGCGCGGCCGGGCGTGTGGCTCGCGGTCGGGCACGAAGGGCTCGGCGTGACGACCGCGCCGGGCAGCGCGCGGCTCGTCGCCGCGCTGATGGCCGGCGAACGGCCGCCCATCGACATCGAACCGTATTTGCCGGGACGTTTCCTGATGACGTCCCCTGTAGCCGGAGCGCTTTCATGATCATTCACCTGGACGGCCGCGCGCTGACGGTGGCCGACGGTGCGACCGTCGCGGCCGCCGTCGCGGCGAGCGGCGACGACACGACGCGCGTGTCGTGCACGGGCGCGCGGCGCGCGCCTTTTTGCGGGATGGGCATCTGCCAGGAATGCCGGATGACGATCGACGGCCGCCGCCGGCTCGCGTGCCAGACGCTGTGCCGCGACGGCATGCAGGTGGAGCGCACGCGATGACACAGCAACGACTGAGCGTCGACGTCGCGATCGTCGGCGCGGGGCCGGCCGGGCTGTCGGCCGCGCGCGCGGCCGCGCAAAGCGGCGCGACGATCGCGATCGTCGACGACAATCCGCGCGCGGGCGGCCAGATCTGGCGACAGCCGGCGGCCGTGTCGCCGGTGCCGGCTGCGGCCGAGCGCCTCGCGGTGCTGCGGCAGCCGAACGTCACGCATCTCGCGGCGACGCGCATCGTCGCCGAAACGCAACCGGGCACGCTGCTGCTCGAAGACGACGAGCGCGGGCTGCTGCTCGACTACCGGACGCTGATCCTGTGCTGCGGTGCGCGCGAGCTGCTGTTGCCGTTTCCCGGCTGGACGCTGCCGGGCGTCACCGGCGCGGGCGGCTTGCAGGCGCTGATCAAGTACGGCCTCGACGTGCGCGGGCAGCGCACGGTGATCGCGGGCAGCGGGCCGTTGTTGCTGGCGAGTGCGGCGACTGCCCGCCAGGCCGGCGCGCGCGTGTCGCACGTGCTCGAACAGGCGGCGTGGGGCGACGTCGCGCGCTTCGGCGCGGGGCTGTGGCGCTGGCCGTCGAAGCTCGCGCAGGCGGCGAAGCTCGTCACGGCGGCTTATCGACCGGACGCGCATGTGGTCGCGGCATTCGGCGACAAACGGCTCGAAGGCGTGCGGATCCGGCAGGGCGGGCGCGAGTTCGACGTCGCATGCGACCGGCTCGCCTGCGGTTTCGGCCTCGTGCCGAACACGGTGCTGCCGAGCCATCTCGGCTGCCGGATCGAGGACGGCGCGGTAGCGGTCGATGCGCACCAGCGCACGAGCCGCGACGGGCATTTTGCGGCGGGCGAGTGCACCGGCGTCGGCGGCAGCGAGCTGGCGATGATCGAGGGCGAGATCGCCGGCCATGCGGCGACCGGGCAGACCGCGCCGCTGGCCGCGCTCGTCGCGCGGCGCGCGCACTGGCAGGCGTTTGCCGACACGGTGCGCGAACGCTTCGCGATCCGCGAGCCGATTCGCCGGCTCGCGCGGCCCGATACGCTGCTGTGCCGATGCGAGGACGTGCGCTTCGACGCGGTCGCGGGTGCGCCCGGCTGGAGCGCCGCGAAGCTGCAATCGCGTTGCGGGATGGGCGCATGCCAGGGCAGGGTATGCGGGGCGGCCGCGCAGGCGCTGTTCGGCTGGACGCCGCCGGTGCCGCGCACGCCGCTCGTGCCGGCGCGAATCGGCACGCTGACGCTCGAATGCGAGGCGCGCTGCGACGGCGCGTGACGGCTGGCGTGCGTTCCGCTTGCCGGCTCAAATCCCGGTGCGGCCCTGCTTATGAACGCGCCCCGGGCTTGACCCGCGGCGTCTGACGACGAAGCGGCCCGGTTCGTGCCGGGCCGCCGATTCAATCTGCCCTGGCGTTCGCCGTTGTCGCCGTATCACCGGCCTGCGGCGTCGCACACGCACGCAGGCATTCGATTGCGGCCGCCACCGCCGCGCGATTCTCGCTGTCCGGATGCCAGTACATCGACACCGCGCCCTGGCCTTCGAGCTGCATCGGCAGGATGCGCAGCGCGTTCATCTGCGCGAAGCGGGTCGCGGCGCGCTGCGACGCGACGCCGAGCAACGACGTATTGTTCAGCAGCGTGATGTTGAGGATCGACGAGTTCGATTCGACGCAGTGCGGCGGCTGCGTGCGGCCGGCCGCCGTCAGCGCGGCCTCCAGCGCGTTGTGCACGGGCGTGCCGGCCGGCCAGACGATCCACGGGTAGGCGAACACGTCGTCCCAGCCGACCGACGCGGCTTCGGCAAGCGGATGATCGCGCCGTGCGACGAACACGACCGGATCGACATACAGCGCCTCGACCTGCAGCAGCGGATCGACGGACGCGGAACCGGAGCGCCCGACCACGATGTCCAGTTCGCCGCGCGCCAGTTGCGGCATCAGCTGGACCATCGTGCTTTCGGTGAGCCGCACCTGGGCGCGCGGCATCCGTTTCAGCAACTGCGACACCGCGAGCGGCACCGTGTCGGCCGCGGCGACGCCCGACGTGCCGATCGTCACGAGGCCGCTGCCGCCTTCGCGCAGCGCGGCCATGTCGTCGCGCGCGATGTCGAGCTGCGCCTCGACCCGCCGCGCGTGCTCGATCAGCGCCTCGCCGTACGGCGTCGGCCGCAGCCCGCGCGCATGCCGTTCGAACAGCGGCAGCCCGACATCCTCCTCCAGCTCCTTCAGCCATTTCGACAGCGCCGGCTGGGTGGTCGCGAGCGCCGCCGCCGACTGGCTCAGATTGCCGGTGCTGGCCACGCTCAGCAGCACCTGCAGATGCCGCAGCCGCAGCCGGTAAGTCCAGTCCATCGCACACCTCGTATCGGAAGGTATATCCAAAACAATATGGATTAGATGATTTGACCATTTTACCGGGTATGGCTGCGTCGAATATAAATGTGCTGACGGACTGAAGCACGCGGTCCCGCCCCGACACAGCGCCGATGCCGATCGGCCGACATCAAGGAGACACCATGACGACCCGACACCCGGATGCGTCGCGCGCCGCCTACTACGCACGGATCGCCGAGCAGCGCCTGACGCCGCTGTGGGAATCGCTGCACAGCCTCGTGCCGAAGACGCCGCAGCCGGCCGCGCAGGCCGCGATCTGGAAGTACGCGCAGGTGCGCGACCTGGTGATGCAGGCCGGCGACGTGATCAGCGCGGAAGAGGCCGTGCGCCGCGTGCTGGTGCTGGAGAATCCCGGGTTGCCGGGCAAGTCGAGCATGACGCCGAACCTGTATGCGGGCCTGCAGCTGATCCTGCCGGGCGAGATCGCGCCGAGCCATCGCCATACGCAGTCGGCGCTGCGCTTCATCGTCGAAGGGCGCGGCGCGTGGACCGCGGTGAACGGCGAGCGCACGACGATGCATCCGGGCGACTTCATCATCACGCCGTCGTGGACCTGGCACGACCACGGCAATCCGTCCGTGGAAGCGGGCGGCGAGCCGGTCGTGTGGCTCGACGGGCTCGACATCCCGCTCGTCGCGCATCTCGACGCGGGCTTCGCGGAGAACTACCCGGAAGCCGTGCAGCCCGTCAGCCGGCCGGAAGGCGACAGCTTCGCGCGCTACGGCCACAACATGCTGCCGGTGCGGCATCGCGTGACCGATCCGACCTCGCCGATCTTCAGCTATCCATATGCGCGCAGCCGCGAGGCGCTCGACGCGCTGTACCGGAACGGCGAACTCGACGCGTGGGACGGCGTGAAGCTGCGCTACGTGAACCCGGCAACGGGCGGCTGGCCGATGCCGAGCATCGCGACCTTCATGCAGTTCCTGCCGGCCGGTTTCGACGGCCGCACGTATCGCAGCACCGACGCGACGATCTACTGCGTCGTCGAAGGCAGCGGCACCGCGCATGTCGGCGGCGATGCGTTCGCGTTCGAGCCGCACGACATCTTCGTCGCGCCGTCGTGGGCGCCGGTGCGGCTGTCGGCGTCGTCCGACAGCGTGCTGTTCAGCTATTCCGACCGGCCCGTGCTGTCCGCGCTGAACCTGCTGCGCGAAGCGCGCGACTGACGCCGCCGGCCGCCGCCTCGCGGCGATTCGATTCGTTTCATGCGCCGCGCAAGCGGCGCGTACCCCTCACTCGTTGTTCACGCTGGAGCCGTTCCGATCATGACTTTCGTTTTCCCGCCCGAAGCCCCGGTCGCCCTTTCCGTCGCCGGCAGCGACGCCCGGTTCGCGGTGCGCCGCGTCTACTGCGTCGGCCGCAACTATGCCGCCCATGCGCGCGAGATGGGCTTCGATCCCGATCGCGAGCCGCCGTTCTTCTTCTGCAAGCCGGCCGATTCGGTCGTGCCGGTCGCGTACGGCGAGACGCTCGATCTCGCGTACCCGTCGCAGACGCGGAACTATCACTACGAAGCCGAGCTCGTCGCGGTGATCGGCAAGGGCGGTGCGGACATTCCGCTCGACAGCGCGCTCGATCACGTGTGGGGCTATGCGGTCGGCCTCGACATGACGCGCCGCGACCTGCAGATGAAGATGCGCGAGATGGGCCGGCCGTGGGAAATCGGCAAGGCGTTCGACCGTTCGGCGCCGATCGGCCCGGTGCATCCGGCGAGCGAAGTCGGCCATTTCGAGCAGGGCGGCCTGTGGCTGACCGTCAACGGCGCGACCAGGCAGAAGAGCGACGTGTCGCACCTGATCTGGTCGGTCGCGGAGACGGTCGCGGACCTGTCGAAGTTCTTCCGCCTCGAACCGGGCGACGTGATCTTCACGGGCACGCCGGAGGGCGTCGGCGCGGTGGTCGCGGGCGACGTGATGCAGGTCGGCGTCGAGCGGCTCGGCGAACTGACCGTGCGCGTGGTTTGACGCGCGTTCCGGAAAGGTGCCATCGTGAAACTGCACAGCTTCTTCAACAGTTCGACCTCCTATCGGGTGCGCATCGCGCTCGCACTGAAGGGTTTGCCGTACGACACGCTGCCGGTGAACATCCGCACCGGCGAGCACCGCGACGCCGGCTACGTCGAACGCGTGAACCCGTCGGCGTCGGTGCCCGCGCTGATCGACGGCGACTTCCGTCTCGGCCAGTCGCTCGCGATCCTCGACTACCTCGACCAGTTGCATCCGGAACCGCGGCTGATTCCGCTCGAGCCGCGGCAGCGCGCCCGCGTGCTGGAGCTCGCGACGCTGATCGCCTGCGACATCCATCCGGTCAACAACCTGCGCGTGCTGCGCTATCTCGATACCGAGTTGAAGGTCACGCCGCAGCAGAAGACCGCGTGGTACCGACGCTGGATCGCCGAAGGGATGGCGGGCGTCGAGCGGCTGCTCGCGCGCGCGGACACGGGCCCGTGGTGTTTCGGCGATGCGCCGACGTTGGCCGACGTGTGCCTCGTGCCGCAGGTCGCGAATGCGCTGCGGATGGATTGCGACCTGAGCCCGTATCCGCGCAGCCTCGCGGTGTACGAACACGCGCAGCGCGAGCCGGCCTTCGCGGCCGCCCAGCCGCAGCGGCAACCGGATTACGTCGCCTGAGGCGATGGTGGAGACAGAG
Source organism: Burkholderia pseudomultivorans (assembly GCF_001718415.1). NCBI lineage: Bacteria > Pseudomonadati > Pseudomonadota > Betaproteobacteria > Burkholderiales > Burkholderiaceae > Burkholderia > Burkholderia pseudomultivorans. The sequence goes on along the minus strand of NZ_CP013377.1, from coordinate 1,814,598 downwards.
ATGAATCAGACAGGAGACAAGGGCCGGCACGTGCTCGTGATCGGCGGCGGCATCGGTGGGCTGGCGGCGGCGCTCGTGCTGGCGCGCCAGGGCATTCGCGTGAAGCTGCTCGAGCAGGCCCCGGAGATCGGCGAGATCGGAGCGGGCATCCAGCTCGCCGCGAACGCGTTCAATGCGCTCGATGCGCTCGGTGTCGGCGAGGCGGCGCGCAGCCGCGCGGTGTTTACCGACTGGCTGCAACTGATGGATGCGGTCGATGCGCACGAGGTCGCGCGCATCGATACGGGCGCTGCGTATCGCGCGCGGTTCGGCAATCCGTATGCGGTGATTCATCGCGCGGACATCCATCTGTCGATCTACGAGGCGGTCAGGGATCATCCGCTGATCGAATTCCGCACCAGCACGCAGGTGTGCGCGTTCGAGCAGGACGGCAGCGGCGTGACCGTGACCGACCAGCACGGCGAACGCTATCGCGCCGACGCCGTGATCGGCTGCGACGGCGTGAAATCCGCGATCCGTCAAACGCTGATCGGCGACGCGCATCGCGTGACGGGGCATGTCGTGTATCGCGCGGTGGTCGACGTCGACAACATGCCGAAGGATCTGCAGATCAATGCGCCGGTCGTGTGGGCCGGCCCGCATTGCCATCTCGTCCACTATCCGCTGCGCGGCGGCCGGCAGTACAACCTCGTCGTCACGTTCCACAGTCGCGAGCAGGAAACCTGGGGCGTGCGCGAAGGCAGCAAGGAAGAAGTGCTGTCGTATTTCGACGGGATCCATCCGCTGCCGAAGCAGATGCTCGACCGGCCGACGTCGTGGAAGCGCTGGGCGACGGCCGACCGCGATCCGGTCGAGCGCTGGAGCGTGGGCCGCGCGACCGTGCTCGGCGACGCCGCGCATCCGATGACGCAGTACATCGCGCAGGGCGCGTGCCAGGCGCTCGAGGACGCGGTGACGCTCGGCGCGGCCGTCATCCAGGCCGATGGCGATTTCGAGGCCGCGTTCGCGCTGTATGAACGCGTGCGGATTCCGCGTACCGCGCGCGTGCTGTATTCGGCACGCGAGATGGGGCGGATCTATCACGCGAAGGGCGTCGAGCGGCAGGTGCGCAATGCGCTGTGGGTCGGACGCACGCAGGCGCAGTTCTACGACGCGCTCGACTGGCTGCACGGCTGGCGCGCCGAGGATTGCCTGAAGTCGGCCGTGTAACGCACGCTGCGCGCGCTGCCGGCGGCGTCGCGCGCCCGCCATCCTGGAGGAGACACCATCATGACCAATACGCTGTCCATCGACGTCAGCGAATGGATCGATCGTCATCGCGTTGCGCCGTTTCAGGCCGCGATCGTCGTGCTGTGCTTTTTGATCGTCGCGATCGACGGCTTCGATACCGCCTCGATCGGCTTCATCGCGCCGGTGATTCGGGCGGAATGGGGACTGTCGCCCGCGCAGCTCGCACCGGTGTTCGGCGCGGGGCTCGCGGGGCTGATGGCCGGCGCACTCGTGTTCGGGCCGTTCGGCGACCGGTTCGGACGCAAGCGCCTGCTGCTCGCATGCGTCGCGTGCTTCGGTATCGCGAGCGCCGCGTCGGCGAGCGCGGGCGGACTGACCGAGCTGATCGCGTGGCGTTTCGTGACCGGCCTCGGGCTGGGCGGCGCGATGCCGAACGCGATCACGCTGACCTCCGAATACTGTCCGGCACGGCGCCGCTCGCTGCTCGTGACGACGATGTTCTGCGGCTTCACGATCGGCTCCGCGCTCGGCGGCCTTGCCGCCGCGTCGTTGATCGAACGCGACGGCTGGCGTGCGGTGCTGCTCGTCGGCGGCGCCGCGCCGCTGCTGTTGCTGCCCGTGCTCGCGTGGCGGCTGCCCGAATCGGTGCGCTACCTCGTCAACGCGGGCGCGGCGCGCGAACGGATCGCGGCAATGCTGGCCCGCATCGAGCCGGACCCGCACCTCGCGCACGCGTCGTTCGTCGCGCCGCGCGGCAAGCCGGCCGGTTCGCCGCTCGGCCGTCTGTTCGGGCCGGATCTGCTGCGCGGCACGCTGCTGCTGTGGCTCGCATTCTTCATGAGCCTGCTGGTGATCTACCTGTTGTCGAGCTGGCTGCCGACGCTGCTGCGCACGACCGGCGCGACGCTGCAGACGGCCGCGCGCGTGACCGCGATGTTCCAGATCGGCGGCACGCTCGGCGCGATCGTGCTCGGCGGGCTGATGGACCGCTTCGATCCGCATCGCGTGCTCGCGTGCAGCTATGCGGCCGCCGGCGCGTTCGTCGCGGCGATCGGCGTCTGCGCGGCATCGCCGTGGGGCGCCGCGCTGGCCGTGTTTGCGGCCGGCTTCTGCGTGTCGGGCTCGCAGGTCGGCGCGAACGCGCTGTCGGCCGCGTTCTATCCGACCGAGTGCCGGACCACGGGCGTCAGCTGGGCGAACGGGATCGGCCGCGGCGGATCGGTGGTCGGCTCGATGGCGGGCGGCGCGATGCTGGCGATGGGGCTGCCGTTGCCGACCGCGTTCGCGGTCGTCGCGGTGCCGTGCGTGATCGCCGGGATCGCGGTGTTCGCGCTCGGCGCGGGCGCGAAGCGGGCGCCGGTGGGGGATGCCGTCGCGGGTGAGCAGGCCTGAGTCGGGCAGGGGGTGTCGGCGGATTGAGGCCGGGTTCGGAAGAGCGGCGAGTTTGAACGTTATATGAATGCATATAATGTTTGTTTTGCAACTGTTGCTCTGCCTCTCGATGACCGCCGAATTTCCCGCCGATTTTCCCGACCCCGACCGGATGCGGGCGGCCGCCGAATCCGCGTGCGCGCTGCTCAAGGTCCTGTCGAATCCCGACCGGCTGCTGCTGCTCTGCGAACTGTCGCAGGGCGAGCGCTGCGTGAGCGAGCTCGAGGCGCGGCTGGACATCCGCCAGCCGACGCTGTCGCAGCAGCTCGGCGTGCTGCGCGACCACGCGCTGGTTCGCACGCGCCGCGAAGGCAAGAACATTCATTACACGCTCGACAGCCCCGCCGCGATCGCGGTGATGGGCGTGCTGTACGAGCAGTTCTGCGGCCCGGCTGCGAAGGGGGAGCGCGATGCAGCTTGATGCGCTTCATTTCACGCCGTGGCTGTCGCTGGCCGGTGGCGTACTGATCGGGTTCGCCGTTGCGTGGCTGCTGGCGTTCAACGGACGGATCGCGGGGATCAGCGGCATCATCGGCGGCCTGCTCGCGTCGGGCCGGTCGGAGCGCGGCTGGCGGGCGGCGTTCGTCGCCGGCCTGATCGCCGCGCCGCTGGCGATGCGCATCGCGGGCGAAGCCGCGGCGCCACAGGTCGACGCAGGCTGGCTCGAACTGCTTGCGGCAGGCCTGCTGGTCGGGCTCGGCACGCGCTATGCGGGCGGGTGCACGAGCGGTCACGGCGTGTGCGGGCTGTCGCGCGGCGCGGTGCGGTCGGTGGTCGCGACGGCGACCTTCATGCTCGCGGGATTCGTGACCGTGTTCGTGCGACGGCACGTGATCGGAGGGTGACATGCCAGCCGCCTTCGCTTTTGTGTCCGGCCTGCTGTTCGGGATCGGCCTTATCGTGTCGGGGATGGCCAACCCGCAGAAAGTGCTCGGCTTCCTCGATCTCGCAGGCCGCTGGGATCCGTCGCTCGCGTTCGTGATGGTCGGGGCGACCGGCGTCGCCGTGTTCGCGTTCGCATGGGCGAAGCGCCGGACGCGTTCGTGGCTCGGCCTGCCGATGCAGATGCCGACGGCGCGCGCGATTACGCTGCGCCTCGTGGCCGGCAGCGCGGCATTCGGCGTCGGCTGGGGACTCGCGGGGTTCTGCCCGGGGCCGGCGATCGTGTCGATCGGCCTGGGATCGGTCAAGGGCATTGCGTTCGTCGGCGCTATGCTGGTCGGGATGGCGTTGTTCGAATGGCCGCTCCAGCGCGTGACGATGCGCGGCGGGCGCCGGGAAGGCGGCTGACGTTCGCGCGACGCGACGGGTCGCTACGTCAGCGACGTGCGCGCACCCGCAGGCTGCCGAGCAGTTGCGCGGGCAGCCCGCACAGCACCGCCAGCCGCTGCCCGAGCAGGCGAGAACGACGGGCAGGCGCCGTCGCCACCGTCGCGCGGACCGTGCCGGCGCCATGGGCGGCCAGCGTCACATGCCCGTCGGTCTCGATCGTCAGGCATTCGCCTTCGGCCAGCATGCGCCGGATGCCCGCGGGCGCGTCCGCCAGCCAGTCGAGGCCGCCGTGACGCAACGTGACGGCGAGCACGCCGTCCAGCACGACCACCTGGCTACCCTTGTCGAACCACGCAATGTGGCTTTGCCCGGCGTCGAGCCGGATGTCTTGCGTTCGCATGGTGGATCCCGTTCCGATTGTCCCGATTGCCCGGATTGCGCTGCCCCGCGACGGCGAGGCGGCGACGTGCAATCAGGTTAAGGAAACGGGCGTGAGCGCGACAGATTCAGGGGACGGGAATCTGTTGCGATGCAGCCGGCGGTTTTACGTCGCTGTATCGGCGGGTTTCCCCCGAATCTGTATCTGGCGGCCGCTGTGCTGGGCGGGCACGATGGCCCGCATGACATCTTCTACCGACGCATCCCGCGGCCCGTTGCCGATGGCCGGCGAACCGTTGTACGAACGGCTGGCCGAGCACTACCGCCGCATCATCTCGGCCGGCACGCTGCTGCCCGGCGACCGGATGCCGTCGGTGCGCGCGTTCATGTCGCAGCACGGCGTGAGCCTGTCGACCGCGATCCAGACGTTCCGGCGGCTCGAAGACACCGGCTGGTGCGAGGCGAAGCCGCGTTCGGGCTACTTCGTGCGCCGTCGCGCGTCGCTTGCGCTCGATGCGCTGCCCGAAACCGACGGGCCGGCGCTGTCGGTCGAGCCGCCGTTCGCGGGCCTGCACGAGCGCGTGTCGCGCGTGATCGACCGCGGGAACGCGGCGGTCGATGCACTGAACCTCGGCGGCGCGTCCGCGTCGGCCGCGCTGTATCCGACCGAGCGCCTGCAGGCGCTCGCGATCCGGTTGCTGCGCCGCCAGCCGACGCTGCTGACCGACGCGGGGCGCGTCGGCGGGTCGCTCGAGTTTCGGCAGGCGATGGCGAAGCGTGCGCTGTCGTATGGCGTGGCTGTGTCGCCGGACGACGTGCTGTCGACGAGCGGCGGCGTCGACGCCGTGAATCTTGCGCTGCGCGCGGTCGCGCGGCCCGGCGACACGATCGCGATCGAATCGCCGGCGTTCTTCGGGCTGATCCAGTTGCTCGAAAGTCTCGGGCTGCGTGCGCTCGAGATTCCGGCCAGCCCGACCACCGGCTTGTCGATCGAGGCGCTCGAAGTGGCGCTGACCGCGTATCCGGACATTCGCGCGGTGGTCGTCGTGCCGAACCTGCAGAACCCGCTCGGCAGCGTGATGCCCGACGAACGCAAGGCCGCGCTCGTCGCGTTGTGCGCGAGCCGGGGCGTGGCGGTGATCGAGGACGAGCCGTACCGCGAACTCGTCGAAGCGCCGCAAACCGTGAAGCCCGTCAAGGCGTGGGATCGCGACGGCACGGTGATCTACTGCCCGTCGTTCAACAAGGTGCTCGCTCCCGGCATGCGGCTCGGCTGGATGAGCGCAGGGCGCTGGCACGCACGCATGAAGATGCTGAAGTTCGCGCAAAGCCGGCACAACGCCGCGCTGCTTCAGGCCGTGGCAGCCGAATTCGTCGGTTCGGGCGCGTTCGACCGCCATCTGCATCGGTTCCGCGAACAACTGCGGGTGCAGCGCGACGCGACGATCGATGCGGTTGCGCGCCATTTTCCGGCCGGCACGCGGATGAACCGGCCGCCGGGCGGCATGCTGCTCTGGATCGCGCTGCCCGACGGCGTGCATTCCGATGCGTTGTTCGACGCCGCGCTGGCGCATGGCGTGCGGATTGCGCCCGGGTCGATCTTCTCGAATTCCGACCGCTTCGACGCGTATATCCGCATCGGTTGCCCGCAGACGTTCGACGCCACGCAGGAAGCGGCGATCGAAACGCTTGGCCGCCTCGCGCGCGAAGCGCTCGCGACCACCTGAATCGGGCGACGGCCGGCGGGCGGCGGCTCGCACGCATCCGCGTTCGGCTGGCCCGCCCGACACGCCGGACGTCGATGCCGAGCGCATGCTCAGCGGCCGGCCGTATGCGCGGCCAGATGCTCGCGAATCAGGGACAGATAGCGATCGCCCACCGAGAAGTCGCGCGCGACGCGCGGCCGGCTTGCGTGACGCAGCGTGGCCGGCGCGTTCATGCCGAGATACCGGCACACGGCGGACGGGAACGGCTTGCGTGTATGCCCGAGCTGACGGGCCGCGCGCTCGACGCGGGCGTCGCCGACCTGCGCACGCAGCCATGCCAGCACTTGGCGATCGGTGTCGTTGACGATACGGACCAGATGTTCCATCGCACACCCCACTGTTCATCGATACAGTACTGTAAATATAACCAGTGTTCGGGGCGGCCGCAAGCGGGCGCACGGGCCGCTGGCCATTCGGCCAGGGTTAGCGCGCCGCGGCGGCGGTGCGGGCGAGCGGGGCCTCGGGCGCGGCGGGCCTCCGGCCGGCGGGCGCGGCGGCGGCGACCGGCGCGTAGCGCGCGTCGGTCAGCGTGCCGAGGAAGGCGACGATGTCGTCGATTTCCGCGTCGGTCAGCGCGGGCGGCGTGCCGGGCCGGCGGTTCATCGGGGTCGAGTTGACGTTGATGTTGCCGCGGTAGGCGGCAGGTACGTCGTCGAACGTCGCTGCGCCGTGATACCAGCGGCGCGGGTCGGTCGAACGCGTGTTGTAGAACGCGACCGCGTCGCGCAGCGTCGCGAACACGCCGTTGTGCATGAAGGTCTGTTTCACCGCGACGTTGCGCAGCCCCGGCGTGCGCAGGTAGCCGCACCATTGCGTCGGCTCCGGCCAGTGCAGCCGGCGCGCGGTGTCGCACAGCCCGTTGTCGAAGCGGCGCGGATCGCGGTTCGCGGGCAGCGCGCGATTGCGCGGCACCGCGATCGCGTCGTAGCCGAAATCGGTGAACAGCGAGCGTTCGGGGCGGCTCGACGTGTCCGACAGTGTGTGGCAGCTCATGCAGTTGCCCTTGTCGGGATTCCGGAACAGCGCGAGGCCGCGCATCTCGGCCGGCGCGAGCGGCGTGCGCGTGCGCAGGTACGCGTCGAACCGCGACGTGAACGGCGCCATCTCGTCGCTTTGCAGATATGCTTCGACGGCGAGCCCCAGCGCGCGCGCGAGCTGCGCGGGATCGCGCCGTACCGATGCGCCGAATCGCGCGGCGAGATCGGCAGCGAGTTCGGTTGCGTCGACCTTGCGCAGCAGCGCGGCCGGCGAGCGGTTGTTCATCTCGTCCGGATCGAACAGCGGCCCGCGGATCTGCTCGGCGAGCGTGTCCGCGCGGCCGTCGGCGAACAGCCCGCCGAACGGCGACGGCGCGGGCGCATCGTCGTCCTGATAGAAGTGGCGGCGCGGCACATAGCGCACGTACAGCAGCGACGGCGCGTTGCGTGCGCTGAAGTGCCCGGGCCGGCTGCCTTGCGGCACGCCGGGCCCCGCGAGCGACGCCGCCGACAGCGTCGGCGCGAACGCGCGGCCCGGATCGTGACAGCCGGCGCACGACATGCCGCGCGGCTCGGACAGCCGCGTGTCGAAGAAGATCCGGCGGCCGAGCGCGACGAGCGTCGGATCGGGGGCGAAGCGCGCAGTGGCCGCGTCGATCTTGCCGGCGACCTGCGGTGTGCCGTCGCCGACGACGCCGACCACGCGCGACGGCGGCGCACCGGGCAACAGGACCATTTCCGAAGGCGGCGCGGCGCCTGCCGCAAGCGCCAGCCCGGCAAGCGTCGCGGCCGCACATGCCAGCAGCATGCGTTTTCGACGGGCGCGCGCGGGGACGGAAGTCCGGCCTGGCGCAGGCGCGGCGGCGCGGGCTGCCGAAGCGGCCGAAGCGGCCGAAGCGGCCGAAACGGCAACCGGAGCGGCCGTCTCGAACGGAACGGCGCCTGCCATCGCGGCGGAAATCCGCTCCGAATCCGTGAGCGACTTCGTCACGGCGGCGCACCGATCGCGCGAACGCGCCGGACGATGCGCATATCGAACCGCGTCAATCACGGTGCAATGAATCCCGTCTTGTCGCATGCGAGCGTCGTGCCCGACTGGTCGCACGACGCGAGCAGCTTGCCCGCTGCCGAATACGCATGGAATACCCAGCCCGTCGCCGGCGCGGCGCGCCGCTCCATGATCAGGAAGCCGAAGCTGTTGTTGTGCGACAGCCGTTCGATCACGGCGCCCGGCGCGGGTGTCAGCCCGGCGGGGAACGGATCGGGCAGCGCGACGTCGAGATTGTCGCCGCCGTTGCCGGACACGATCGTCGCCGGATGCCCTGACGAGAAGTTGATCGCCTGGAAATCGTGCACGTGGCCGTGCAGCGCGACATGCACGCCGGGCGGGTAGTACGCCTGCGCGTTGAGGCTCGACATCACCGACTGCAGCGCGAGATTGCCCGGCGCGGGCGTGCTGCCTGCGATCGGCGCGAACGCGAGGATCGGATGATGGTTCGTGAAGATCGTCGTCGTCATGCCGGCCTTCGACGCGAGCGCGGCGACGGTCTGGAACTGCTTGCGGTAGATCCCGAACTGCGCGTCGGTCGGCTTCAGCGGATTGCGGCCGACCTTCGCGGTGTCGAACACGATCACCTGCGTGCCGCCGCCGAGCGACACCGCATACGGCTCCGAGTAGTTCGCGTCGTTGTCGTTGGCCGGGTCGTCGCACGAACGGGCGGCCGCGTACGGGTGCGGATCGAGGAAGCGGAACCAGCCCTGGCCCGCGCGAGCGCATTCCTCGTGATTGCCGCGCACGACGATCCACGGCGCCTTCGCGAACAGCGGCGCGGCCGGGCGGAACAGGTCGGCCTGCCACGTATCCCAGCCGTAGCCCCACGGGCTGTCCTTGCAGCCGGCGATGTCGGGCGGGCACGCGTTCTCGCGATAGTGATAGTCGCCGATATGCATGACCAGATCGGGCGACAGCTTCGCGACGCTCGCCGCGATCGTGTCGAACGGCCAGACCGTTGCGTCGTTGCAGGCCTGCCACGCGTTGTCGGCCTTCTTCATCCGGCAGCCGGTATCGGCGATGATCGCGATACGCTGCGGCTGCGCTTTCGGCAGCGGCAGCGCGCGGCCCGCGACGTTCGCTGACTGCGCGTCGGACGGCAGCGTCGCTTCGCAAACGGAGACCGGAAAGCTCGACGGTTTCGAATCGGCCGGATCGCTCGCGGTCGGACGCTGCGGCACGGTCGCCGCGCCCGCGCGCAGCGCCATGCGCGACAGCTTCCCGTCGACGGCCAGTTGCGGACACAGCGGATCGCCGGACGACGCGGGCTGGTAAGTCGTGATCGCGCGCGCGATCGCCTGGTTCGCGTCGCCGATCTCGACCCACGCGGCCTGCACGTTGATCGCGGCGCTGGCCGGATCGGCCGGTGCATCGATGTGGTTCGAACACGCGGAGAGCGAGGCGAGGGCCGCAAGGGCCGCGCAGCGCGCGAGCAATGCGCGCGGGAAGAGTCGTCGCATGGGAGGCACCGTAGGAAAGTCGTCAACGATACGCAGCGCGAATGTAAGAAATATGAAAAGCGGGCGCGACGTCGGCTTGGCCGGACGCGCGTCGCGACGGTCTTGACTTCAAGCCGGCTTGAGGCAGCACAGTCTGATTCACGATCAACGAGGCAGGCAAGGGGAAGCGGAGATGGAACAGGAGCAGCCCAATGAAGAACAGTCCGCGCTGTGGAACGGGCCGTCCGGACGCGCGTGGGTCGACATACAGGCGCCGATCGACCGGATGTTCGAACCGTTCGGCACGCTGCTCGCGGATGCGGCGGCCGCTTCGTGCGCGCGCAGCGTGCTGGACGTCGGCTGCGGGACGGGCGCGGTCACGCTCGCGATCGCGCAGCGGCTCGGCGCGGACGCGCAGTGCACGGGCGTCGACATTTCGGCGCGGATGATCGACGCGGCGCGCGTGCGCGCGGAGCGCAGCGGCCTGCCTGTGCGCTTCGTGCGCGCGGATGCGCAGACGCATGCGTTTGCGCCCGCCAGCGTCGAGCTGATCGTGTCGCGCTTCGGCGTGATGTTTTTCGACGATCCGGTTCGCGCGTTCGCTAATCTGCGGCGCGCGGCGCGCACCGATGCGGAACTGCGCTTCGTCGCGTGGCGCACTGCGCTCGACAACCCGTTCATGACGACCGCCGAGCGGGCCGCGGCACCGCTGCTGCCGAACCTGCCGCCGCGACGGGCCGGCGCGCCCGGGCAGTTCGCGTTCGGCGACCGGCAGCGGATTGCATCGGTGCTGTCCGACAGCGGCTGGGCCGACATCGCGATCGAGCCGGTCGACATCGCATGCGCGCTGCCGGAGCCCGCGCTGAACGACTACATCGCGCGGCTGGGTCCGGTCGGCCTCGCGCTGCAACAGGTGGACGATACGACGCGACGCCGCGTGGTCGAAACCGTCCGCACGGCGTTCGAGCCTTACGTGCAGGGCGCCGACGTGCGGTTCGACGCGGCGTGCTGGCTGGTTACGGCGCGCGCGCCGTCTGCAGCGCGGTAGCGTGCACGCAGCTCAGCCGCGCCGCGCGCGCAGCATCAGCCACGCACAGCCCGCGGCGACGAGCACGAGTCCGAGCAGGACCGCCTCGACGCCGAGCGCGAAGCCCGGTGGCATCGCACCGCTGTTCGGCACCGGCGTCAGGTTGCCGGCGATCGCGAACGCGCCGCCGGCCAGCAGCGCCAGGCAGGCGGTCCAGTAGAGCTTGCCGCGCGGCGCAGCGGCGCGGATGCGCCAGACCGCGAGGCCGAAGCCGCCGAGATACAGCACGACGAGCGTGCCGAGCGCGACGAAGTCGGCGGTGCGATCGTGCAGGATGCCGCTCATCGCACGGATCCTGCGCGCACTGGGGGCGCGTGCCGCGCGGCCGCGATCGCGCGCGCGTTCATTCCGCCTCCGTCGCGTGCCCCGGCGCGCGGCTCAGCAGGTGCGTGCGCTTGTCGGCCGCGAGCGACACATAGCGCTCGTACTGACGCAGCACGTCGGCGATCACTTCGTCGCCGCGCAGGTATTCGATGTCGTAGCCGAGTCGTCCATCCTCGAAGAACGTGATGATCCCGTACACGTGCGGCCGGGCCGATTCCGGCTCCGCCGCCTCGCGCATCAGGAACGCGGGCGCGGATTTCGCGGTCACGCGCACGCCGTACACGAAGTCGCGCTGTTCGGCGGTTGGCACGGTGAGCCGCACCGCGTCGTCGCTGTCGCGCTGCACGTGCGCATCGACGCCGCCGGCGCGCAGCTCGTCGGCGACCTTGCGCAGCGCGGGCGCGACGGTCTCGGCGACGAACAGGCGCGCGTCGGCCTCGGTCGTCTGCCGCAGGATGTGCGTCAGGCGATGGCGCCAGTGCTGGCCGGTCCAGAAGCTGGTTGCCGGCGCGACGTCCTGCGAATAGTGCGCGCGGTCGGCCGCGAGCCCGCGCCACAGGCTGTAGCAGAGCGCGAGCATGATGACGGCGACCGGCAGCGCGGCGATCAGCGTCATCGCCTGCAGCGCGCCGAGCCCGCCCGCGACGAGCAGCACGGCCGCCGTCACGCCGAGCAGCGCGGCCCAGAACAGCCGTTGCCACACGGGCGAGTGCGCGGCGCCGCGCGTGGCGATCTGGTCGACCACGAACGCGCCCGAATCGGCCGAGGTCACGAAGAACACCGCGATCAGCACGATCGCGACGATCGACAGCAGCTGCGACAGCGGCAGGAAATCGAAGAAGCGGAACAGCAGCGCGTCGACGTTGGTGGCCGTCTGCGCGAGTGCGCCGGCCGCGCCGTGCGTGTCGAGCCAGATCGCGCTGTTGCCGAACACGGTCATCCAGACGAGGTTGAACGCGGTCGGCACGAGCAGCACGCCGATCACGAACTGGCGGATCGTGCGGCCGCGCGAGATGCGCGCGATGAACATGCCGACGAACGGCGACCACGACACCCACCACGCCCAGTAGAGGATCGTCCAGCCGCCGAACCAGCCTTCCTCCCGCGGCGGCGCATAGGCATAGGTGCGGAACGACAGCGCGACGAGGCTCGACAGATACTGGCCGATGTTGTCGCCGAGCGCACGCAGCAGGAACGTGGTCGGCCCCGCGACGGCCACGAACGCGAGCAGCAGGAACGCCAGCAGCAGGTTCAGCTCGGACAGCCGGCGCACGCCCTTGTCGAGGCCGCTGGCCGCGGACGCGCCCGCCAGGATCACGACCATGACGACGAGCCCGATGCGAAACGCGTTGCCGCCGGTGTCCCAGCCCGCGACCGTGTGCAGGCCCGCGCTGATCTGCATCACGCCGTAGCCGAGCGTCGTGGCGATGCCGGCGACCGTGCCGACGAGCGCGAACGCATCGACCGCGTGGCCGATCCAGCCGTTCACGCGCTCGCGCAGCACCGGATACAGCCCGGAGCGCAGCGTCAGCGGCAGGTTGTAGCGGAAGCCGAAGTACGCGAGCACGAGCCCCATCAGCCCGTAGATCGCCCATGCATGGAAGCCCCAGTGAAAGAACGTCATCAGCATCGCTTCGCGCGCGGCGGCGGGCGTCGCGGGATCGACGGTCGGCGGCTTCAGGAAGTGCTGCATCGGCTCGCCGACGCCGAAGTACATCAGGCCGATGCCCATGCCGGCCGCGAACAGCATCGCGGTCCACGACACGAAGCTGAATTCGGGCTCGGCGTCGTCGGGGCCGAGCCGGATGTTGCCGAAGTCGCTCGCGGCGATCAGCACGAGGAACACCAGGAACGCGGTGACGGCAAGCACGTAGAACCAGTCGAAGCGCGCGACGACCCATTGCTGACCGGCGGTGAACAGCGCGCCGGCTTCGTTCGGGAGCAGCGCGCAGACGACGAGCAGTGCGCCGATGAGCGCCAGCGACGGCACGACGACCTGCGGCTTGAACGTCGTGCGAGGCGAGGGACGGGAATCTGGCATGGCTGGCATCCAGTTGTGGGTGCAACGAAGCGCAACGCCGCCCGGCCGCGCAAGGTGCGCGTCGGACCCTGATACGGCGTGCGTCGAGTGTACCCCGGTGTCAGGACTGCAAGAAGGGTCGTGCAGAAAATTCGAATCTGACGAATTGTAAGGTATCGGGCGGATCGGGGAAACCGGAGCGGCGTGGGGGACGGGAAGGACCGGCCCCCGCCGCGCGCGACGCGCCGGCGCCCCGTGTGCCTGCGCGGAATGCCGTCGCGGAGGGGGCAGCGCACGAAAGGCGCTGCCGCGCGGGTTCGGAGCGTCAGAACGTGACGGCGATTCCCGCCATGCCGACGAACTGGCCGTGCGTCGACGACGGCGTGAGCTGCTGCGAGTCGCCGACGATCGGTGCGGCGTCGATGATGTGGCCGGCCCCCTGCGCGCCGAGCGTCTGTCCGCTCGCGTGCGTGTAGGCCTGCAGCGCGTAGAGCGTCGTGCGTTTCGACAGGCTGTACGACTCTTTCAGCGAATACTGCTGGTAGCGGGCCGCGCTTCCGATGCCGTTTGCCTTCGACGCGAGCGTATACGCGAACGCGCCGGCCACCGAGAACGTCGGCGTGAAGCGGTACGCGGCGAGCGCGCCGTAGGTGTTGAACACGGCGGTATCCGTAAACGCGGAGCCGTTGCCGGGCAGATACTTCACGTTCGAATAGTTGATGCCCATTGTCAGCGCGCCGAGCGTATAGTTGCCCGCGGCCGCGACCTGCTCGACGGCCTTTGCGGTCAGGTAGCCCTGGTTCAGCACCGACACCGCGAAACTGCCCGACGACGCGGTCGCCGGATTCAGGAAGCCGGCGGACGATCCCGAGCTGTTGATGCGCAGATAACCGGCCGCGATGCCGAGCGGGCCGTTCGCATAACGCAGCGCGGCGCTGAACGTGTTGCCCTTGCCGGTCGCGCCAGCGATGCCGCCGAACGCATACATCGCGCTCGCGGTCAGCCCGGCGAACGTCGGCGACGTGTAGGTAACCGAATTGTTCACGCGTATCGTCGTGTCGAGGCCGTCGATGTCGCCGGGGTGCGCGCCCGTTGCGCCGGTCAGCCAGCTGCTCGACGCGTAGGGCCCGACGAACAGGAAGTAGGGCGTGTACTGGCGGCCGGCCGTCAGCGTGCCGTAGCGGTCGTTGCGCAGGCCGACGAAGGCCTGGCGGTTGAAGATCGTGCCGGCGGCCGACTGCGCGCCGGTGTTCAGGTTGAAGCCCGACTGCAGGTCGAAGATCGCGTGCGTGCCGCCGCCGAGATCTTCGTCGCCGCGCAGGCCGAATTTGGACGCGTACAGGTTGCCGTCCCGCATGTATACGTTCGAGTGTCCCTGCTGGTTGTTCACATAAGCCAGCGCATCGTCGACGACGCCGTACAGCGTCACGCTGCTCTGGGCATGGGCGACGGACGCACCCAGCGACGCGGCGGAAACGATCAGGATTGCATAGCTGTTTCGAGGTGCTTTCATTGAGGATCTCCAGGTCTCTACAAGATGGGACGGAAGGCTGCAGGCCTTCTCTGTGATGGCGCGGCGGGCCGTGCGAACGGCCCGCCCGATCGGGGTGCGTCCGTCAGTCCTCCAGTGCGACGACCAGGCGGCGCCATGCGCCGTCCCGCGTCTCCTGTTCGAGCCGCGCGCCGTGGATCGCGATGGCGTCCTGCCGCGTCGCGGGCAGCAGGAGGTCGATCCGGTCGGCGGGCCGCTTCATGCGGCCGTCCCAACGGATCGAGACGGCCAGCGCACCGGAAGCGTCGAGCCCGGTCTCGATGCGCCACAGCCCGTATTCGCCGTCGCGCCAGGCCTCCGTTTCGCCATCGTCCTCGACGCACTCGCCGTGCGCCACGCCGTCCGCCGTGCGCGGCGCGACGATGAAGCCGCGTGCGTCGGCGCGCGAGCCGAAATGCTGTTCGGCGACGTTCAGCGGCAGCACGTGTCCTTCGCGCAGCAGCATCACCGGCGTGTCGAGCGGCGCGGGCAGCGTCACGCTCGCGCCCCCGTCGAACGATTGCGCGCTTGCGCAGCACAGCCAGCGCGCGCCGCACGGCAGGTAGACCGTGCGCGTGTCGCGGCCCGGTTCGACGACCGGCGCGACCAGCAGTGCGTCGCCGAGCATCATGTCGTCGTTTTCGTCGTAGCAGCGCGCATCGTCGGGGAAGTCCGCGAAGGTCGGCCGCAGCACGGGTTCGTAGCGCGTCGTCGACAGCCACAGCAGGTGATAGAGATAGGGCAGCAGCCGATAGCGCTGCTTGATCAGCGACGCGATCTGCGCGGTGATTTCCGGATACATCCACGGCTCGTTGACGGTGCCGTCGTCGTTCCACGAATGAATGCTGAAGCGCGGCATGAAGACGCCGAACTGCACCCAGCGCAGCAGCAGCTCGGGGGACGGCGCGGGCCCCGAGAAGCCGCCGATGTCGTGGCCGATGTTGGACACGCCCGACAGCGCGAGGCCGAGCCCCATCCTCAGGTTGTAGCGCAACGTTTCCCACGACGTGTAGTTGTCGCCCGACCACGTCTGCACGTAGCGCTGCATGCCGGCGCCGCCCGAACGCGACACGAGGAACGGACGCAGCGCCGGCGCGTGCGCGCGCTGCGCTTCGTACGACGCGCGCATCATCAGCATCGTCTGCAGCACCTTCGCCTCGCGCACGGGGAACGGCTGGCCGAAGCCGTGCGCGATCGCGTCGGGCGACCACACCTCGTACTCGTTGTTGTCGTTCCAGGTCGACTCGATGCCGTAGTCGAGCAGCGCCGACGTGACCTGTTCCTGCCACCAGCGATACGCGTCGGGCTGCGTGAAGTCGAGATAGGCGCCGACCTCGTCCCAGAACTGCACCCACGCGGGTTCGCCGGACGCGGAGCGGATCAGCAGCCCGCGCCGCTGCGCGTCGTCGAAGGCCGGATGATCGCGCAGCAGGCACGGCTTGATGTTGGCGCACAGGCGGATGCCGTGGTCGCGATAGTGCTTCACGAATCCCCTGGGATCGGGAAACTTCTCGCGGTTCCAGTTGAACACGTAGCGCTTCGCGCCGATCGACGTATAGCCCGACGACAGGTGGAACGAATCGCACAGAATGTCGTGCGCGTCGCACTGTTCGACGAAGCGGTTCATCTGCTGCTGGGCATCCGGCGCGTCGGTGTAGCTCATCGTCGAGCCGGAATAGCCGAGGCCCCACCTCGGCGTGCGCGCCGGGCGGCCCGTGAGCCACGTGAAGCGCCGCGCGGCGGCGAGCGGCGTGTCGGGCGACGCGATGAAGTAGTAGTCGAGATCGCCGTGCTCGGCGACGAAGTAGCGGTACGGGCCGTGGTAGTTGTCGAGTTCGCGGCCCATGTCGAACGTGCAGTCCGACAGCGTGTCGTAGAACAGGCCGAATCCGCGGCACGCTTGCGGCGACCACGTGATGTAGAACGGAATGTGCTTGTAGAGCGGGTCCGTATGCTTCGCGCTGTAGCCCATCGCATCGATGTTGCGCATCTCGAAGCGCCCGCCCGTGCGGTCCAGGTCGCCTGCGCGCTCGCCGAGACCGAACACCTTGTCGCCGCGCTCGCGCACGACGTAGTGGTAGGCACGCTCGTCCCACCAGCCGAAGTTGTACGCCTGCGTCGGCCGGTCGGCGAGCACGGCTTGCCATGTGCCGTCGGCGTCGCGCATCGACCAGGTGCAATGGCCGCCCTGCCGGCGCACCGAAACGCGAATCAGCGCGGTCTCGACCGACAGGCTGTCGTCGTCCTCGAGCAGATCGTAGGCGGGCAGCGCGAAGCCGCTCAGGTCGAGGCGGTCGCGCCCGTCGAGCGGCACGTCGTCGAGGCCCGGCGCGATCGACCACGTGCGCGGGTTGCGCGCCCGCGCGTCGGGGAGTACGCGCACCCGCACGATGTCGTCCTCGAGCACGAATATCTCGAGGGTCGCGCCGGTGTCGGAAGCCAGCAGCAGCCGGTTCGCGTGCCGGCCGGCGAGACGGAAGACGGGCGGATGAAGAAGCGAATTCATGAAGGCGATTTCCTGTGAGAACGGAGGTCAGGCGTGCCGTGCGAGCAGGCGTTCCTGTTTCGATTGTCCGCGGATCAGCCACGCGAGCAGCGCGACGCCGACGATGTCGAACAGGCCGAGGCAGGCGAACAGCGGCGCATAACCGATCCGGTCGGCCAGCGCGCCGACCATGAGCGAGAAACCGAGGCCGCCGATCCAGGCAGCCATGCCGGCGAAGCCGCTCGCGGTGCCGACTTCCTCGGGGTCGAACACGTCGGCCGACAGCGTGTTGACGAGCGCGGAGATCATCTGGTGCGCGAAGCCGCCGACGCAGAACAGCGCGATGGCCATGTAGGGCGATGCCACCAGCCCGATCGTTGCGGGGCCGAGCATCAGCAGCGCGCCGAGCGCGACGCCGGCGACGCGCGACCATACGAGCGGCAGCTTGAACCGCCGGGCCAGGAACGGCGACAGGTAGCCGCCGGCGATGCCGCCGAGATCGGCGGCAAGGAACGGCATCCACGCAAAGACGGCGATCTGCGCGAGCTCCATGTGGCGCTCGGTCGCGAGATACAGCGGGATCCAGAAACTGAAGGTCTGCCACGCGGGTTCGGCGAAGAAGCGTGGCAGCGCAATGGCCCAGAAGCGCCGTGCGGTGACGACGTCGCGAATGCGGCGCTTCGATGCGGCGGGCATCGTGGCCTGGCCGTCGCGGATCAGCGTGCGCTCCTGCGGCGTGATGCGCGGATGATCGCCGGGCGACCGGTACTGCGTATACCAGAGCGCCGCCCACACGAAGCCGAGCGCGCCGGTGACCATGAACGCCGACTGCCAGCCGAAGCGCATCGAGAGGAAGACGACGAGCGGCGGGGCGATCGCCGCGCCGAGCGACGTGCCGGCGTTGAAGTAGCCGACCGCGACGGACTTCTCGCGATCGGGAAACCACTCGGCGACGGCCTTCATCCCGGACGGAATCGCGGCAGCTTCGAACAGCCCGAGCAGGCCGCGCAGCAGGCCGAGCGACAGCCAGCCCGACGCGAAGCCGTGCAGCACGCCGACCACCGACCACAGCGTCGCGAACAGCGCGAAGCCGAGCCGCAACCCGATCAGGTCGACGACGAAGCCGCACACCGGCTGCATGATCGTGTAGCCCACCTGAAACGCGCCGACGATGTACGAGTACTGCTGCGTCGAGATCGCGAACACGTGTTTCAGCTCGGGAGCGAGCACCGCGAGGGAATTTCGCGCGAGGTAGTTGAGGATCGTACCGAGGCAGACCAGCACGATGATCCACCAGCGCAATGCCTTGATTGTCTTCACTATCGTCTCCAGGCGATCCACCGGCGGGGCGAATCGCTTGTCTCATTCATATGATGTCTGATCTTTTGAGATATCAGTCCGCCCGTACTCGGGTGATATGGCGGCGTTCGAGCGAACATTCTGCCCTTTTCGGGAACCGACGTTGTCGGACAACTGACCATTTTCGAACATCCTATGTTCGAATGTGAATTCGGTCAACGTGAAAATGCGTTCGAACGAACTTTCTGAGGGTTTTCCCGGGCGACGGGCACGAGGGTGCGGGGCGGGGGCGTGACAACCCTGATGAAAATTAATTTTTTCTTCGCCTTGAATTGTGTAAATTGATTTTCATCCACCTTGCAATCCTCGCTGCTCATGACGACCCACGTTCAGCACGACGTCACCCACGACGAACCCGCGATCGCCGAGCGCATCGCGGCGGCGATGCCGTCGATGACGCCGATCCACCGGCGCATGGGCGAGTTCGTGCTGGCCAACCCGTTTCGCGCGGCGACGATGCGGATCGACGAACTCGCGGTCGCGGTCAACGCGTCGATCGCGACCGCGAACCGTTTCGCGAAGGCGCTCGGCTTCGACGGCTATCCGGCGATGCGCGCGGCGCTGGTGCGCGGTTTCGAGGCGACGCTCGGGCCGGTCGAGCGGCTGCGTTCGGCGCAGGAGCAGGAGGCCGGCGTGCGCGGCGCCGTATGGATCGACGCGGTGTTCGACCAGGCGGTCGCGAACATCGAGAACACCCGCGCGCAGCTGGACGCAGCCGATGTCGAGGCCGCGGTCGAGGCGATCGTCGGCGCGCGGCGCGTGATGATCCTCGGCGCGGGCTCCAGCGCGTTTCTCGCGGGGCTGATGGAGCACGGGCTGTCCGTGTGTCACGACAACGTGCAGTCGCTCGCGATGTTCGGCGGTCCGACGCATGCGGCGCGGCGGCTGTATACGGCCGATGCGCGCGATCTCGTGATCGCGCTCGCGTTTCCGCGCTACGTGAAGGACACGATCGAGCTGGCCCGACGGGCGGCCGCGCGCGGCGCGCGCGTGCTCGGCATTTCCGACGGGCCCGGCTCGCCGCTCGCGCCAGTCGCGTCGCTGAACCTGTACGTGAAGGCGGAACGGCGCTTCGCGGCGACGTCGGAGGCGGCCGTGCTCGCGACGATCGAGGCGCTGATCGATGCGGTCGCGCTGCGCACGCACCGCTCCGCGAAGTCCGCCGCCGAGATGACCGAATTCCTGCTGCCCTGGCTCGTGCAGCCGCAAGCGGCGCTGCCGGCCGCCAACCTTCCCGTTTCTCGACCGAAAAAACCATGACTTCAACCGCGATCGTCGCGATTCACGGCGGCGCAGGCACGATCCTGCGCGATGCGATGGACACCGACACCGAACGGCAGTACCGCGCCGAGCTGAGCGCGATCCTGCAGGCCGCCCGGCAGGTGCTGGCCGACGGCGGCAGCGCGCTCGACGCCGTGACCGTCGCGGTGCGGATGCTCGAGGACTGTCCGCTGTTCAACGCGGGGCGCGGCGCGGTGTACACGGCCGAGGGCAAGCACGAGCTCGACGCCGCGATCATGGACGGCGCGACGCTCGCCGCGGGCGCCGTCTGCTGCGCGACGCGCGTGCGCAACCCGGTGCTCGCCGCGCGGCGCGTGATGGAAGCGAGCGAGCACGTGCTGTTCGCGGGCGCGGGCGCCGACGCGTTCGCGGCCGCACAGGGGCTCGAACTCGTCGAGCCCGGCTACTTCGACACCGAGGCGCGCCATGCGCAGTGGCTCAAGGCACGCGCGGCGGCCGGCATGATGCTCGATCACGACGCCGCGACGTTCGCGTTCGGCGCGGCGCAACCGCCCGAGCCGCTCGATCCCGACAACAAGCTCGGCACCGTCGGCGCGGTCGCGTGCGACCTGCACGGGCACGTCGCGGCGGCGACGTCGACGGGCGGCATCACGAACAAGCAGCCGGGGCGCGTCGGCGATTCGCCGATCATCGGCGCGGGCTGCTATGCGGACGACGCGACCTGCGCGGTGTCGTCGACCGGTACCGGCGAGATGTTCATCCGGCTCGCGACCGCGCACGACGTCGCCGCGCAGATCGCATATCGCGGCGCGTCGCTTGCCGATGCCGCGCACGACGTCGTGATGAACAAGCTGCCGCGTCTCGCGGGGCGCGGCGGCATCGTCGCGGTCGACGCGCACGGCAACGTCGCGATGCCGTTCAACACGGAAGGGATGTATCGCGGCTACGCGCGCGTCGGCGAAGCGCCCGTCGTCGGCATCTATCGCGATGACGACGATGCGCGCTGATTCCGGAGCGCCGCAGGAGGCTCACGCATGACTTCGAACCGAAATCCGTCCGGCCTGGTGCTGCCCGAGCAGCGCGTCGTCGCGGTCGACGACCTGTCGGTCACGTTCCGCCGCGAAGGCGCGACCTTCGACGCGGTGCGCAACGTGTCGTTTCACGTCGATCGCGGCGAGACGCTCGCGATCGTCGGCGAATCGGGCTCCGGCAAGTCGGTCACGTCGCTCGCGCTGATGCGGCTCGTCGAGCACGGCGGCGGCGAGATCACCGGCGGCCGGATCGTGCTGCGGCGCCGCAGCGGCGCGCTGCTCGATCTCGCGCAGGCCGGCGCCGCGACGATGCGCGGCATTCGCGGCGCGGACATCGCGATGATCTTCCAGGAGCCGATGACGTCGCTCAACCCGGTGTTTACGGTCGGCGACCAGATCAGCGAGGCGATCGCGCTGCACCAGTCGAAATCGCCGGGCCAGGCGCGCGCGGAAGCGCTGCGCCTGCTCGACCTCGTGCGCATTCCCGAGGCGCGCCGCGTGTTTGCGCGCTACCCGCACCAGCTGTCGGGCGGGATGCGGCAGCGCGTGATGATCGCGATGGCGCTGTCGTGCCGGCCCGCGCTGCTGATCGCCGACGAACCGACCACTGCGCTCGACGTGACGATCCAGGCGCAGATCCTGCAACTGATACGCGGGCTGCAGGACGAGATGAAGATGGGCGTGATCTTCATCACGCACGACATGGGCGTGGTGGCCGAGGTGGCCGACCGCGTGCTGGTGATGTATCGCGGCGAGAAGGTCGAGGAGGGCGAGTCGGAGCGGATCTTTGCGGCGCCCGTGCATCGCTACACGCGCGCGCTGCTCGCGGCCGTGCCGCGGCTCGGCTCGATGCACGGCACCGACGCGCCCGAGAAATTCCCGCTGCTGAAGGTCGACGGCGCCGGCGCGGCCGTTCCGGTGCACGGCGATGCGCAGCCGCGCGTCGATCCGGGCGCGCCGCCGGTGCTGCGCGTGCGCGACCTGGTCACACGCTTTCCGGTGAAGAGCGGGCTGTTCGGCCGCGTGTCGCAATACGTGCATGCGGTCGAGCGCGTGAGCTTCGAGCTGCGCGCCGGCGAAACGCTCGCGCTGGTCGGCGAGTCGGGCTGCGGCAAGTCGACGACCGGCCGCTCGCTGCTGCGCCTCGTCGAATCGCAGAGCGGCTCGATAGAATTCGACGGCCGCGACATCAGCGCGCTGAAAGGCGCGGATCTGCAGGCGCTGCGCCGGAACATCCAGTTCATTTTCCAGGATCCGTTCGCGTCGCTGAATCCGCGCCTCACGGTCGGCTTCTCGATCATGGAGCCGCTGCTCGTGCACGGCGTCGCGAACGGCCGCGACGCGCAGGCGCGCGTCGACTGGCTGCTCGACAAGGTCGGCCTGCCGCCCGAGGCGGCGCGCCGCTATCCGCACGAGTTTTCCGGCGGTCAGCGCCAGCGGATCGCGATCGCGCGCGCGCTCGCGCTGAACCCGAAAGTCGTGATCGCCGACGAATCGGTGTCCGCGCTCGACGTGTCGGTGCAGGCGCAGATCGTCAACCTGATGCTCGACCTGCAGCGCGAACTCGGTGTCGCGTACCTGTTCATCTCGCACGACATGGCCGTCGTCGAGCGTATCAGCCATCGCGTCGCGGTGATGTATCTCGGCCAGATCGTCGAGATCGGCCCGCGCCGCGCGGTGTTCGAGGCGCCGCAGCATCCGTACACGAAGAAGCTGATGAGCGCGGTGCCGGTCGCCGATCCCGCGCGCCGGCATGCGCCGCGCCAGCTCGCGGCGGACGAGATTCCGAGCCCGATCCGCGCGGTCGGCGACGAGCCCGTCGTCGCGCCGCTCGTCGCGGTCGGGCCCGGGCATTACGTCGCGACGCATCGCGTCGGCGGCGCGTACTGACGCAGCGCCATGCGGTCGCGCACGCGCTGCTACGCGGTTTTTTCCGAAGCGGGGGGCCGTCGTCCCGCGCATTCATCACGCGTCACAGAACCTTGCACAGGAGCCAGCCAGCATGAACCAATCGCTTTCGTCCCCGATGTTTCGCCTGCGCACGCTGATCGCGACCGGCGCGAGCGTGTTCGCGCTGACGGCCGCGCTGCCCGCGCTCGCGCAGCAGACCGCGGTGATCGCCGTCGACCAGACGTTCACGACGATGGATCCGTACGACGCGAACGACACCGTGTCGCAGGCCGCGGCCAAGTCGTTCTACGAAGGCCTGTTCGGGTTCGACAAGGACATGAAGGTCGTCAACGTGCTCGCGACCGGGTATGACGCGTCGCCGGACGCGAAGGTCTACACGATCCACCTGCGCAAGGGCGTGAAGTTCCACGACGGCACCGATTTCAACGCGGAAGCGGTGAAGGCCAACTTCGACCGCGTGACCGATCCGGCGAACAAGCTGAAGCGCTACAACCTGTTCCGCGTGATCGAGAAGACCGAGGCCGTCGATCCGTACACGGTGAAGATCACGCTGCGCGAGCCGTTCTCGGCGATCATCAACACGCTCGCGCATCCGTCGGCGGTGATGATCTCGCCCGCGGCGCTGAAGAAGTGGGGGCGCGACATCGCGCTGCATCCGGTCGGCACCGGGCCGTTCGAGTTCGTCGAATGGAAGCAGACCGACGACCTGAAGGTGAAGAAGTTCGCCGGCTACTGGAAGAAGGGCTATCCGAAGATCGACGGGATCGACTGGAAGCCCGTGATCGACAACAACACGCGCGCGGCGCTGATGAAGGCCGGCCAGGCGGACATGGCGTTCCGCATTCCGTATGAGCAGGTGCCCGACCTGAAGGCCAATCCGAAGCTCGATATCGTCGAGCGGCCGTCGATCGTCGCGCGCTACGTGTCGCTGAACATGCAGCAAAAGCCGTTCGACAACCTGAAGGTGCGCCAGGCGCTCAACTACGCGATCAACAAGGAGGCGCTCGTGAAGGTCGCGTTCTCGGGCTTTGCGACGCCGTCGACGGGCGTCGTGCCGCCGGGCGTCGAGTTCTCCACGAAGACGGGCCCCTGGCCGTACGATCCGGCGAAGGCGCGCGCGCTGCTGAAGGAGGCCGGCTATCCGAACGGCTTCGAGACGACGCTCTGGTCCGGCTATAACAACACGACGTCGCAGAAGGTGATCCAGTTCCTGCAGCAGCAGCTCGCGCAGGTCGGCGTGAAGGCGCAGGTGCAGGCGCTGGAATCGGGCGAGCGCGTGTCGAAGGTCGAGAGCGCGCAGGATCCGGCGAGCGCGCCGGTGCGGATGTTCTATATCGGCTGGTCCGCGTCGACCGGCGAGGCGAACTGGGCGCTCGCGCCGCTGCTCGCGACGGTGTCGGCGCCGCCGAAGCTGTTCAACACCGCCTACTACCGCAATCCGGCCTTCGACGACGACCTCGCGAAGGCGCTGCAGACCGTCGACCGCGCGAAGAAGGCCGAGCTGTACGCCGATGCGCAGAAGCGAGTCTGGGCCGATGCGCCGTGGATCTTCCTCGTGCAGGAGAGCATCGTCTATGCGCGCAGCAAGCGGCTGCAGGGCGTCTACGTGATGCCGGACGCTTCGTTCAACATCGACGACATCTCGATGAAGTAAGCGCGTCCGCGCGCATCGCGGCTCGCCGGCGCGGCATGTCGAACGCGCGGCGGGCCGCCAGGATCCGGTGCCCTCATGCTGAATTTCATCATCAAACGCCTGTTCGGCCTGCTGCCGACGCTCGCGATCGTCGCGGTGCTCGTGTTCCTGTTCGTGCACCTGCTGCCCGGTGACCCGGCGCGGCTCGCGGCCGGTCCCGAAGCCGACGACGCGACGGTCGCGCTGGTGCGCGCCGATCTCGGGCTCGACCGGCCGCTGCCGACGCAGTTCGCGAACTTCTTCGTGAAGATCGCGCACGGCGATTTCGGCAAGTCGACGCGCAGCAAGCGGCCGGTGTCGACCGAGATCGGCGAGCGCTTCATGCCGACGCTGATGCTGACGATCGTCAGCATGGCGTGGGCGACGCTGTTCGGGATGGCGATCGGCATTGCGTCGGCGGTGTGGCGCAATCGCTGGCCGGACCGCATCGGCATGACGCTCGCGGTGTCGGGCATCTCGTTTCCGGCGTTCGCGCTCGGCATGCTGCTGATGGAGATCTTCTCGGTGAAGCTCGGCTGGCTGCCGGTCGTGCCGGACGGCACGTGGAAGAGCTACGTGCTGCCGTCGCTGACGCTCGGCGCGGCGGTCGCGGCGGTGATGGCGCGCTTCACGCGCGCGTCGTTCGTCGAGGTGCTGAACGAGGATTTCGTGCGCACCGCGCGCGCGAAGGGCGTGCACGAGCCGATGGTCGTGCTCAAGCACTGCCTGCGCAACGCGATGATCCCGGTCGTCACGATGATGGGGCTGCAGTTCGGCTTCCTGCTCGGCGGCTCGATCGTCGTCGAGGCCGTGTTCAACTGGCCGGGGCTCGGCCGCCTGCTGGTCGATTCGGTGACGATGCGCGATTACCCCGTGATCCAGGCGATCGTGCTGCTGTTCTCGCTCGAATTCATCCTGATCAACCTGACCGTCGACGTGCTGTACGCGGTCATCAACCCGACCATCCGGTTCAAGTGAGGTGCGCATGAACGCGACTGTCCCGACCTCGGCGCCGCCCGCATCGACCGCGATCCGCACGCCGTGGCGCGAATTCTGGCGCAAGTTCCGCCGGCAGACCGTGGCGCTCGTCGCGGGCGGCTTCGTGCTGCTGCTCGTCGTGCTGGCGTTCGTCGGCCCGCATGTCGTGCCGTTCGATCCGGAAAACTATTTCGACTACGACGCGCTGAACGCGGGGCCGTCGGCCGTGCACTGGTTCGGCGTCGATTCGCTCGGCCGCGACATCTTCAGCCGGATCGTCGCCGGCACGCGCATCTCGCTCGCGGCCGGCTTTTTCTCGGTCGCGCTCGGCGCGCTGATCGGCACGTTCTTCGGGTTGCTCGCCGGCTACTACGAAGGCTGGTGGGACCGCATCACGATGCGCATCGCCGACGTGCTGTTCGCGTTCCCCGGGATCCTGCTCGCGATCGGCGTGGTCGCGATCCTCGGCAACGGCATGATCAACGTGATCTGCGCGGTCGCGATCTTCAGCATCCCGGCGTTCGCGCGGCTCGTGCGCGGCAATACGCTGATGCTCAAGCACATGACCTATGTCGAGGCCGCGCGCAGCATCGGCGCGTCGGACTGGACGATCATCATGCGGCATATCCTGCCGGGCACGGTGTCGTCGGTGGTCGTCTACTTCACGATGCGCATCGGCACCTCGATCATCACGGCCGCGAGCCTGTCGTTCCTCGGGCTCGGCGCGCAGCCGCCGACGCCGGAGTGGGGCGCGATGCTCAACGAGGCGCGCGCGGACATGGTGAGTGC
Source organism: Burkholderia pseudomultivorans (assembly GCF_001718415.1). Taxonomy (NCBI): domain Bacteria; kingdom Pseudomonadati; phylum Pseudomonadota; class Betaproteobacteria; order Burkholderiales; family Burkholderiaceae; genus Burkholderia; species Burkholderia pseudomultivorans. The sequence goes on along the minus strand of NZ_CP013377.1, from coordinate 1,788,625 downwards.
GCCGCACGTCGCGATCTTCCCGAGCCTCGCGATCTTCCTGACCGTACTCGCGTTCAACCTGCTCGGCGACGGGCTGCGCGACGCGCTCGATCCGAAGCTGGAGCGCCGCTGATGGTTGCCGTACCGACGATGTGGAGCGCGACGCTGCCGGCCGGGCGGCGCGGCACGATCGCCGACGTGCCGGGCGTGACGGTCGGCCACTGCACGCTCGACGCCGGCGCGGTGCAGACCGGCGTCACGGTCGTGAAGCCGCATCCGGGCGACGTGTACCGCAGCAAGGTGCCGGCCGGCGCGGCGGTGATCAACGGCTTCGGCAAGAGCGTCGGGCTCGTGCAGGTCGACGAACTCGGCACGCTCGATACGCCGATCGCGCTGACCAACACGTTCGCCGTCGGCGCGGTCGCCCATGCGCAGATCCGCGCGGCGATCGCCGCGAATCCGCGGATCGGCCGCGACTGGCCGACCGTCAATCCGCTCGTGTTCGAGTGCAACGACGGTTATCTGAACGACCTCCAGGCGTTCGCGGTGATGGCCGCGCATTACGACGCCGCGTGCCGCGCCGCGTCGCGCGAGGTCGCGCGCGGCGCGGTAGGCGCGGGGCGAGGGATGGCGTGCTTCGACCTGAAGGGCGGGATCGGCTCGGCGTCGCGGGTCGCCGTCGCGGCCGGGCGGCCGTACACGGTCGGCGCGCTCGTGCTCGCGAATTTCGGCCGGCTGCCGATGCTGACGCTCGGCGGCGTGCCGGTCGGACGGATCCTCGCCGAACGGCAGGCGGCCGCTGCCGCGCAGGCTGCGCCGCCCGAGCAGGGCTCGATCATCCTGCTGCTCGCGACCGATGCGCCGCTCGACGCGCGACAACTGTCACGGCTCGCCCGCCGGGCGGGCGCGGGGCTTGCGCGCACGGGCTCCGTCTACGGGCACGGCAGCGGCGACCTCGCGCTCGCGTTCTCGACCGCCTACACGATCGCGCACGATGCCACGCATGTCGCGCTGCCGGCGCTGCTGGCCGATGCCGCGCTCGATCCGCTGTTCATGGCCGCGGCCGAGAGCGTCGAGCACGCGATCGCCGATGCGCTGCTGCAGGCCGTGACGGTCGCCGGGCGCGACGCTCATGTGCGGCAGTCGCTGCGCGACGCGCTGCCCGATCTCGATGGCCTCTTCCACGCAGACCGTCCGAACCATTCATGAAGATCCTGATTTCGACCGACATCGAAGGCGTTGCCGGCGTGTTCGCCGCCGAGCAGACGCGCGCCGGCAATCCCGAGTACGAGCGCGCGCGCCGCTGGATGACCGCCGAGGCCAACGCGGCGATCGAAGGCGCATTCGCGGGCGGCGCGCAGGCCGTGTGGGTCAACGATTCGCACGGCGGCTTTCGCAACCTGCTGCCCGACGGGCTCGATGCGCGCGCCCGCGTGGTGCTCGGCAAGCCGCGCACGCTCGGGATGATGGCGGGCATCGAACAGCAGCCCGATCTCGTGTTCATGATCGGCTATCACGCGAAATCGCAGACGCGCGGCGTGCTGGCGCACACGATCAACAGCTTCGCGTTCACGCAGGTGTGGCTGAACGACGTCGAGCTCGGCGAGGCCGGACTGTACGGTGCGCTCGCGCGCGAGTACGGCGCGCATGTCGCGCTGGCGACCGGCGACGACGTGTTCGCCGACGAGACGCGGCCGCTGTTTCCGCAGGCGCGTTTCGAGACGGTCAAGACCGCCGGCGGCGCGTCGAGCGGCGATACGCTGACGCCGGCCGCCGCCTGTGCGCGCATCGCCGTCGCCGCGCGTGAAACGGTGGCGCAGGCCGTATCGGCCGGCTGGCGCGCGGGCGCGCATCGGCCCGCGCCGGCCGCATGCACGCTGCGCGTGCAGACGGCCGCGATCGCCGACCTGTTCGCCGTGCTGCCGTCGCTGACGCGCGTGGACGCGGTGACGCTGCGCTTCGACGGGCCGTCGGTCGAGCACGTCGTGCGCACGCTGAACAGCCTGTCGGCGATGTCGTTCATGCTGCGATGACGCGCGCCGACAGCATGCCGCGCCCGTTACGCGCGACCGGCCGGTTCCGCTGCGGTGGCGAGCAGGAAGGACTCGATCGCCGCGACCAGCGCAAGCGGGGTTTCGTTCATCGGATAGTGGCCGGCGTTGCGCAGCACGTCGACGGTCGCGAGCGGGTAGCGCCGCAGATAGGTGCGGGCCATCAGCGCGGCGTCGAACGCCGGGTCGTGTTCGCCGATCAGCACCTTCACCGGATGATGGCCGGCGATCTCGTCACTGAAATCCGTATCGGCCCACGCGCGGAAATACGCGCCGAACGCGTGCGCCGACGAACAGGCTGCCGAATACGCGGCTTTCCACTCGACCCAGGCGGCGGGTAGCCGCCCGCCCGTGCTGCGATCGATGATGGTCCGGCGCGCGGCGGGATGGTCGGCGGCCCGTTCGAACAGCGTCCGGCGCGGCGTGTCGAACGGCACGCCGCCGCACGGCACCGGTGCGACCGGAACCAGCGCGCGCACGCGCTCGGGCGCGAGGGCGGCGACCTTCTCGATCGCCATGCCGCCCATCGAATGGCCGACCAGGCTGAAGCGGTCGAAGCCGAGCGCGTCGGCGAGCGCGATGGTGTCGGCGGCGATCTCGTCGATCGTGTATGCGCCGCGCGCATCGCGCATGCGGCCGTAACCGCGGTAGTCCATGAACACGTAGCTGAAGCGTTCGCGCGACAGCCACGCCTCGACGGGTTCGAACGCGTGTGCGTCGCCGAACCAGCCGTGCAGCACGAGCACCGCGTGCGGGCCGTGGCCGACGCGATGAAAGGTATTGGGCATATCCGCTCCGAAGTCGTTGCAATGCGGCCGATCCGGCCGACGATCCGGGCGACGCGTCGGTCGCTCGGGCGTGAAGCGGATCGTAGATCGGTCGAAGGCGACCCGCTTTCGATATCGGGTCATTCATGATGGAATTCGGGCCATGAGAAATACGCTGCTTGATCCCTACGAACACATTCCGCGTAGCGTGGTCGTGATCGCCAACGACTATGCGGCAGGCACGACGTTTCCGGAGCACGCGCATGCGCGCGGGCAGTTCGCGTTCGCGTCGCGCGGCACGATCAGCGTGGCGACGCCGCACGGCCGCTGGCTGGTGCCGCCGCAGCGCGCGTGCTGGGTGCCGGCCGGCGTGCGGCATGAAATGACGATGAGCGGGCCGGTCACGATGCTCAACACCTTCGTGTCGGACGCCGCCGCGCGTGAGGCCGGCCTGCCCGAGCATTGCGGCGTGTACGGTGTGTCGGCGCTGCTGCGGCAGCTGATCGACGAGGCGATCGACTTGCCGGCGATGTACGACGTCGACGGGCGCGCCGGCAAGCTGATGGCGCTGCTGGTCGCGGAAATCGCCGCGATGCCGCGCCTGTCGCTGCATGCGCCGCTGCCGGTCGACGCGCGCCTGGCGCGGATCTGCCGCCACCTGTTCGCGTCGCCGTCGATCGCGGCCGACCTCGACCGCGTCGCGGCCGACGCGGGCCTGAGCCGGCGCACGTTTACGCGGCTGTTCCGCGCGCAGACGGGCGTGAGTTTCGCCGCATGGCGTCAGCAGGTCTGCATGCTCGCGGCGATTACGCGGCTGAGCGACGGGCAGCCGGTGACGCGCGTGGCGCTCGATCTCGGCTATGCGAGCGCCAGCGCGTTTGCGTCGGCGTTTCGGCGCATCCTCGGCGACACGCCGAGCCGGTATCTGGAGATTCGCCGCTAGCCGCCGGATTCCGCGGCGCGTGCGTGCCTGCGACGACGGGGCAAAAAAATGCGCGCCTGCCGAATTTCGCAGCCGCGCCAAAGGCACCCGGTCAGAAAAAATGCGCGAGCCGGCGGCCTGGGCCGTGTCGCGCATCTATGGGTCATTGTTTCCTGTGCCGATTCAATTTGCTCGAGTCGTTTCGGAAAACACAGAATACGCCGCATAACGCGGTAGTCAATTTCCATCAGACCGGTGAAGCATGTGCGTTTGCAGCATGCATTTCGCTGCTGCAGAAGATGTAAGGGTCGGAAGCCTTGATGCGTCGACCGCGCCGGTCTCGACCGAGCGCCATGCGGCGCAGCATCGAATGATGTCGGCGGAAATGAAAAACGCCGCGTGCGGCGAGGCCGGATCGGCGTCGCGTCACGCGGCGTTGCGCTTCGCGCAGGGCCGGCCTGCGCCGGCGCGTGCATCACACGTCGAAGAACACGGTTTCTTCCGGGCCCTGCATCCGGATGTCGAAGCGGTAGACGGTCGGGCGGCCCGGTTGCGCATCGCGCTTCGCGACGAGCGTCGCACGGCGCTCGGCCGGCACCAGGTTCAGCACGGGGTCGGTCGCATTCGCCGCGGCTTCGTCGTCGAAGTAGACGCGGGTGAACGCGTGCGTGAGGATCCCGCGCATCATCACGGTCACGTTGATGTGCGGCGCTTCGTCCGCGGCGATCCGGCCCGGCTTCACCGTCTCGACGATGAAGCGGTGCTGCGCATCGGTGCCCGTGCCGACGCGCGCGAAGCCGGTGAAGCCCGCGGTCGCGATGTCGTTGCGCGAGGCGGGGTAGCGGCCCGCGCCGTCGGCCTGCGTGAACTCGAGGATCGCGTCGCTGACGACCTTGCCGTCGCCGTCGAACACCTGGCCGACCAGCAGCACGTGTTCGCCTTCGGCGTGCGGCGCGGCGATCGTCGGCGTAAACAGGCTCTTCAGGTCGTAGTCGTATTGCTGCGGGCACAGGCCGTATGCGAAGTACGGGCCGACCGTCTGCGAAGGGGTTTGCTTCAGCGTCGTCATGGTTCAGCGCTCCATCGGGGTGGCGTCGCGGCCGCGCAGCACGATGTCGAATTCGTAGCCGAGCGCATAGCCTTCTTCGGTGATGTCCATCGAGAAGCGCGAGATCAGCCGATCGCGCGCAGCCTCGGGCGTGCCCTGGAAGATCGGGTCGTACGCGAGCAGCGGATCGCCGGGGAAATACATCTGCGTGACGAGGCGCGAGCCGAAGTAGTCGCCGAACAGCGAGAAGTGGATGTGATTCGGGCGCCACGCGTTCGGATGATTGCCCCACGGATACGCGCCGGGCTTGATCGTCAGGAAGCGGTAGCGGCCTTCGTCGTCGGTCAGGCAGCGGCCCGCGCCGAGGAAGTTCGGGTCGAGCGGCGCGTCGTGCTGGTCGACCTTGTGCACGTAGCGGCCTGCGGCGTTCGCCTGCCACACCTCGACGAGCGTGTTGCGCACGGGCTTGCCGCCTTCGTCGAGCACGCGGCCGGTGACGACGATGCGTTCGCCGAGCGGCTCGCCGTTCTTCACCGCGTTCTTCGTCAGGTCGTGGTCGAGCGCGCCGAGATCCTCGGCGCCATAGACGGGCGCGTACTGGTCGCGCAGCTTTTCCTTCAGCGGGATCAGCGGCCGGGTCGGGCCGCGTTTCACCGACGAGCGGTACTCGGGATGGATATACGCGGGATGCGACGGCCAGTCGCGCGGCGTGAGGATCGTGGGGGAATCCATCGGGCGTCTCCTGATAGGTATTTCGCGAAGTGGATGGCAGGACTTTAGCCAATCCGGAAAGTTATGCAAAATGACCTTTTTTCGCGAATCGCATAACCGTTCGTTATGCGTTCGGGCGCTGCGCCAATAAAGACGCCGCCGGACAGGATGCCTGTCCGGCGGATAAAGCGATCGGGCTTCGCGTCGTCGTCACCGTCGACGACCCCGTGCACGGCCCTCCAGCCAGCCCGTCGCTGTTTTTTGGTATGTCGTTGTTGTTGTTATCGGGTCTCCCTGCGCCTGCCGTCGTTACTGGCGGGCGGGATCGAACACGATCCCGTCGAATTCGAGCGACAGCGCGCCGCTGCGCAGCAGGGTCGCGGGCGTCGCGGCGCTGTCGGCGCCGAGCACTTCGCTCACGTAGCGCGCGCAGAATCCGCGGCGCGCGCGCAGGTTGAAATGCGAGCCGAGCAGTGCGCCGATCAGCCGTTCGGCGGTGCCGTGCAGCCGGCGCTGCGCGTCGGCCGTCGGCGCGGCGGTGCGACGCGCCAGCGCGATGCGTCCGCCGCCGGCGCGGGCGACGAAGCGGGCGAGCGTCGTGAGCTTCGTCCACGGGAAACCGGGCTCGGCGATCATCGGCTCGTCGCCCGACGTGTCGACGACGATCCCGAAACGATTGGCCCACGCGCCTGCCGTGCCCGCCGGGTCGCGCGCTGCGCCCGCCGCGGCGCGGATGAACACGAGATCGCCGAGATGCGCGCTGGCGGCGAGCGTGCGGACGGTGGCGAGCGGCAGCGCGCGATCCGTGTCGCGGGTATCGCGCGGCGTGGCGCGATGCGGGTCGTACGCGGCGGTTTCGGTTCGGGTGGACATTTCGGCTCCGTCTCGGTAAGTGACAGCACGGGGCGAATTATGCAGACAAGTATCTGAAAGTGTTCATCTGCCTGCTCGAGTAGCCTAATATCCGACTCGAAGCATCATTTTTCGATACCAAAATGACCGAGACCGCCCAACTTATCGATACGCTGAAGCGCCTGTTGAAGGCGCAGGGGATGACCTACCGCGACGTCGCGCGAGCGCTCGACGTGTCCGAGACCAGCGTGAAGCGGCTGTTCGCGAGCGGCCGCTTCACGCTCGAGCGCCTCGTCGAGATCGCGCAGCTGCTCGGCTACACGCTGGCCGAGCTCGCGCAGGAGGCGTCGGCGTCCGCGCCGCGGCTGCACGTGCTGAGCGAGCAGCAGGAGGCACTGCTCGTGTCGGACGAGAAGCTGTTGCTGGTCGCCGTCTGCGCGATCAACTACTGGACCGTGCAGGACATCGTGACGACCTATCGCGTGACGAAGGCCGAGTGCGTGAAGTACCTGCTGATGCTCGACCGGATGAACGTCGTTGCGCTGCTGCCCGGCGACCGGATCCGCGTGCGTGTCGCGCGCGACTTCGACTGGCTGCCGGGCGGCCCGATTCGCCGCTATTTCCATGCGCACGCGCTCGGCGATTTTCTCGACAGCCGCTTCGACGGCCCGGGCGAGACGATGACGTTCTCGCAAGGGATGCTGACCGAAGCCGCCGCCGCGGAACTCGAACTGGAGCTGCGCCGGCTGCGCAGCAAGGCCGCCGCGCTCCACGCGGAATCGGCATCGGCGCCGCTCGGCCAGAAGCACGGCACGGGATTGCTGATCGCGAAGCGAATCTGGGAGCCGACCGGTTTCCATGCGTTGCGGCGCAGTGCATGACGGGGGCCGACCGCGTCATTGCGCGGAACGCTTGGGGCTGCCCGGAAAGTTATGCAAAATGGCGTTTCATCGTCTTTCGCATAACCGCACGTTATGAATAACCGTATCGCCGACGGCCGCGTCAAGTTCCGTCACCTGCAGTGTTTTCTGGCGGTCGCGCAGCTGGGCGGCGTGCAGAAGGCGGCGGAAAGCCTGTCGATCACGCAGCCGGCCGTGTCGAAGACGATCGCCGAACTGGAGTCGATCCTCGGCGTGAAGCTGTTCGAGCGCGGCAGGCAGGGCGCGCAGCCGACCCGTGAAGCGCAGCTGTTCATGCCGCACGCGAACGCTTGCGTGCTCGCGTTGCGACAGGGCGTCGGGCTGCTCGCGCGGGAAGGCGGCGCGGCCGCGGCGACGCTGGAAATCGGCATGCTGCCGACCGTCGCGGCATCGCTCGCACCGCCGCTGATGAAGGCGTTGGCCGAGCGCTGGCCGCGCGTCGTGGTGCGGATCGCGACGGCCGCGAACGCCGACCTGCTCGAACGCCTGAAGGCGGGTGCGATCGAATGCGCGATCGGACGCCTGTCGGAGCCGGAGCGGATGATCGGGCTCGCGTTCGAGCAGTTGTACAACGAGCCGCTCGTCGCCGTCGTGCGCGCGGGACATCCGCTGCTCGCGAGCGCCGCGCCGGCGGCCGAGCTCGCGCGCCATCCGGTCGTGCTGCCGCCGTACGGCACGCTGATCCGGCAGTCGGCCGAGCATCTGCTCGGCGCTTGCGGCGCACCGCCGCTCGATTCGTTCATCGAGGTGCTGTCGGTGTCGGTGGCGCGCGCGCTGGCGCTGGAGAACGACGCGATCTGGTTCGTGCCGCTGTATACGGCGGAGTACGACCTGTCGGCCGGGGTGCTGGCGCGCCTGCCGCTGCCGTCGGCCGGCACCGATGAACCGGTCGGGCTGATCCTGCGCACCGACGCGCAGCCATCGCCGGTCGCGCGCACGCTGATCGACGCCGTGCGCGAAATCGCGCGGGCGCGCTTCGGCGATGCGCGTGCGCGCCGTCCGTCACGCGGCGCGCGCAAGCCGGTTCGGCGCGAGCGCTGACGCGCACGCGGCGGCTCGGGCCAATCCGTCGGTCGCGGACTGGCTGTTCGGTCGACTGTCGGCTTTTTCGTGCTTGGCATATCGTATCAATTTTGATACGATCGGTGGCAAGACGATGGCGAGACAGCAGATTCAGGTCACGCTCGGCGTGCGTTTTTTCAGGACGGCGGGGGGCAACGAACCCGTTCGCGAATGGATCAGGGCGCTCGAGCCGGCAGAGAGAAGGGCGATCGGCGAAGAGATCAAGACCGTTCAACTGGGCTGGCCGCTCGGCATGCCGCTGGTCCGGAAGATGTCGCAGGATCTGTGGGAGATCCGGATCATGCTGCCGCGCCGGATTGCCCGCGTGCTGTTTACGGTCGTCGGCGACACGATGGTCCTGCTGCACGGGTTCATCAAGCAGTCGTCGGCGACGCCGTCGGACGATCTCGACGTCACGCTCGCCCGCCTGAAGGCGCTGGCGCGAGCCATCTGATTTCCCGGTTGAGCCGGCACGCGGCCGGCAACGCCATGCACTGGAGTACGACATGACGACTACCAACAACGCCCACATCGGCAGCGATTTCGACGCCTTCCTCGAAGAAGACGGCCATCTCGAAGCCGCGACCGCGACCGCGATCAAGCGCGTGATCGCATGGCAGATCGGGCAGGAAATGAAGGCGCAGCACATCACGAAAACGGCGATGGCCGCGCGCATGAAGACCAGCCGTGCCGCGCTCAACCGGCTGCTCGACGAAACCGACACGAGCCTCACGCTGACGACGCTCGCAAGCGCCGCCGCGGTGCTCGGCAAACGGCTGAGTTTCGAGCTGGTGCCGGCCTGACGCTTCGCCGCAACGGCGTGCCGCCGCTGCGCCGTTCGCGTCGGCGCAACTCGCCGGGCGATCTGCCCGGCCATTGCGGCGATCGAGCGCCGACTTCCGGCCCGCCGGGCGGCGCGCTACGACCCGCCGTGGCGCGTATCCCGCGCGAGCCGGTTCGATGCAGACGGCACGGACCTCGGGCGGCGAGCGGCCCCGCGCGTCGCCGCGAATGCCGGTCGGCTCAATCGTGTGCGCCTGTCATGCGCAGATAGAGCAGCGCACCGCCCGCGAGCAGCAGCGGGCACAGCAAATACCATCCGGTCGTCAGGAACAGCCCCGCGACGGCGATCAGCGAAATCCACGCGCAACGACGGGCGATGCCGCCGCGCGGCAGCAGCTTCAGCGCGGCGGCCGCGCCGAGCCCGTACACCATCACGAAACATCCCGATGTGACCAGCACGAGCGGCTTCGGCCCGACGTCACCAAACGTCGTCGCGGCCAGCGCGATGGCCGCGAGCACGGCGATCACGCCCAGGCTGCGGCGCGGCACGCCGCCGACCTGGCTGCCTTGCGCAAGCCATGCGGGCAATGCGCCGTCGCGGCCGAGCGCGGCGCCCAGCTTTGCCGCCCCCGCGAAATACGCGTTCATCGTGCCGAGCGTGAGCAGCAGCGCGGCCACCGCAGCCAGCACTTGCGCATGACCGCCGAGGCCGCCCGCGATCAGCTCCGCGAGCGGCGCACCCGACGCGCCCGCTGACGGCCCCAGCACCGCGACGCTCGCAGCGGCGACCGACAGATACAGCAGGCCGACGACGACCACCGCGATGCCGGCGGAGCGCGGCATGTCGTGCGCGGGCCGACGGAATTCCGCCGCGAGATGCGTGATCGCCTCCCATCCGGCGAAGCTCCACACGAGCAGCGCGGCGGCTTGTCCGACCGCGAGCCAGCCGTGCGGCGCGAACGGATGCAGGTTCGCCGCGCGCGCATGGGGCGCGGACGCGAGCACGGCCGCCAGCAACAGCGTGACGAGCAGCGCGGACAGCACGAGCTGCATGCGGCCCGACACCGTCACGCCGAACGCGTTCGCGGCCGAGACGACCGCGATCAGCGCGGCGGCCGTGACGATGACCGTCGTGTGTCCGCCGCCCGTCACGGCGGCGACATAGGCGCCGCCGAACATCGCGGCCGCCGGCGCGCCAGCCGGCACCGCGAAATAGAAGCACCAGCCGACGATCGCGGCCGCCTTCGGCCCGAACGCGCGGCGCGCATAGGTCGACACGCCGCCCGCGTCGGGATGGCGCGCGCCGAGCGCAGCGAAGGTGGCCGCGAGCGGCCCCGACAGCACGACGAGCGCGGCCCACGCGAGCAGCGACGCCGGGCCGGCGACCTCGGCGGCCAGCGCGGGCAATGCGATCACGCCGGTGCCGAGCACCGCGCCGATATACAGCGCGGCGCCCTGGAAAATCGTCAGCGAGCCGGCGTGACGGGCGGCGGGCGAATCGGCATGCGAGGACATTGCGACAGTCTCCGGAAATCTTGTCGTGAGCGCGGCAGTGCGCGCGATGAACAATCGTCCGATGCTACCCGAATGTCGGCGGCGACGCGGTGCGTCGATCAGTAGTCCGCGACGTGCCGCATGTCAGCCGATGTCAGTAGCGGCGCGCGAGCCGCAGGCGCGCGTCCTCGCGCGCGGCGGGCGACAGGTCGGGCGCGTAATGGAACGCGCCCGACACGAGCGATGCGATCGGCACGCCGTCGCGGAACAGCACGCGATTGCCGGCGAGCGCGGGTACCTTGTCGCCGGGCAGCAGCGTGCCGACGAGGTTGAGCGGATCGACACCCGTCACGCAGACGGTTTGCCCGTCGCCCGGTTGCCGCCGCAGTTCGCGCAGGATCGGAATCGCCTCGGGCAACGCGAACTGCTCGCCCGCGAGCCCGGCGACGAAGCGCCCGCCGCGAATCTCGCCGCGCGCTTCGAGGCGTTGCAGCACGCGCACGAGTTCGCGCCAGCTCGGCAGCCAGTCGGCCTCGCGTTCGAGCAGCCGCCAGAACACGACGCCGTAGCGGCGCAGCAGTGTCCATGCGATGTGTTCGAGCGCGTCGGGGTCGGTTGCGGCGACCGCGCCGCGTCTGGTCGCCGGCGTGTCGACCGGCGGCGCCGGGCGCTGCACCAGCGCCCAGCGGCCGGCGTCGTCCATGCCGCCGATCAGTGCGCCGCCGCGCCGCGTGCGCGGCGCATAGGTCGCGCTGCGCTTGACTGCCGGCTTCAGCAGCGCGCGCAGGCCCGCGAAGCTGTCCGCGTTGACGAGGCCGGCCGACACGAGTTCGCCGAGTGCCTGTTCGAGTTCGACGGGCAGCATGTGCAGGTCGTCGAGCAGCGCGTCGAAGAACATCGCGCCGTGTGCGGCCAGCGCATCGCGCACCTGTGCCGCGCGAGCGGACAGCGTGGGCTGCGCGTCGGGATCGCGCAGCGCCTGCCATGCGCCGAGATGGCGGCGCGGCAGCAGCACGATCGGCGTGGTTTTCACGGGCGTGCCGGCCGCGCGCGCCGGCGCGCCGATGCGGGTCCATACGAGCTTGCCGGAGCGGCACAGGTCGTCGATGCCGCCGGCCGTGTAGTCGGTGAGCCGTGCGGGCAGCAGCGCGTCTTCCCACGCGCCGGCCGCGGCCTCGTAGCCTTCGAGCTGCTCGACGACGGCCGCGAGCGCATCGCGGCCCGTGCCGCGCGTGTCGGGCGTCAGGTGTTGCCAGTGGAACAGGAAGCGCATGAAGTCGGCGCGCTCGACCGGTTCGATTTCGCGACGCAGCCGCTTCACCGTATAGCGATGAATGCGGGCGAGCAGGTGGCGTTCGCACCATTCGTCGAGCGTCGTGCCCGGCGTGAAGCGGCCGCGCATCACGTAGCCCTCGCGCTCCAGCGCGGCAAGCGCCGTCGCGACCGCGGCGGGCGGCAGGTCGAGCGGTTTCGCGATCGCGTCGAGCGGCAGCGGGCCGAAGCCGGTGAGCCGTGCGCGGATCACGTCGACGAGCGCGGCATCGGCGTCCCACGGTTCGGCGCACGCGGCCGGTATCTTGAGCACGGGCGAGAGGCGGGCGTCGGGATGCAGCGCGCGCAGGCAGACCAGCCGTTCGACCGGCACCCACAGCGCCGCGCCGTCCGGCGTCGCGAGCTTCGTCGCGCGACGGCGTTCGGCCAGTTCCGCGAGCCGCGCGGGCCAGCCTTCGTGCGCCTGCGCTTCGTCGTCGGCGATGCAGGCGAGCGTCAGCAGCGCGTCGTGCATTTCGTCCGCGTCGCGCACCAGCGGCCAGGCTTCGTCGCGCACCGCGTCGATCGCATCGGCGTCGAGCGCGCCGAGATCGTCGGCCGATTCGGGGTCGCTCCAGCGACGCGACTGCACGGCCTGCGTGCGGCGCTCCTCGAGCGGCGCGTCGTCGAGGAACGCGTAGGGCTTTGCGTTGAGGATCTCGGCCGCGAGCGGCGACGGCGCCGGCAGGTCGCGCGCGACGAGTTCGATCGCGCCGCTTTCGATCCGGCGCAGCAGCGCGAGCCAGCCGTCGGTGTCCATCGCGTCGTGCAGGCAGTCGTCGAGCGTCTGCTCGACGAGCGGATGATGCGGGATCTCGCGTTCGCCGACGACGTTCTCGAGGCACGCGACCTGATCGGGGAACACGGTCGCGAGCAGATCGTCGCTCTTCATCCGCTGCAGTTGCGGCGCGGTGCGCTTGCCGCCCGTGAAGCGCGGCAGCGCGAGCGCCGTGGTCGCGTTCCAGCGCCAGCGCACGCCGAACAGCGGCGCGTCGAGCAGCGCCTGGATCAGCACGTGTTCGGCGCTCGCCGAACGCAGGTAGCGCCACACTTCGTCGAGCGCGAAGCTGTGCGCGAGCGACAGCGACAGGATGATCGCATCGTCGGTCGCGGCGGCCTGCAGCTCGAAGTTGAAATTGCGGCAGAAGCGCTTGCGCAGCGCCAGCCCCCACGCGCGGTTGATGCGGCTGCCGTACGGCGAATGAATGACGAGCTGCATGCCGCCCGATTCGTCGAAGAAGCGCTCCATCACGAGCGTGTCCTGCGTCGGCAGCGCGCCGAGCGCGGCCCGCGCGCGGGCGAGGTAGTCGGCGATCTGGCGCGCGGCGTCGGGCGATACGCGCAGCTCGTCGACGAGCCAGTGCAGCGCCGGCGCGAGGTGGCTTTCGGGGGGACGGGCCGGATCGGCAACAGCCGTGCTGCGTTGCGCGGCGGCGTCGGCCTCGGCTTGGGTTCCGGCAGGCGGCGCCGATTTCATGCTGCCCTTGGCCTTCGCTCCGCTTGCCGTGTTTGCGCGGGCATGCCGCTCGCCTTCGGCGAACAACGCGTCGAGCCGCGCGCGCAGCCGGCCGACCGCGGCCGACAGTTCGTCGCTGCGCCCCGGCGCCTCGCCGAGCCAGAACGGAATACTCGGCGACTGGCCGTGCGCATCCTCGACGCGCACGCGCCCGGTTTCGACGCGAATGATCCGGTACGACTGGTTGCCGAGCTGGAACACGTCGCCGGCGAGGCTCTCGACCGCGAAATCCTCGTTGACGGTGCCGACCTGGATGCCCTGCGGCTCCAGCAGCACCGCATAGTCGGCCATGTCGGGAATCGTGCCGCCGGAGGTCGTCGCGGTCATCATCGCATTGCGGCGGCCGCGCACCGTGCCGCCGACCACGTCGCGGTGCAGGTACGCCGCGCGCACGCCGCGACGGCTCGAGAAGCCTTCCGCGAGCATCTTCATCACTTCGTCGAAGCGCTCGCGCGACAGGTGCGCATACGGCGCCGCGCGCGTGAAGCTCGCGTAAAGCGCGTCCTCCTGCCATTCGGCGCATGCGGCTTCGGCGACGATCTGCTGCGCGAGCACGTCGAGCGGCGCCTGCGGAATCCGCAGCGTGTCGAGTTCGCCGCGCCGCACGCAATCGAGCAGCGCCGCGCATTCGACCAGTTCGTCGCGCGACAGCGGGAACAGCCGGCCTTTCGGCATGCCGCCGACGTGGTGACCCGAACGGCCGACGCGCTGCAGGAACGGCGCGATCCCGCGCGGCGAACCGACCTGGCAGACGAGATCGACATCGCCGATGTCGATGCCGAGTTCGAGCGATGCGGTCGCGACGAGCAGCTTCAGCTCGCCGCGCTTCAGGCGCTGCTCGGCGTCGAAGCGGTGTTCCTTCGCGAGACTGCCGTGATGCGCGGCGATCGCGTCCTTGCCGAGCCGCTCGGCGAGATGGCGCGCCATGCGCTCCGCGGTGCGCCGCGTGTTGACGAACACGAGCGTCGTGCGATGTGCGGCCGCGAGCGCGGCGATCCGGTCGTACACCTGTTCCCACACGTCGGTCGCCATCACCGGTTCGAGCGGCACGTTCGGCAGTTCGAGCGCGAGGTCGCGCTCGCGCACGTGGCCGGTGTCGACGATCGTGCAGTCGCGCGGCGCATCGGCCGGGCCGCCGACCAGGAAGCGCGCGACCGCGTCGATCGGCTTTTGCGTGGCCGACAGTCCGATGCGCGGCAGCGCGCGGCCCGTCAGCGCGTCGAGGCGCTCGAGCGACAGCGCGAGATGGCTGCCGCGCTTGGACGACGCGAGCGCGTGGATCTCGTCGACGATCACCGATCGCACGGTCGACAGCATCTGCCGTCCCGACGTCGACGACAGCAGCACGTACAGCGATTCGGGCGTCGTCACGAGGATGTGCGGCGCGCGCTTGCGCAGGGCGGCGCGTTCGGCCTGCGTGGTGTCGCCGGTGCGCACCGCGGTGCGGATCTCCGGCACCGGCAGGCCGAGCTGCGCGAGCGACGCGGCGATGCCGGCGAGCGGTGCGTCGAGGTTCACGTGGATGTCGTTCGACAGCGCCTTCAGCGGCGACACGTAGACGACGAGCGTCGCGTCGGGCAGCGCGCCGTCGTGCGCGAGCGCATCGCGCACGAGTTCGTCGAGCGCGCAGAGAAACGCGGTGAGCGTCTTGCCGGAGCCGGTCGGCGCGGCGACGAGCGTCGAGCGGCCGGCCTTGATGTGCGGCCACGCGAGCGCCTGCGCGCCGGTCGGCGCGGCGAACGTGCGGCGGAACCACGCGGCGACGGCCGGGTGGAACACGTCGAGCGCACGAGTGGCGGGGCGGGTGGCGGTGACGTCCATCGGTTCGTTGAAATGGGGTGCGAGCGAGCGCGATACGCGGCGCGCGAATCGCCAGTGTGCCAGACGTCGCGGCCATGTGCCGGACGCGATACGGCGGCAGCGGCGCGGGCGCTGCGCATGCGCGGCATCCCGGCAGATGAGGGCGCGCGGGCGGCTTTCAATGCCGCTTTCGACGCGATGCGCGACGAGAAGGGCAAGCGGCGCCTGTCACGAACGCGGGCAGAGCGCGCGCCTTCCCGCAACATGCTGCGCAAGCGCGCCGCGTCAGACGCGATGCAGCCAGCCGAGCCAGTGCTCGAGCAGCGGCGCGCGCGTCCACAGCGATTGCGCGAGCCACAGCGCGCCGCCCCACGCGGCGGCGACCACGATCAGGTCGCAATGTCCGCTGTTCCACAGGTTCAGCGAATGACGGCGCCAGATCCACGGCACGCCGAGCGGGTTCGGCCAGTCGGCGAGCAGATGCATCAGGCCGCCGCACGCGAAGCCGAACAGCGGCGCGGCCCACAGCGGATGCGGCTGATGGGTGAGCCCGTGCCACGCGAACGCAAGCAGCGCGAGCCAGCCGATTCCCCAGTGCGTGACGGTGCGATGCGCGATCCATAGACGGCGCTTGCGGCTCCACCACGCGAGTTCGAGCCAGTCGGGCGCGGTGCCGCCTGCGACGCCGGCCGCAAATGCGGCGACGAGGCCTGCATGCCACGGGCCGGTCGTGCCGGTATGCGCGACGAGAACGGCGGCGGCGACGCCGGCCGCGAAGCCGGACGCATGATGCGCGTTGTGAGATGCCATAGGAAACGGAACGAGAAAACGTGAAGCAGTGCGTGAACGAAGCGACGATGCGGCGCGCAAGCGGGGCGCTATCTTCGCAGATCGGTGCGCGCAGCGGAGCGCTTTCCCGCAGATTTTTTGCATGGGCTGCGGACCCGCCGCGCAGTTTGCAACTTTCGGTTTCGTGCACCGCGCCATCGCGCCGCAGCATGCGCGCGCCGGCGCCGGTGCGTGACCGGGCGCACACAATCGACGGCTTTTCGAGCGCGTCGCGTGTTCGACCCTTTTTGTGCCCCTATACTACGAAACCGGCGTATGGCTGTCGGCGCGCCAGCGGCCATAAACGGATCAGGCCCATTCCTGCCTGAAGGAGATCCATATGGGGGACATGCAATGACTACGCTGAATCGCTTCAAATCATCCGCTGTCGTGCTCGCGACGGCGGCCGGCATCGGTTTCCTGCCGAACGCGCCCGTCTACGCGAAAGGGCCGCAGCCGGCGGTCCTGACGAGTTCCGCGGTCGCGGTGGCCGACAAATACAGCGCGGATGCCGCGGAGCGGATCTTCAAGGAAGGCGGCAACGCGATCGACGCGGCCGTCGCGATCGCGTTCACGCTCGCCGTCACGTACCCGGAAGCCGGCAATATCGGCGGCGGCGGCTTCATGACGATCTACAAGGACGGCAAGCCTTACTTCATCGACTACCGCGAGCGCGCGCCGCTCGCCGCGACCAAGGACATGTACCTCGACAAGGACGGCAACGTCATCAAGGGCATGAGCCTCTACGGCCCGCGCGCGGCCGGCGTGCCGGGCACGGTCGCAGGCATGTGGGAAGCGCAGAAGCGCTTCGGCAAGCTGAAGTGGAAGCAGGTGCTCGCGCCGGCGATCCACTATGCGCGCGACGGCTTCATCGTCGACGAGCAGCTTGCGCAGCGCGGCGTCGACGCGTCGAAGGAGTTCGGCGGCAAGACCAACTTCGACAAGTACTTCTCCGGCCTGAAGGCCGGCGCGAACTTCAAGCAGCCCGATCTCGCCGACGTGCTGACGCGCATCGCGAACAACGGCGCGGAAGGCTTCTACAAGGGCAAGACGGCCGAGTTGATCGCCGCGTCGATGAAGACCGGCGACGGCAACGGGCTGATCACCACCGAGGATCTCGCGCAGTACCGCGCGGTCTGGCGCCAGCCGGTGCAGGCGAAATGGAACGGCTATGACGTGATCACCGCGCCGCCCCCGAGTTCGGGCGGCATCGGCCTCGTGCAGCTGCTGAAGATGAAGGCCGACCTCAAGCAGGATTTCGAAGGCGTGCCGCTGAATTCGCCGCAGTACATCCACCTGATCGCCGAAATCGAGAAGCGCGTGTTCGCCGATCGTGCGCAGTATCTCGGCGACCCCGACTTCTACAAGGTGCCGGTCGCGCAGCTGACCGACGACGCCTATATCGCGAAGCGCGCGGCCGAGGTCAATCCGACGCAGATCGCCGACACCAAGAGCGTGCAGCCGGGCCTCGGCACGACGATGCCGGAGAAGGCCGAGACGACGCACTTCTCGGTCGTCGACAAGTGGGGCAACGCGGTGTCGAACACCTACACGATCAACGGCTATTTCGGTTCGGGCGTGGTCGCCGACGGCACCGGCATCGTGCTGAACGACGAGATGGACGACTTCTCCGCGAAGCCGGGCGTCGCCAACATGTTCGGCGTGGTCGGCAGCGACGCGAACGCGATCGAACCGAAGAAGCGGCCGCTGTCGTCGATGTCGCCGACCATCATGACGAAGGACGGCAAGGTGTCGCTCGTGATCGGCACGCCGGGCGGCTCGCGGATCTTTACGTCGATCTTCCAGGTGATCAACAACGTGTACGACTTCAAGATGCCGTTGAAGGAGGCAGTCGGCGCGATGCGCTTCCATCACCAGCTGCTGCCGCCGAACACGATCTTCTGGGAGCCGTACCACCCGATCGAGGGCGAGCTTGCCAAGCAGATCGAGGCGCGCGGCTATACGCTGAAGGGGCAGGATTTCAGCGGCGACATCCAGGTGATCAAGATCGACGGCAATACGCCGGAAGCGGTGGCCGATCCGCGCGGGCGCGGCGTCACGCGGATCATCCGCTGAGGCGATACGTTCGCACGAGCATGCACGCGATCGCGTGAACGCGATGTTATGGACGCCGGGCCCGTGCCCGGCGTTTTTCATGATCGAGCGGCCGTCGTCACCGCTTCAGCAGCGCATGCGCGTGCACGATCTGCTCGGCGAGCTGGTTGATCGACACGCGCCGCTCCATCGCCTGCGAGCGGATCTGCTGGTAGGCCTCTTCCTCGCTGATGCCGTTGTGCTGCATCAGCAGCGTCTTCGCGTCCTGCAGCGTGCGCGCGGACATCACGCGCTGTTCGAGCTGCGCGATGCGGCGCCGGTACTCGTCGTGCCGACGGCTCTGGTGGCATGCGAGCGCCATCGCGCTCAGCAGCCCGAACGAGCGCACGGGTGTCGTGACCGCGCTCTGCGCGTCGATGCGCAGCATCAGTTCGAGGATGGTCGGGCTTTCGTAGGTCGTCACGGCGATCAGCGGCGGCCGCGCATCGTCCTCCAGCCACGGGATCGACAGGTGCAGCAGGTCGGGCCGCACCGCGAGGATCACGAGATCGACGCTCTCCGGCAGCGCGGCGGGCGGCGGCCAGCGCTGCTCGCTCGGGCAGCCGATGCGCGACAGTTGCTCGATGATCAGCAGGCCGTTGTCGTCGTCCGGGTAGTAAACCATCACGCGCAGCGAACGAAGTTCGGCGAGCAGGCGCGGCGTCGAGCGGATCGGGGTGCGGGCGCGCATCGTCGTCAGGCCTTCAGTTCGTCGGGCGTGTGCACGCGGTCGCCGAGCGAGTGCGTGACGAGATACGGATCGGGATGCACGCGCCGCGTCGCCTCGCGCACGATCGTGAAATCGCCGTCGGCCGTCGCGCAGCCGATGCGCGGATACAGGCACGTGTGCTGCGTGAGCCGGTCGATCTTCACGCGTCCCTGCGGCGCGTCGAATTCCGCATCGGCGAGATGCTCGACGAGGCGGTCGCGCTGGTCGGTGCCCGCGCGCGCGAGTGCATTCGCGAACAGATGAACCTGGAAATAGGCGGCCTCCCACGGTGCGGACGCGCGGGCGTCGTCGCCGAAGCGCGCCTTCAGCTGCGCGATGCAGCGCCGGTTTACGTCCGAATCGACGGTCTGGAAGTAGGGTGACGACGTGTAATGGCCGGCCGCCGCCGCGCCCATCTGATGGAGCTCGATCTCCGACGTCGTCAGGCTCGCGATCGGCATCCTGCGCGCATCGAGGCCCGCCTGCGCGTATGCGCGGTAGAACGCGGCGGTGCTGTCGCCGACCAGCGTGCTGAACACGAAGTCGGGCGCCTTCGCGCGGATGTCCGCGACGACCGGCGCGAAATCCTGTTCGGACGCGACGAGCGGCATGTACACCTCGCCGAGGATCTGGCCTTCCGGATGCTGCGTGACGAGATCGATCATGATGCGGTTCGACTCGTACGGGTAGATGTAGTCGGACCCGACGAGATACACGCGCGCGCCGAACTGCGCGGTCATGAACGCGGCGAGCTGCACGCTGTTCTGGTTCGGTGCGGCGCCCGTGTAGATCACGTTCGGCGAGAACTCGAAGCCTTCGTAGAGAGTCGGGTAGAACAGCAGCTTGTCCCACTTCTCGACGATCGGAATCAGCGCCTTGCGGCTGCTCGACATGTACGCGCCGAACAGCACGTTCACGCGCTCGGTCGCGATCAGTTCCTCCGCGAGCCGCGCGTAGACGGCCGGGTCCGAGCACGCGTCGCGCACGACCGGCACGATCTCGCAGCCGTTCGCGCCGCCGGCCTCGTTGATCTCGGCGATCGCCTGCAGCGTGCCGCGCAACTGGCTCTGGCCGAGGTGCGACGTGCATCCGCTCTGCGAGAACAATACGCCAACCTTCACACTCTTCATCGGGTCTGTCCTGTTTCTGCTGATGAGGCCGTCAGGCGGTCAGGCGCCCGGCCGTTCGCGCGACGATCGCGGGCAACGCGTCGCCGTTCGCCGCGTGCACGCAGTGCGGGCCGCCGCCGAGTATTGTAGACAAGCCGGGCGGCGCGCCGAACGACAGGCCCGCGATCGCGACGCCGCGCTGCCGGCCCTGGCGCGCGGCATGGCGTGCATCCTCGACGAGGTAGCGCGGATCGAACACGTCGATGTCGGCGGCCTCGCCGTCGCCGATCATCAGCACGGCGGCCCGTTCGGACGCCGTCTCGCGGCGCAGCAGCGCCAGCGCATGGCGCAAGGCCGCGCCGGTGCGCGTGCTCATGCCGGCGTCGGCCGTCAGCAGCGCCGTGCGGCGGCCTGCGTCGAACGCGTCGCCGAAATCCTTGAAGCGCGCGTAGTACACGCGATGCCGGCCGTCCGACGTATAGCCGTGCACGGCCCAGCGCCGGCGCTGCCGGTCGAACAGGTCGCCGAGCACGAATGCGGCGCGCTTCTCGAGCGCGGCGACCTGCGCGGCCGTCGACGCCGACAGGTCGAGCAGGATCAGCACCGGCCCGCGCGCATCGTGCGGCGCGCGGCGGCGGAACACGCGCGGATCGGCTGCATGCCCGGCGCGTCGGGCGATGCGCGCCGCGATTGCCTCATCGATGTCGAGCGCGTCGCCGTCGAGCTGGCGGCCGATGCGTCGCATCGGTTCCGACGCACGGGGGCTCGCGATGCGTTTCGCGGCGCGCCGGTCGGCGTCGATCAGCGCGGCCAGCGCAGGCGACGGCGCGGATGCGGTCGGCGCGCGTTCGACGATCGTCGTCCAGTCGGGCCGTTCGCGCTGCGTGTGGCAATTCCATTCCGGATAACGCGGCGCATCGGGCGCGGGCGGCGCTTCGTCGTCCTGCGTACCGCCCGCGCTACCGGTCGCGGCCGACGTCTCGATGCCTTCGTTGCCGGCGCGTTCGGCGGCAGCGGCCGGCTGCGCCCACAGCCGCGCGTTGTCGTCGCGATACGGCAGCCAGCTGCCGTCGTCGGGCTCGTAGCGCACGCGCATCTGGCCGAGATCGTTCGCGAGCCGCGACGCGATCGAGCGAAACGCGCGGTAGTCGTCGAGCGCGTCGCGCCGCGCGTCGAACAGCCGCGCGCCCTTGTCGACCCAAGGGTTGCCGTCGCGGTACGACGGATCGAACAGCGCCTTCGCAAGCCGCGCGCAGAGACGGCCGAACGTGAGTCCTTCGCGCTCGATCGGCGCGAACGCGGGCGCCCAGAAAGTCGCGAGCCCCGGCCACTCGGCGGCGAGCAGCGTTTCGACGCGCGCGTCCTCGATCAGCCCGGCGATCGCGACGCCGATCGGCGTCAGTGCGTCGACGGGCTCGCCCGACGGCGAATGGCGCCAGTGCGCCAGCGCGTGCGCGGCCGCCGCGACCCGGGCGTCGGGTGGCAACGCGCGCGGCACATGCAGGGCGGCATGGCCGAGCGTCGCGCGCGGCGCGGCATCGTCGAGCCGCACGTCGGTCTCGCGCGCGGTCATCCCGTGCAGGAAGCGGGCAAGCTGCAGCGCACTCATGTCGCGAAGTGCGCGGCGGCCATCGTGTGCAGCGCGGCGCGCGTGTCGGGATCGTCGGTGGCCGCGTCGCAGATCGCGATCCGGCACGCATCGAGCGGCGCGAGCCCCGCGACGATCAGCCGGGCCGCGTGCACGAGCAGGCGCGTCGATGCGCCTTCGTCGAGCCCGTTGCCGGCCAGCGCGCGCGTGCGCTGCGCGAGATCGACGAGCCGGCCCGCGGTGTCGCGGTCGGCGCCGCTTTCGCGCACGACGACGTCGGTTTCGTGCGCGGCATCCGGATAGCCGAAGTCGATCGCGACGAAGCGCTGCCGCGTGGACGGCTTCAGCCGCCGGTGCTCGCCGTGATAGCCGGGGTTGTACGAGATCACCAGATGGAAATCCGGATGCGCGTGCACGACCTCGCCGAGCCGGTCGAGCGGCAGCACGCGCCGCGAGTCGGTCAGCGGGTGGATCACGACCGTCGCGTCGGGGCGCGCCTCGACGATCTCGTCGAGATAGCAGATCGCGCCATGCCGCGCTGCGAGCGTGAGCGGCCCGTCGGCCCAGTAGGTGCCGTTGGCGTCGAGCAGGTGACGGCCCGTCAGGTCCGCGGCCGACGTATCGTCGTTGCACGCGACCTGGATCAGCGGCAGGCCCATGCGCCACGCCATGTACTCGACGAAACGGGTCTTGCCGCAGCCGGTCGGCCCTTTCAGCAGCACCGGCAGATGCTGGCGGCAGGCCGTCTCGAACCAGTCGGCCTCGGCGCCGGCCGACTGGTAGAACGGCGCGTCGGCGATGCGGTGACCGGCAAGCGGATCGGCAGCGAGCGGCGTATCGCGTGCGGTCATCACCACCTCCCCGTCATCATCAGCATCCCGGGCAGCCAGCAGGTGCCGACGCCGATCGCGATCGTGTAGCCGGGCAGGAAGCGCACGCGCCGCTTGAGTCCGAGCGCGACGAAGAACAGGAACCACAGGCTCGACCACAGCAGCCACATCGCGCCGAACCGCACGTCGTGCGACGTGCCCGCATAGACGAGCGCGCTGATCGCGACGAACAGGCAATACCAGCCGAGCCCCGCGCCTTGCAGCCCGCGCCACTGGACGGCCGCGAGATACAGGTAGGTGAACGCGAACAGCAGGCCGCCGGCGCTCGCGAAATACTGCGCCGGCGCGGACGCCTGCGCGAGGCCCGCGAGATTGATCAGCAGCGCAAGCAGCCCGACGAGCAGGTTCAGGCCGGCCGCATCGCGCGGCTCGATGCGGCCGGTCAGCGCAACGCCGTTGACGACCAGCACCGCGCCGATGAAGAAGAGAGCGACACCGAGCATGACGAAAACTCCGGAAAGGGCGGGCGCCGTTCGCGCTCGCGGCGCGAACGGACGGGCGGCGTTCAGCGATGCGCGGGCGCTTCGGACGGAATGCCGTCGATCGGGCATTCGGGCGTGCCGGGCGTCGCGCGCGTGAGCCGCTCGACGGCCTGGCGCGTGCCGTCGGGGTCGTTCACCCAGTTCGCATAGAACTCGAACGGGCACTGCGCGACGCCGTTCGGCGCTTCGCCGGAACCGATCTTGCCGGTGTAGCCGCGATGCAGCAGCTTGTACAGGTGGTTCTGCGACTGCATGTTGCGGCGCGCGTCGCGAATCAGGCTGACCGACAGCTCCGCATACTGCACGCCGTTCTCTTCCTCGCCGCATTCGCCGAGCGTGCGGCCGTCGAAGCCGACGATCGCCGAGTGGCCGAAATACGAGTACACGCCGTCGAATCCGGACGCGTTCGCGACCGCCACGTAGCAGTTGTTCATGAACGCCATCGCCTTCGACACGAGCACCTGCTGGTCCTTCGCCGGGTACATGTAGCCCTGGCAGCGCACGACCAGTTCGGCGCCGCGCATCACGCAGTCGCGCCAGATCTCCGGATAGTTACCGTCGTCGCAGATGATCAGGCTGATCTTCAGTCCCTTCGGCCCCTCGGCGACGTACGTGCAGTCGCCCGGATACCAGCCTTCGACGGGAACCCACGGCATGATCTTGCGGTACTTCTGCACGATCTCGCCGTGATTGTTGATCAGCACCAGCGTGTTGTAGGGCGCCTTGTTCGGGTGTTCCTCGTGACGTTCGCCCGTCAGCGAGAACACGCCCCACACGTTGGCCTTGCGGCACGCGGCCGCGAAGATGTCGGTTTCCTCGCCGGGGATCGTCGACGCGGTGTCGTACATCTCCTTCGCGTCGTACATGATCCCGTGCGTCGAATACTCGGGAAACACGATCAGGTCCATGCCGGGCAGGCCGCGCTTGATGCCGACGACGCGCTCTGCGATCTCGCGCGCGTTTGCGATCACGTCGGCGCGCGTATGCAGGCGCGGCATCTTGTACTGGACGACGGCGACGCCGACGGCGTCGTTGCTGCTGGAAATATCGCCATGACGCATGGTGTGCTCCTGGAACGGGTAACGCGTACGTTTTCGGAAAGCAAAAAAAGCCCTTGCCTCGACGAGCGAGGCAAGGGCTTCTTTGCCGGTTCGTTCATCCGACAACGCTGTCGGATAACGGGAATGCGGATCGGGGGCCTGTCAGGAGGCCGGCGAAGCGCGGCTGTCGGGCGCGCGCTGCGCACGATCGTGGGACGTCTTTGTCCGCCGGATCGATGGGATGCACTCTAAGCAAAGTTTTTTTCGGATGCAACATCGCGTATACCCCTGCACGGTGCGACAGTCGCGGGACGGGCAGTGCGATGTCCGGGCACGGTCGTTGCGCAATGGATGCCTGCGGGGCGGATGCGGCGATGCGCCGTTGCGATGCGTTGGCGCGACGGGACGGAAGGCGGGGCGTTTTTCGAAAACGTTGCGCACGCAACTTAACCGGGACACGCGAGTGCATGCGCGAATGGTCGTCGACTGCGCCCAGCCGGTCGGCCGGTCGCGGCCTGCTGTTGTCGGGACGAGGCGAGGTGTCCGCGAAGGTGAGGCGCACCCGGCGCTCCGTCTTCACCATCGGCGCGCACGACGGATCCCGCCGGCCGCCGCCGGCATGTGACATTCATCAAACTGACGCGTCGGGCTGAGATAATGTCGCGGTTTGGCTGCGACACTGTGATGGAAGGAGGCCCCATGGGCGACAACGACACGCGTACCGAGACCGACGACCGCTCCGACATGCAGGCGCTCGAGGCGCGCCGGCGCCGTTTCGAGGAGGATCTGGTCGATGCCTACGACGAAGAGCTCGAGATGGAGCTCGACGATCGTCGTTTCGACGGCGGCGAGGATCTGCTGTTCTCGCAGGAGCGCCGCGAGGCCCGCAAGCAGTATTTCCGCGAGCTGTTCCGGCTGCAGGGCGAACTCGTGAAGCTGCAGGACTGGGTCGTGAGCACCGGACACCGGCTCGTCGTCATCTTCGAGGGCCGCGACGCGGCCGGCAAGGGCGGCGTGATCAAGCGCATCACGCAGCGGCTGAACCCGCGCGTATGTCGCGTGGCGGCGCTGCCCGCGCCGAGCAACCGCGAACGCACGCAATGGTATTTCCAGCGCTATGTCGCACACCTGCCGGCCGGCGGCGAGATCGTGCTGTTCGACCGGAGCTGGTATAACCGCGCGGGCGTCGAGCGCGTGATGAACTTCTGCACCGACGACGAATACGAGGAGTTTTTCCGGTCGGTGCCCGAGTTCGAGAAGATGCTCGCGCGCAGCGGGATCCAGATCGTCAAGTACTGGTTCTCGATCACCGATCACGAGCAGGAGCTGCGTTTCCAGAGCCGGATCGAGGATCCGCTGAAGCAGTGGAAGCTGAGCCCGATGGACCTCGAGAGCCGCCGCCGCTGGGAAGCCTATACGGCCGCGAAGGAAGAGATGCTGCAGCGCACGCATATTCCGGAAGCGCCCTGGTGGGTCGTGCAGGCCGTCGACAAGAAGCGCGCGCGGCTGAACTGCATCCACCATCTGCTGAGCCAGGTGCCGTATCACGAGGTGCCGCGCGCACCGATCGACCTGCCGCAGCGCGAGCACCACGAGGACTACATTCGCCGGCCCGTGCCGGACGACATGATCGTGCCCGAGGTTTACTGAGCGTCGGCGCACGGTCGCGTCTGCATCGGCGCGCGACCGTGGCCGTCGTTACAGGTCCGGGAAACCCGAGCGCCCCTGGGTCAGGTCGAACAGCGCCGATTTCGCGTCGCTTTGGGCGGTCTCGGGCAGCTTGATCACGAGCTTCACCGTCATCCCGTATGCGCTGTCCACCAGTTCGTAACCGGCCTGTTCGATCCAGCGGCGCACGCGCGCCTCGTCGGGGTAGCCGATCTCGATCGCGAATCGCGTGTGCCGGATGCGCTCGACGCGCTCGGCATCGAGCAGCGCCGACGCGATCGCGTCCGTATAGGCGCGCACCAGGCCGCCTGCGCCGAGCTTGACGCCGCCGTAGTAGCGCACGACCGCGCCGAGGACGCCGTCGAGATCGTGGTGGCGCAGCACTTCGAGGATCGGCCGGCCCGCGGTGCCGGACGGCTCGCCGTCGTCCGACATGCCCGATTGCCCGCCCGCGAGCAGCGCCCAGCACACGTGCGTGGCCGTCGGATGCGCGTCGCGCAAGCGCTGCAGTTCCAGCATGGCGGCGTCGCGGTGTTCGACGGGGATCGCATGTGCGATGAAGCGGCTCTTGCGGATTTCGAGTTCCCGGATACAGGGGGCGGCAAGCGAATAGGTCATGGTCCGGGCGGTAAAGACGATAACGAAATCAATCGGGCAATGCGGTGGCGACGAATGAACCGCGCCCGCTCAAACGACGGGATTTTACAGCGGTGCGCGTACGCGCCTTGCAACGCGCCCGAAACGGTGTCCGGACAATCGACCCGGCAGCGAATTGAGTAGAATCGCCGATGCGCCGGAATGACGGGATGCGACGGCGCATGCCGATATCCAACGAATCCTTTCGAAAATCGCAGCGAGTGAGTCATCGTGATGGCGACGAGGCAATTCAAAAAAAGACATCTGCTGGCCGTTCTGCTCATTACGTTGGTGCTTGCCGCCTATTTCGGCTGGTCCCGATTCCCGGGCCTGCTTTCGGAAGTTCGGGCGCAGGCGTTTCCGAGCCCGCCTTCGGCGTCCGAGGCCGAGGCGTTCGCGCGCCAGGATGCGCTGCGCTACACGAGCGGCGAAGTGTGCGACGAATATCGCCGCTGGCCGGTCACTTACGATTTCGACGCGCCGGTGTACACGCAGACCAAATATACGCTGGCGCTGCTGGAGGCGCTGGCCGACATCGGCTTCGTCACCCGCAAGGTCGTGCCGAATCCGAATGCCGGGCCGGTACAGTTCTATCCGCATGAAAGGCGCATCTACGACCTTGCTCCGCGGGCGAAACCGTATGTGCGCGCCCAGGCCGGCGGGACGTCGAAGGCGCTGTGCTTCGGCCGCTATGTGTACGACGGCTTTACTTCGCTCGAGGCCGATTTCTTTGTCGGCGACTCGTCGGACCGGTCGCAGATCAACGGGAGCGTATACAAGGATCTCACCGGTTCGTACCGGACGGACGTCAGATATTCGATTCGGGTTGCGTCGGGTTTCGAGGACTGGGCCAACGCCATCGACATGACGCTGCACGGCCACAAGGTTCGTGACGCAGCCGAGTATGGTCCGTATCGCCGGCTCGGCAACCTGATGTTCTTCGGCGGTTATGACCAATCCAACGGGCGGGACCGGTACGTATCGCTGGAATACAGCGGGCGCGGCTGGAAGTTCGCTCCGAAATCCTGATCGAGGTGGCGATGCACGATAGCCGATGGCGGTTCGTTCTTCGTATCCGGCAATGGTGTGCCGTATCGTGTGCGGCGCTCGTATTGACGGGCCCGGCCGCCGCTCACGCGTCGGGCGATCGATGCGGCTGGCTGGATCTGTCGTCGGGCGGCGTGAGGGAGAACGAGGTCGTGTTTCGGGACGGCGAGCAGAACTGGAGGATCGACCGGAATGCGGGGCGCTGGCCCGTCATTCGGCAGTCGGACATGTATCCGAATACGACGCGATCGGAAGTGTATTCCGGTGTCCATAACGAGGACTATCTGACATGCGCGTGCATGGTGTTCGAATCCGTCGAATACAGTCACGTCAGCAAGATCAGCCATACACGCCTCGTTCCGATTGCCCGCTGCCTGAACGACAAGAAGCTGTGGCAACCGACGGACTAGGGGGCCGGCATTGCGTATCGCTGAACCGGACGCCCTCGGGAAAACACCGAGCGCTCGCCGCGCCGACATCAATCGAAGTATGCTTTGACGCGGCGCGATCGGCCTGCATACCGGTCGAACCCGACGGACAGCCGACCGGCGCGGCGATCCGGCGGCAACCAGAACAAACAGACTTTGCCCGACAGGGGAGCGGCAATCATGGCGACGCTGCGTTCGTGGAGTGCGATTCTTTCGCTGCTGGCGCTGGTCGCGTGTGCCAGCCTGCCGCCGCAGGCCGGCCGCACGCCGACACATGCGTTTACCGACACGGCGAACACGCGGCTGGGCGTCGCGTTCCGGCAGCAGGCACAGGCGCATCCGGGCGAGGATGCGTTCCACGTGCTGCGCGATCCGGTCGATGCGCTGGACGCGCGCGTGCTGCTTGCGGATCGCGCGGACCGTTCGCTCGACCTGCAGTACTACATCTGGCACGACGACCTGACCGGGCATCAGCTGGCCGATGCGATCATCCGCGCGGCAGACCGCGGCGTGCGCGTGCGCGTCCTGCTCGACGATCTCGGCACGAACGCGGACGATCGCAAGCTGCTCGAGATCAGCGCTCATCCGAACATCGGGATCCGGCTGTTCAATCCGGTCGCGACGCGGCACTTCAAGAAGCTCGGCGCCGTATTCGAGTTCGCGCGCATCAATCGGCGCATGCACAACAAGGCGATGGTCGCGGACAATCAGGCGGCGATCATCGGCGGCCGCAACATCGGCGACGAGTACTTCGGCGCCTCGTCGATGCTCGACTTCGGCGATCTGGACGTCGTGGTGCACGGGCCGGTCGTCAACGACATCTCCGACGAATTCGATACGTTCTGGAATTCCCCGTACGCGTATCCGGTGGATGCGCTGGTCGGGCACGAGGCGACGTCGGAAGGCCTGGACGAGGAGCGCGAACGGCTGCGCGACTACCTGAGGGCGATGGAGGACAATCCTTACGTCCTCAAGGCCCGCCAAAGGCTCGATCAGATCATCCACGGAGAGGGGACGGAGTTGTCGTGGGGGCATGCGACCGTGCTGTACGACGATCCGGCGAAGATCGCGCACAAGCCGAAGGACAGCGACGGGCATCTGCTGCCGAAGCTGCGTGCGCTTGCGCTGCAGCCGCAGCACGAGCTGCTGATCGTGTCGCCGTATTTCGTCCCCGGGAAGGACTTCATCGAGCGCCTGCGCGCAATGACGGCGCGCGGCGTGCGCGTGACGGTGCTGACCAATTCGCTTGCGTCGACCGACGTGGCCGCCGTGCATGCCGGGTACCGGCGCTATCGGCGCGACCTGGTCGAGGCCGGCGTGCGGCTCTACGAACGACGGCCGTCCGGCGACAGGAGCATCTCGAAGCAGGTCCTGATCGGGTCGTCGCGCGCATCGCTGCATGCGAAGACCTATGTGTTCGACCGCGAGAGCGTCTTCATCGGCTCGATGAACCTCGATCCGCGCTCGCTGAATCTCAATACGGAGATCGGCGTCTACTGCGAGAGCCCGGCGATCGCATCCGAGGTGGCGACGGATGTCGAGTCGCGGCTCGACCAGATTGCGTGGCGCGTCGAGCTGGGCACCGATGCGGCGGGCGCGCAGCGGCTCAAGTGGGTGCAGACCGATGCGGACGGGACGGTCACCGAGTTCGACCACGAACCGGAGGTGTCGGTGCCGCGCCGGATGGAGGTGTGGTTTCTCGGGCTGTTTCCGATCGAATCGCAACTGTGAGCGGCGGCTGGCGGAACGGCGCGACGCCGCTGTCTGCGCGGCGCAGGCGGTCGCGACCCGCCCGCGCCGCTTCATCGACCCGCTCGCTCAGCGTCCCTGCAGGCGGATATCGCGCGACGACGCGCCGACATATACCGTGGCGCCCGGCACATAGCGCCAGCCGTTGCGCGACGTATCCCAGACGCTCTGCATCCGCGGCGACACGGTCAGGCGAACGTGCCGCGCGTCGCCCGGATTGAGCCGGATCTTCTCCCAGCCAACCAGCCGCTTGGGCGGTTCGTCTTTATACGGCACGCCGAGATAGACCTGCGGCGTGTCCGTGCCGGCGACGCGGCCGTCGTTGCGCACGGTAAACGACACGCTCAGCGAGCCGTCCCCCTGCCGCGACACCGACAGCCCCGAATACGCGAAATGCGTATACGACAGCCCGTAGCCGAATTCGAACATCGGCTTGATGTTGCGCGCGTCGTACCAGCGATAGCCCATGTCGAGCTTTTCCGCATAGACGGGATCGTTGTCGAACGTGCCGTTCGCACCCCAGGTCGGCGTGTCCTGGTCGCGGGCCGGAAAGGTCACGGGCAGCCTGCCGGACGGATTGACCGCGCCGAACAGCACGTTCGCGATCGCCTTGCCGCCGCCTTCGCCCGGATACCACGCCTCGACGATCGCGGACACCTGGTCCTTCCACGGCATCAGCACCGGATTGCCGCTCTGCACGACGACGATCGTATGCGGATTCGCGCGCGCGACCGCTTCGACCAGCGCATCCTGGTTCGACGGGTTCGCGAGGCTCAGGCTTTGCAGATCGCCGAAATCCTCGCCGGCCGGCTGCGCGACCACGACGATCGCGACGTCCGAGCGGCCGGCGAGCGCCGCCGCCTGGTCGATCTCCTGCTGCGTGTATGCGCGAAACGGCGACTGCTGGTCGCTGTTGCCCGCGAACGTGACCTGCGCGGCCGGCGCGAGCGCACGGATCGCCGCGACGATCGGCACGTCGACCTTCAGCCACGGATTGCGCCACCAGCTGCAGCCGGTCGACGAGCCGAACGTCAGGCCGCCGCAGCCGGCGAACGATCCGGTGACCGGGTCGCGCGTATTGCCGGAGCCGCCGCCGGACATCACGGCCGCGTCCGCGTGGCCGCCGATCACCGCGATGCGCGACAGCGCCGACGCGGCGAGCGGCAACTGGTTGCCGTCGTTCTTCAGCAGCACGATCGACTGTTCGGCGACGGACTGTGCGAAGCGGTTCGCCGCCGCGAAATCGATCGTGCCGCCGCCGCGGGCCGGATCGTCCATCACGCCGACGCGAATCATCACCGCCAGCTTGCGCCGCACCATGTCGTCGAGGCGCGCGGTCGACACCGAGCCGTTCGCGATCGCCTGCTTGACGGCGGCCGGCGTCAGGTACACGGTCGGCCCGACGTCCTCTTCCTCGTCGAGCCCGGCGTTGATCGCGGCGGCCGTGCTGTGCGTTGCGCCCCAGTCGGACTGCACCTGGCCCTGGAACCCCCATTCGTTCTTCAGCACGTCGTTGAGCAGGTGCGTGTTCTCGCACGCATAGTCGCCGTTCAGCCGGTTGTAGCTGCACATCACGCTGCCGGGCTGCCCGCGCTTCGCGGCGATCTCGAACGGCAGCAGGTACAGCTCGCGCAGCGTGCGCTCGTCGATCTGCGAGTTGCCGCCCATCCGGCCGTGCTCCTGCTCGTTGCCCGCGTAGTGCTTGATGGTCGCGATGACCTTCTGACGCTGCGTGGCCAGCGTGCGCTCGGCGAGCAGGTCGCCGGCGAGCAGCGGATCCTCGCCGAGATACTCGAACAGCCGGCCGCCGCGCGGCTCGCGCGCGAGGTTGGTGCCGCCGCCGAGCCCCATCCCGAATCCTTGCGCGCGCAACTGGATCGCGACCTGCTTGCCGTAGTCGTACGACAGGCGCCGGTCCCAGCTCGCGGCGACCGCGATCGTCGCCGGAAAGGTCGTGCTGGGTTGCGACGTGCTGCCGGAGCCGGTCGCCGAATCGACCATGTTCAGGTCGGGAATGCCGAGCCTCGGCACGCCCTGGATATAGCCGGCGCCGCCGCCCGGCACGCTCGACATTTCGTATTTCGAATGAATGAACTGCAGCTTCTCGTCGAGCGTCATCTTGCGCACGAGCAGATCGGCGCGCCGCTGCGCGGCGGCCGACGCGAACGCATCGATGCTGTCGGTGGATGGCGTGAAATCGGCCGTGCCCGCATGGACATTGGCGCAGAGGGTCGCTGCCAGCACGGCGGCCGGCCAGAGTGTGTCCCGCATGTTGCTCTCCATGATCGTGTTGCCGGTTGTTCGGATGAAGTCTGGCGCTGCGCGCGTCCAGTGGATTCGCACCGGACGCACCAGGCTGGCAATGCGGGGTGTCTGCGGCGTCGGCATGCCAGGCCGTGCGGAGAATCGTTGCGGCCGGTTGGGCCCGACACGCATCGGCGGGCGCGGTGCACGGGCCGCCCGGCGTTGTCGAATCGGATGTAGCAATTCTCTGCAGCGACCAATGGTATGAATGTAGTCTGACTACAGCATCAGTGTTTCTACCGATTCCTGCGATCTTTGTGAAACGACGGTCGGGCCGTGTGGAAAAAGCGGTCAATCGTGCGTGTTCGGCGTGCGCGGCGCGGCAAGAACTACCGGTCGCGCGGCCTCGCGGCGATGTCGCGGCCGACGACGAAGCGTGCCGCGCGTCGCAAAAAATTGCTCGCGCACACGACGCGTTGCGTCGCCGCGCGATCGAATCCGTCTGTCATCTGGCGCACCGAAGCGCAAGCAGCATGAATGGTCTAATCGGCCATCGGTATTCGTCCGGTCGCATGCGCGAGCGTCCGACACCGCCGGCCCGGTGCAGCGCACGAACTGCACGGGAGCACCGGCGGAGCGGCCAGACGACACCGGCATGCACAAGCGTTCGGCGGCAGCATTCGTGCCGCACGAATGCAAACGACAACACGGGCCGTGCGATATCCGTGTCGATGCGCGTCTGCGCCGGCAGCGCCGCGCAGGCGACCGGCAGTGCGCCGGCAGATCCGCGGGAGGGCGCGCTATCGGCGCGTGCGGCCCGGACTTCGGTCGGACCAGCCGGAGCGATTTGCCGGTATTCGATAACAAGACTTATCCGAGGAGTACCGAGTGAAGCCGATAGCGTTTGACGGCTGTATGGGCTGGCTCCATGAAGGGCATGCGGAGCATGCCGTGATCATCTGCGAGTCGCTGGGCCACGAGGCCATCTGGACGCACAAGCTGACGCGTGCGCTCGCGGAGCAGCTCGCGGGCAAGGGCATCACGACGCTGCGTTTCAACTATCCCGGTTCCGGCGATTCGGCCGGCGACGAACTCGACGCGGGGCGGTTCGACGCCTGTGTCGCCAGCGTGCGTCGCGCGATCGAGCTGCTGCGTGCGCGGGACGGCATCAGGTCGCTGACGCTGGTCGGGATTCGCGCCGGCGTGCTGTTCGCGACGCTCGCCGCGGCCGAGGCCGGCGTCGATGGCGGGTCGCGCATCGACGCGATCGTCGCGCTGGCGCCGGTCGTGCGCGGGCGGGCGTATCTGCGCGAACTGTCGGTCGTGCACCGGCAGTGGGTCGACACGGCGCCGCCGGCGATCCGCGACGCGCAGCGCGAAGAGCCGTGCCTGAACGTGCTCGGACATCGCTTTCCCGCCGACTTCGTCGATGCGCTGAAGGCGATCGATCTGTGCAACGTCGTGCGCGACGCGGCATTCGTTCCGGACCGGATGCTGCTGATCGAGCCCGCGCAAGGGGACGGCCCCGCGTTGCGCGCGGCGCTGCATTCGCGTGGCGTGACTGTCGCGTTCCAGGCGTTCTCCGACTGGCCGACGACGATGCTGGACTGCACGCGTTCGCGCCTGCCGCGCGCGGCGATCGAAGCGATGGTGCGCTGGATCGGCGAGCAGGTGTCGGCGCTTCCCGCACCACCGGCAGCACCCGCACCGTGGGACGACCGCGCGGCGCCCACGCTCGCGCTGAACGGCATGACCGAGCGTATCGTCGCGGTGGGGCGCGACCGGCTGGTCGGCGTGCTGTGCGCACCCGCCGTGGCGGCTGCGCCGCAATCGGACGGCCCGGTCGTGCTGATCGTCAATACGTCCGCGAATCCGCGCAACGGCGAAGGCCAGTTCGGCGTGCGACTCGCGCGTGCGATGGCGCGGGTCGGCATCACGACGCTGCGCTTCGACATCGACGGCGTCGGCGACAGCGGGCCGTGCGCACCCGACGATCAATCAGGGGTCCTGTATTCCGATCGTGCGATCGACGACGTCGCCGCCGCGGCGGACTGGCTGCAGTCGCAAGGCTACCGCAACGTGATCTCGGCCGGCATCTGTTCGGGGGCCTATGCGGCGCTGCATGCGGCGACCCGCAGCACCGCGCTGACCGGCGTGATCGCGATCAACCTCGCGCGGTTCATCTGGCCGACGGGCGTGACGCTCGCCGAGGTGCAGAAGCAGCGGAACAATTCGGTGCGCGGCTATCTCGTGTCGGGGCGCGACTGGCGCAGATGGAAGCGGCTGTTCACCGAGCGGCGCGACCTGCGCCCGATCGTGCGCGCGCTGGCAAGCCAGTGCTTCGCACGCTTGCGCGTGCCGGCGATGGAAATCGCCGCACGCCTGGGCTGGACGCCGCCGCTCGACACGCCGCGCGGCCTGATGCGACATCTCGCGCAGCGCAATGTATGGACGCTGCTCGTGTACGGGGCGCTCGATCCCGGCATCGACGATGTCGGTCGTCACTTCGGCGCCGTCGGGCGCGCATTCCGCCGCTCGCGCCACGTGCGCCTGCATACGATAGCCCATCTCGATCATGCGTTGTTCGGCACGGCAGGTTCGGAGTCGGTGATCGAGCTGTGTATCGGCGCGGTCGGCGGCGATGCGGGTGACGCGCGGCGCCGGATCGCCGGCGGACCGTTATCGGACGGCGCGCGGCGGGCGTTCGACAACGTGTCCGTGCACGGGTCGTAACGGGGCGGCCGGGCGATTCCCCGGCGAAATGTGCGTTAGGTGAGGTCGCTCACAATCCGCCCGGGGCGCACGGTGTCCAATTTGTCATCGTCTTTCGCGACGCGGCCCGGCGGTATTACCGGGCGGCATCCGGCGAACGCGGATCGGCCGACGTCGCGTAGGGCGACGCATAGAGCGCGTCGCTGCGCCAGACGTTGCCGGTGGCGTTTTGCCGGGTGCGCGCGAGGTCGTCGATGCGCTGCGGCCGGATCAGCGACAACGGGCGGCGCAGTTTCTGGCGCGCGCGCAAGTCGGGATCAGCGGCGACGCGCGTGTCGGTTGCCGCATCGAGCGATGCATCCGCGGACGATGCGGGCGATGCGATGCCGGGGATGCCGGGGATGCCGGGCGCCGGCGGCTGCGCGGAGCGCTGGGGCGGCGGCACTGCCGGCACGATCGGCGCGGCGGAGAGGGACGGGGCGCGCACCGGCGTGTCGTCGACGAGGTTCTGCGCGTGGGCGGTTGTACAGGCTAGCGCTGCAAGCAGCGCGTACGCGATTGACGGGTAGCGGTTCATGTCGAATCGCACGGTGCGCCGTGCGAGGGTAAGGGTGGCGTGGCGACCCGGGCCGGGCCGCGGAAACAGAGTAATGCCGTAGTCCGTCGCGATCGGCGGGTTAGCGCACAGTTCAAGAGGGTGTCATGGTTTCAAGCACGCAAAACAATTCGACGCACGGGCCACGGCATGCCGCGTGCGGCACGGCCGGTGCAGGCCGCTTGCCGTGGCAGTCGCGCGCGGCAATGGCGCTCGCCGCGCTCGCGCTGAGCGCGTGCGCGTTTGCGCCGGGGATGACGTATCAGGCGCCGGCCGACAATGGCGCGAATGCGCGCGTCGGCGCGGACGCGGCTGGTTCCGGCGGGCTCGACGGCGTGCAGAACGTGTCGAGCGAGCAGCTGATCCAGATCACGCCCGAACTCGTCGAGCGCCAGCACATGACGCGCGGCGGACAGGTCGATGCGGAGATCGGCCGGCTGTTCGGCGTGCCGAAGCCGTACGTGATCGGGCCGGGCGACGTGCTGAACATCGTCGTCTGGGATCATCCGGAACTGAACATGCCGGGCACGCAGGGCGAAAGCGTCGCCGATACCAGCAGCAAGACCGTCACGACCGGTTATACGGTCGATGCGAACGGCTACGTGCAGTTCGCGTATGCGGGCCTCGTGCACGTCGCCGGCCTGACCGAGGCGCAGGCGCGCGACGCGCTGATGCGCCGGCTCGGCGAATACGTGCGCAAGCCGCAGCTCGCGCTGCGCGTCCAGGCGTATCGCAGCAAGCGCGTCTATCTCGACGGCGAGGTGCGCACGCCGGGGCTGCAGATCGTCAACGACCTGCCGATGACGCTGCCGGAGGCGATCGATCGCGCCGGCGGCTTCACGCCGACCGCGGACCGTTCGACGGTGACCGTCACGCGCGGCGACGAAACGGTGACGGTGAACCTGCCGGCGATGATCGCGTCGGGCGTGAATCCGTCGAAGATCCTGCTGCGCGACGGCGATCTGGTGCGCGTCCATCCGGCGACCGACAGCAAGGTATTCGTGCTCGGCGAAGTGACGCGGCCGGCGACGCTGACGCTGACCGACGGCCGCATGAGTCTCGGCGAAGCGCTCGGCGACACGGGCGGCGTCAGCCAGTACACGGCCGATGCGCGACAGGTGTATGTGGTGCGCCGCGGGCCCGGCAACCGTCCGCTCGTCTATCACCTCGACGCGAAATCGCCGACCTCGATGGCGCTGGCCGATCAATTCCCGCTCAGGCGTCACGACGTCGTGTTCGTCGATGCATCGTCGCTGGTTCGCTGGTCCCGCGTCGTCAACCTGCTGATTCCGTCGGCCGCGCAGGGCGCGTTGACGGCCAAGGCCATTTCACCGTGAACGTCGTTCCGGTCCTCGTCACCGCGACTCGTCGCGTCTTACGGAAACCTGTTGTATGAGCCATCTGACCATGCCTGAATCGCGCGGCGGGCCCACGGCCCGGCCGCCGCATCCGTTCCGCCGGTACTGGGGCATGCTGTACGGCGGCCGGCGAACGATCGTCGCCAGCGCGCTGATCTGCGTCGCGGCGGGCGCGTTGTATGCGCTGTGCGCGCGGCCCGTGTATCGAAGCGACGTGCTGTTCCAGGTCGAGCAGAGCCCGACGGACACGAAGCCGGCTTCGCCGACCGGCGATCCGTCGTCGATGTTCGATCTGAAGACCGATGCCGCGACCGAGATCGAGGTGCTGAAATCGCGCGCGGTGATGGCGCGCGCGGTCGACACCACGAAGCTGTACATCGAGGCGCGGCCGCGCTACGTGCCGCTGATCGGCTGGCGGCTGGTGAACGGTGCGGACGGCCTGTCGTCGCCGCTGCCGGGCGGATACGTGTACGGCACCGAGCGGATCGACGTGGCGGCGTTCGACGTGCCGAAACGCCTGTACGACAAGTCGTTCGCGTTGACGGTGGGGCGCGGCGGGGCGTACACGCTGCAGCGCACGGGCCTGTTCGGCCGGAAGGGGCCGGTATGGCAGGGGCGCATCGGCGAACCGCTGCACGCGGAGACGCCGGACGGAAACATCGACCTGCTGGTGCGCGGGATCGACGGCGAGCCGGGCGCGCGCTTCGACCTGACGCGCCACGGCGAGGCCGAGACCACCGCGTGGCTGCAGAAGAACGTGCTGATTTCGGAGCGCGGCAAGCAGTCCAACATCATCGGAGCGACGCTCGACGGCAGCGATGCCGCGCACATCAGCAGCATCCTGAACGCGGTCGGCGACGCGTATCTGGCGCAGAACACGCAGCGCAAGTCGGAGGCGGCGGACAAGCTGATCCGCTTCATGGATGCGCAGCTGCCGCAACTGAAGGCGCAGCTGGAAGCGGCCGAAGGGCGTTTCAACGCGTATCGCGCGTCGCACGGCTCGGTCAACACGAGCGACGAGGCGCTCGCATTGCGCCAGCAGTCGGTCGATATCGAAACGCGCATCCTGACGCTGCAGCAGCAGCGTCAGGAACTGCTGACGCGCTTCATGAACAAGCACCCGGCGGTGGTGGCGGTCGACGCGCAGCTCGCGGACGCACAGCGTTCGCTCGCGGCGGTGCGCGAGCAGATCCAGAAGCTGCCGGCGGTGGAGCAGGGCGTGCTGCAGCTCCAGCGCGACGTGACGGTCGATACCGCGCTGTACACGAACCTGCTCAACGCGCGGCAGCAGATGATGCTCGCACGCGCAAGCAAGACCGGCACGGTGCGGATCGTCGATCGCGCAAAGGTCGCCGACCTGCCGGTGCAGCCGCATCGCGGCGTGGCGGTCGTCGCCGCGCTGCTGCTGGGTGTGCTCGCGGCGGGCGCGTACCTGATGCTGCGGCAGCGGTTCGTCGGCACCGTTTCCGATCCCGGCGAAATCGAATGGACGACCGGCCTGCCGGTCATCGCGACGGTGCCGCGCGGCGAGTCGCCGCGGCTTGCGGGCGCCGACGCGCGCAACCGGCCGCATGCGTCCGCCGCGTCACGCGGCGGGCTGGCCGATCCGGCAATCGAAAGCCTGCGCAATTTCCGCACGACGCTGCAACTGTCGCTGCCGGACGCGCCGAATCGCATCGTGCTGATTTCGGGCCCGACGACCGGCGTCGGCAAGTCGTACATCGCATCGAACCTCGCTGCACTGGCGGCCGCGGCAAGCCAGCGCGTGTTGCTGATCGACGCGGATCTGCGCAAGGGCGCGCTGCACGATCACTTCCGTTACAGTCGCGCGCCGGGGCTGTCCGACGTCGTGATGGGCACGCACCGTCTCGACGAGGCGCTCAAGCGCGATGTCCGGCCCGGCCTCGATTTCCTGTCGATGGGCAGCATCGTCGCGGATCCGGGCGAGGTGCTGCTGCAGCCCGCGCTGGCGGAACTGATCGAGCGCCTGTCGTCGCAGTACCGGATGATCGTGATCGACGGCTCGCCGCTGCTGCCGGTTACCGACGGGCTGGCGCTCGGCCGTCTGGCCGGTATCGTGTTCCTCGTGGCGCGCAGCGGCGTGACGACGCTGACGGAAATCGACGAAAGCGTGCGCCGGCTGCAGGACGTGCAGGTCGACGTGCGCGGCGTGATCCTGAACGACTTCGCGCGCGGGCCGGGGCACGGCTATGGCTACGGGAATGCGGAAACCCATCAGGCCGCGTCGGGCTATGCGGGGATGATGGCGCACCGGCCGGCCGGTGCGGGCGGCAAGGGCGACCGATGAAAGCCGCCGGCGGCGGCGCGCGTATCCGTCGACTGGCCGCCGCGTGCGCGCTGGCCTTCGGTGTCGGCACGGCCGGCGGACTGCCCTCGACGAATGCGATGGCAGCCGCGGCGGCCTCCGGCGCAGGCGCGGCGGCGAGCCAGCCGAGCGTAGCGGACGCGCACGTGTCTCCCGCCCGCGACGGCGCCGATCAGGCCGACGCGCTGCAGCGCGCGCTGGATGCGCTGCAGCCGGGCCAGCGGCTGGTGTTTGCGCCGGGCCGCTATGTCGTCGGCCGTTCGCTGGTCGTGCGGCAGCCGCGTGTCGTGCTGTCGGGCTACGGCGCGACGCTGATCGCGACCGCCGACGAAGACCAGGTGATCGAGATGCGCGGCGCCGGCACGACGATCGCCGGCTTCACGCTGGTCGGGACCGGCACCACGCGCCTCTCGACGCCGGAGGCGGCGAAGCTCGAGGTGACCGGGCGCGACGTGCAGGTGCTCGACAATACGATCGACGGCGGCAGTTGCAGCGGCATCTTCGTATTCGGCGGGACCAACGTCGCGATCGTCGGCAACGAGGTCCGCTCGACGCTGGCGGATGCGATCCACATCACGCATGGCTCGCGCAACGTGCTGGTGCGCGGCAATGTCGTGCGCGGCGTGGGCGACGACATGATCGCGGTGGTCAGCTACGACAACGAACCCGAACTGACCCGCAACGTGCTGATTACCGGCAACGTGCTCGAAGGCAACTACTGGGGACGCGGCATCACGGTAGTCGGCGGCGCGGACGTGACGATCGAGAACAATATCGTGCGCAACGTGCAGGTGAGCGCCGGCGTGCTCGTCGCGCAGGAGGACAGCAACCACACCGCCGGCTCGTCCGGCGTGCTGGTCGAAGGCAACGTGATCGAGAACATCCAGACCGCGACCGACCGCACCGATCCGCGCCCGCTCACCCGGCAGGCCGCGATCGACATCAGCACGTGGTCGGGCACGGTGACGCGCGTGGCCGTGATCGGCAACCGCGTGTCGAATGCGCGCTTCGGCGGCATTCGCTTATGGGGAAACGTGTCCGCCGTCCGTCTGGCCGACAACCGCCTGTCGGGGATCGGCGGCATGCCGGTGCAGATCGGCGGCGCGCGCGATTGCGACGGGGCGGCGTGCGCGAAAGCGGCGATGCAGCTGTCGGCGTCCGACGTGGTCGGCGTCGACGCGACGCAGTTGCCGCGCGTGCGCGAATCGCTCAGGCAGTTGCGCGGCACCCGCTGACGGTGCGAGGCGAGGCGCGCGAAGGAGGGCGGCACGCGTCGCGCCTTCGTGCGCCGCAGCCGCCCTTCCCGTCATTTACCGAACGCCATCGCGCACCACCGCTTCGGCCGGTTCGTGCGCTTCGTCGTCGGGTGCCGCGGGCGGAGCCGGTCGGACCGGCGGCGTCTCGACCGCGCGGCCGTACTGGTCTTCGAAGCGCACGATATCGTCTTCGCCGAGGTAGTCGCCCGACTGCACCTCGATGATCTCGAGCGGAATGCGGCCGGGATTCTCGAGCCGATGCACCTCGCCGACCGCAATGTACGTCGATTCGTTTTCGCTCAGCAGGAACGTGTCGTCGCCGCGCGTGACCCGCGCGGTGCCGCGCACGACGATCCAGTGCTCGGCGCGGTGATAGTGCATCTGCAGCGACAGCCGCTTGCCGGGTTCGATGACGATGCGCTTGACCTGGAAGCGCGTGCCGACGTCGATCGAATCGTAGTGCCCCCACGGCCGCTGCACCTTGCGGTGTTCGCGCACCTGCGGGCGCTGATCCATCTTCAGGCGCGCGACGATGTCCTTCACGCGCTGCACGTCGTGCTTGTTCGCGACCAGCACGGCATCGGCCGTCTCGATCACGACCACGTCCTTCATCCCGATGCACGCGACGAGCCGCCCTTCGGAGCGCACGAGACTGTCCTGCGTATTCTCGAACACGATCGGGCCGCGTGCGACGTTGCCCTGGTGGTCCTTCGGCATGATTTCCCAGATCGCATCCCAGGTGCCGACGTCCGACCAGCCGGCCGCAAGCGGCACCACGATGCCCTCGATGCCGAGCTTGCCGCTGTCCGCGAGCCGCTCCATGACCGCGTAGTCGATCGAGTCGGACGGACACGCGTCGAACGCCGCCGCGTCGATCCGGAAGAACGGATCCTCGGCGACGCCCGCGCGCCATGCCGCTTCGCAGGCCGCATGAATGTCCGGCGCGAGCGCCTGGATCGCCTTGAGCCAGACCGACGCGCGCGTGATGAAGATGCCGCTGTTCCACCAGTAGTCGCCCGACTGCAGATAGCGCTCGGCGAGTGTGGCATCGGGCTTCTCGACGAAGCGGCCGATCGAATAGCCGCCCTGGCCGCCGTGGCGGCCCGCACGCGGCGCGCCGACCTGGATGTAGCCGTAGCCCGTTTCCGCACGGCGCGGCAGCACGCCGAGCGTAACGATCGCACCTTCCTGCGCGTAGCGCGCGGCGCGGCCGACGGCATCCTGGAACGCGGCGGCGTCGACGATCACGTGATCGGCCGGCATCACCGCGAGCACCGGGTCGTCGGCGTAGGCGCATGCGTCGAGCGCCGCCAGCGTGAGGGCCGGCGCCGTATTGCGCGCGCTCGGCTCGAGCAGGATGCGCGCGGGCGCGGCGCCTTGGCCGGCGACCTGCGCGGCGCTCATGAAGCGGTGCTGCTCGCCGCACACCAGCAGCAGGCGGTCGCCGAGCGACGCGTTCTCGATGCCGTTCAGGCGACGCGCCGTCGCCGACAGCGGCGACTCGTTCGAGATCAGCTCGATCAGCTGCTTAGGATGCTGTTCGCGCGACAGCGGCCAGAGCCGCGTACCGGAGCCGCCCGCGAGAATCACGGGCAGGATGCGCGGCAGATCCGGTTCGGGAACCGGGCGAAGGAGGCGGGTCATCGATTGGCTCCGGTGTCGGCCGGCTGCCGGCTGGACGCACGGCCCTCGGCATGCGTGTCGGCGCTGCCGGTTCCGGACGCGGTCACGACCCGGGACAGCAGCGTGCGCAGCGCACCTGCCGCGCGGTCCGCCGGCCGGACCATGCCGACGAACGGTGCGCCCTGTTCGAGATACGGACCGTAGGCCTTGCGGAATCCGAAGCGTTT
Source organism: Burkholderia pseudomultivorans (assembly GCF_001718415.1). Taxonomy (NCBI): domain Bacteria; kingdom Pseudomonadati; phylum Pseudomonadota; class Betaproteobacteria; order Burkholderiales; family Burkholderiaceae; genus Burkholderia; species Burkholderia pseudomultivorans. Next base: position 1,746,800 of record NZ_CP013377.1, on the reverse strand, counting down.
GTAGAACGCCTGGCGCGACGCCGGCACGTGCGTGCGCACGGCGGTGTCCGGCCACGCGACGTGCGCGGCGGCGAGCGCGCGCTCCAGCAGCCGTTCGAGCGTGTCGTCGTCGCGGCACGCCTCGCTCGTCAGCACCTTGTCGATCACGACGTCGGGGTCGATATCGTCGCCGGGCAGGATGCGCGCGTAAGCGGCGACCTCGACGGCGTCGTCGTCGTGCACGCGTGCGTAGACGTGCAGCGCGCCGGCGTCCTTGCCGTCGATGTCGAGATGCGTGTGCGCATCCTCGACCACCAGCACCGCGTTGCGGGCGCGCAGGATCGCGTAGAGATCGACGGCGCCCAGATGTTCGAATTCACAACAATGCCATTCCATGATGCGGTCCTCGCGTGATGCCTTCAACCTGCCGCTTCCGTGAGGTTGCGGCGCGACTTCATGATGCGGATGCACCGCGCAACGGTCTGTTCGAAAGCCTACTCACGCTCCGGGTCCGCACGGCGGCGCTTCACGAGAATGGTGCAGTGTGAGGCAGCACACATCGGTGCCGCCGCGACTTTTCGATAATGAATGCATTCGAAGGGGGCGATGCGCTACGCGATTCGCCACCGGCGAACATGAATGAACGAACCGGGGATGCACTTGAAGATTGCGATCGTTCACGACGGGCCGCGCGTGCCGCGCGGCGCCATGCGGATGCCGGCGCGCCGACATGCATCGCGACGTGGCGCAGCCTGCCATCGCGAAAGCGTGGTCAGCCTGCAAGCCAACCGTCGGCATCGGGCGCGGGCGTTCGAGTTGCCGACCGTGCCGAACCGGTCGTTCGGAACGCTCCCCCGTATCGCCAGCCTCCCGATATCCCGCTCGCGCGCGCCGTTTTCGACGGACGGCGATGTTGCGTCGCGCAACGAAGCGCCCGGGCACGACGCTTGCGCGCCGGCTCGCGAAGCCCCTGACTCCTTGCAATCCGGCGGGCTAATGGCGGCCGACTCGGGCCGGCGACCCGCAGCCCAAGGGCCGGCATCGGTGCCGAGGTGGTTACGACGATGTAACGGCGGGTCGCCGCGCCGGTGTCCGGCGCGTGCCTGCGGCGCTGCGCAACAAGTGGGATTATTCGGCCGGCGGAACGGTTTTCGGCCGTTTCACACGATTCCGCCGTGAATCACGAGCAATGAACGCGGCCAAATACGCGGAAAAGTAGTATTTGCCACCGATTGACGCGAATGGTCGGAGATAATCAAATCTGAGTCGCTAAAGGGGGCGCTTCACGTATCGGCCGCTGACGTAATCGAATGATTCGATGTATTGCTTTTCGTAACAAACCACCCTGAAACGGGGTGTAGATTCAGGAACGGATGAAATCAGGCCGTCGCTCCGGAAACGGATGGGCGGCCGTCCGGTTCAGCATCGGGCGCGGCTGTCGTGTACGACGCGACGCAAATGCGGTCGGAATTCCCGTTTGCCGACGTGTGGCGAGTGGCTGCGCGTCGCATCAAAGCCGGAACGCCGTGGCTCCCGAGGCCGCGTGTTTCCTTCGAGTACGATGACAACGAGGCCGGATGACATCCGGCTCGACCTCCGGGGGCTCTCGCCGTGTGCATTTTCGATCTTCGCCAAAGCTGCGGAAACGCAGCGCGGACAGGCGGCCACGCACCGCCGCACGCAGCGCACGCGAGCGATTCGCGGAGTGGAGAAAGTGACGGTTCGTTATGAATATGCCAATAACGCGCGATAAGAGCGCCGGCGGGGGGAATGCGGCCGGGCAGCGCCCGTTGATCTACTGGACGCAGGCGCCATCCGTCATGCTGCGCAAGGAACTGGCTCGGCGCGACTGGAAAGTCTCGGTCGTTTCGCAAGCAAGCGAATTGCGCGACACCGCCAGCGAAATCACCTGCGGCATCCTCGACCTCAGCGGCGGGCATGCGGACGCAATCGGCAGCATCGCGTCCACCTGCGCGTCGATGCGCGACGTCGTGTGGGTCGCGCTCGTCGATGCGGGCCAGACCGCGTCGCCGAACGTGCGCGCGCTGTTGCGCGACTATTGCTTCGACTACATCACGCTGCCTGCGTCGCATCAGCGGATCGCGGATACGGTCGGTCACGCGTACGGCATGGAATGCCTGTTCGCGCGCGATCGCGAGCGGCTCGAATCCGACGAACACGGAATCGTCGGCACCTGCAGCGCGATGCTGCGGCTGTTCGATACGGTGCGTCGCTTCGCGCGCACGGACGCGCCCGTGTTCGTGTTCGGCGAAACGGGCACCGGCAAGGAGCTGACGGCGGTCGCGATCCATCGTCATTCGGAGCGGCGCAACGGGCCGTTCGTCGCGGTCAACTGTGCGGCGATTCCGCCGCATCTGCTGCAGTCCGAACTGTTCGGCTACGAGCGCGGCGCGTTTACCGGCGCGAACGCGCGCAAGATCGGCTACGTCGAGGCCGCCAACGGCGGCACGCTGCTGCTCGACGAAATCGGCGACCTGCCGCACGAGAGCCAGGCGAGCCTGCTGCGCTTCCTGCAGGAACGCGCGATTCACCGGCTGGGCGGCAGCGATCCGGTGCCGGTCGACGTCCGGATCGTGTCCGCGACGCACGTCGATCTGCGCGACGCGATGGAGGAAGGCCGGTTTCGCGCGGACCTGTTTCACCGGCTGTGCGTGATGCGCATCGACCAACCGCCGCTGCGCGCGCGCGGCAAGGACATCGAGCTGCTCGCGCATCACATGCTCGAGCGTTTCCGCGGCGATGCGCGCCATCGCGTGCGCGGCTTCTCGTCGGATGCGATCACCGCGCTCTACAAGCACGACTGGCCGGGCAACGTCCGCGAACTGATCAACCGCGTGCGCCGTGCGGTCGTGATGACGGAAGGGCGCCTGATCACCGCGCACGACCTCGAGCTCGAATACTGTCTCGACGCCGCGTCGCCGTCGGTGGCCGACATTCGCAAGTCGATCGAGCGCGAGGCAATCGAAACCGCGCTGCTGCGCACGCGCGGCCGCGTCGCGGCGTCCGCGCGCGAACTCGGCGTGTCGCGCGCGACGCTCTATCGCTGGATGGAGGCCTACGGGATCGAGCGGCCGCGCGGCACGGGCTCGTCGGACTGAAGACGGGCCGCCGCCTGCGGCCCGCTGCCGGCGTCAGTCGGCCTGCGTCGCGCGCACGGTGCGCGCGGCATTCACGGCGCGGATCTCGACGACCGGCGGCGCCCCGGATGCCGCACCGTCGTCGAGCGGCATCAGCGCGACGCGCGCGGGCGTGCCGGGCGCGAGATGGAACCAGTCGTCGCGCGGCACGAATCCCGGCGCGTCGATCTGCACGTGACGCGCGACGTGACGCGTGTCGATATCGACGTGCCAGACATCACCGCTGCGCGACACGCATGCCTCGAGCCCGAGTTCGCGCGGCGCGAACACCGCCGGATGCGTGCGAGACGGGAAATGGAACGCCTGCGACAGCAGCGTGCCGTCGTCGGCGCGCAGCGTCGCGACGACCGTGTCGTGCTCGCACGGGCCGAAGCGGTACGCATAGGTCCAGTCGAAGAAGCGGCCCAGCAGTTCGGCCGAGCCGAGCCGGACCGCATCGTGTGCGGCGATCCGGACCGGACATCCGGCCCGCGAGACCGGCGTGCGGCCATCGCGCAGCGCGACCAGTTCGACGGCCGCCGACAGCGGCGCGGGACGCTCGTTGATCACGTGCAGGTCCAGCCCGTTCAGGCCTTCGTCGACGAGCAGGACCTGCACCGGCTGCAGCACCTGGCGCAGCGCGTGCCAGGCCGATTTCGGCCGGTGCGTCGCTTCGATCACGCCCCATCCGGCGCCGGGCATCACGTCCTGCAACTGCCAGACGAGTGCGCCGGCGCAGCGCGAGCCGGTGCGTCGCCACTCGGCGAACGTCTCGCGCATCACGTCCGCGATCGCGGCGCGCGACAGCTCGAAGTAGCGCGCCGGATCCTCGCGCCGCAGCCGGTCGGGCGCCACGTCGTACAGCGCGCGCAGATAGTGGTCGCGAATGTCTTCGAAATCCCACGAGGTGCCGGGGTCGCGCGGCACCGCCGCCTTCCAGCGCGGCTCGTGCACGCCGGGCCGGCCGAGGCTGTCGAGCATCGCGTCGCTCGGCACGTTCGCGAACGCGAGGCATTCGCTCGCGAAGCGCACGTCCGCACGGCGCGCGTCGTCGAGCGGGCGCAGGTACGCGCCGACGCCGTAATAGTGCGACACGCGCTCGCGCGGCTGGAACGGCAGCACGCCGCCGTCGGGCGAGTCCGGCACGTAGACCGCATCGGGCCGTCGCGCCGCGGCATGACCGGCCAACCGGTCGGCGGTCAGTTCGAGAAAGCGCTGCTTCGGCCCGAGCCCCGACATCGCGGCCTGCTGCGCGATCTCGCTGCCGCCGCACAGCACCGCGAGCGACGGCGACGCGCGGTGGCGCATCAGGAACTGTTCGGCCTCGCGGTCGACCGCGTCCGCGAACGCGGGCTCGTCGAGCGCGTAATCGAAGTTCGCGAACATGAAGTCCTGCCAGACCAGCAGCCCGAGGCGGTCGCACCAGGCATGGAACGCGTCGGCTTCGTAGCTCATCGTGCCGCCGACGCGGATCATGTTGAAGCCGGCGTCGCGCGCGAGCGTGAGCAGCCGGCGGTAGGTCGCCTCGTCGGCATGCAGCGCGAGCGGCGCGGCGCTGCTCCAGCATGCGCCGCGCGCGAACACCGGCACGCCGTTCACGCGCAGGCCGAAGCCCTTGCCGTCGGCGCCCGGATCCGCTTCGATGGTCCGGAAGCCGGTGGCGCCGAGTGCGTGCCGTTCCGCGCCGATATGCAGCACGACATCGTAAAGCACCGGCTCGCCATGCGTATGCGGCCACCAGCGGCGCACGTTGGGTACCGCGACGGTCGCACGCAGGCGGTCGGCGGCGCTGCGTTCGAGCGTCGCGTGATGCTCGCCGCACGACAGCCGGGCGGCGAAGGAGTCGGGCAGCGGTGCGGCAAATGCGAGTTCCGCGTCGAGCCATCCGGTGTCGCCGTCGACGCGCGCATGCAGGTCGCAGTGGACGACGGCAGGGCCGCCGGCCGGGTCGATCACGTCGACGGGCCGCCACGGGCCGGCCGGCACGTAGGGCGGAAACCAGCCCGGCATGTGGCCGAACAGCGAGGTGCGCACGGTTCGCAGCGCGGCCGGTTCGGCGAGCCGCGTGCGCCAGCGCGCGCGGCGCGTGGCGCGCACGTCGCGCAGGTGCGGCGCGAGCGCGCGGAAGCAGAGCGTCAGCCGATGCGCGCCGTCGAGCGACACGGGCACGTCATGCGCGACGAACATGCTGTTCGAGCGGAGGATCGGCGTGTCGTCGAGCCACGCTTCGGCGAGCGTCGCGAGCCCGTGAAAGCGCAGCAGGCGCGCGCCGTGTCCGCGCAGGTCGAGCCGGTACCAATGGTCGCGCTCGTCGAGCGAGCCCGCTTCGTCGAGCCGGCCCGCGAGCATCAGCGCCAGTGCGACCGTGCCGGGCACGGGCGCGGCGATCCAGTCGGCGTCGGCGGGCAGTTCGCGCGGCCTGCGCACGGCGCCCGCGGCCGTCGCCAGCATCGACCATGCGGACGCGCCGGGCGCAGCGGCGGCGCGCGTCACCGCGCGAGCGGCGCGAACGCCGCGTCGTGGCGAAGCGGCGCCGCGTGCTGCAGCGGCGGCGCGATCTGCCGCGCACACGCGACGATATCCGCATAGGCGGCCTGGATCGCGTCGAGCGTCGAGTCGCCGCGTTCTTCCTTGCCGCGCGAGCATGCCCGCGCGAGCCGGAATTCCAGCACCATCGCCTCGGACGCGATGCGATCGCACGCGGCACGGATCTCGGCGAACGGTCCGATGCAGCCGCTTGCCTGCAGCCAGCGCACGTAGTGGCCGAACAGTTCGAAGTTCGCGCCGAGCTGCCGCACCGAATTGAACGAGTACGCGTGGAAGCGCTCGATCGGCGAGTCGGCGAGCGTCTTCGCGTCGCTGTACAGCTGCTGCCGGAACGCCGCGATCGGATCGACGACCGGCAGGCGCCGCAGGTGGCGTTGCAGCGCCGCGAGCGACACCTCGCACAGCGTGCGTTCGTCGAGCGGCGGGAAGCGCCGCTTCGCGCATTCGACGTACGGCGGCAGCGTCATCGGCGAACCGTCGCCGACCAGCCCGTCGTAGTCGACGCCCTCGGCCACGTAGTAGCCGCTGTTGTGGAAATAGCCGAGCTGGCGATGCGCGCGATCGATCGCGTCGATGCCGATCGTCGTCTTGGTGTGCTGGGTGCGATAGCTGATGCCGCGCGTATCGGGCAGGAACCACGCGTCGACTTCGACGATCATCAGGTGACCGCGCGCCACCTGCGTCTCGACGTGCCGGTCGAGCGGCTCGTAGATCGAGTGCTCCTGCACGACGATGCCGTAGAGTCGCTCCAGTTCGTCGTGCGGAAACTTGAAGAACGTGAACTGGTCGCCCTCGAAATCGAGCGCGATCGTAAACGGCAGCGCCGCGTACGGATTGAAGCCCCACCACCGGAGCACCTCGAGCCACATGTCGACATAGCAGTTGGTCTGCTTCCAGACCATCTCGTGGCCGTGCAGCGGATGCGGTCGATAGTGGCGTGCGCGGTGGCGCACGTCCTCGAACGACCGGTCTTCGCCGTCGCGCGAAACGAATTTCATGGCGATCCCCACAGCACGTCGCGCACGTCCTGCGGCCATGCGTCGATGTCGAAGCCGTGATGACGGAACAGCGCGAGCGTGAGGCGTTCGAGGCCGAAGCCGACGCAGCCGGTGTGCGCGACTTCGTCGGTCGCGGTGCGGATATTCCACAGCAGCCCGAAATGGTCCATGTGGTAGTTGAAGCTCAGGCATGCGGTCTGCCGGCCGTCGTGCTCGATCGGGATCAGCAGTTCGAACTTCAGGTTCTGCTCGCGCTGGCTGTTCGCGACGATCTTGCCGCCGCGCCCGAAGAACGGGTCGTTGGCGAGGTCGATCGCGTTCGGCAGGCGCAGCGCCTCGATCATCCGCGTGCCGCGTTCGATCCAGGTCTGGCGGAAGGCGACGATCTGCTCGGGCGTGCCGATCCGCACGTACTCGCGCATCCGGAACAGCTGCATGCGGGTCGGGTCGAGCGACGGCTCGTGGCGGAAGCAGTACGAGAACACGTCGACGATGCGGCCGTCGGCGGGCAGTGCGCCTTCGCGCGCGATGACCGGATAGACGGGATAGCAGGCGGCCGGCGTCATCACGACATAGGTCGGCTTCTGGTTTTCCGTCCAGTCCTCGCCGCGATCGAGGCATTGCAGCAGCCGCTGGTGCTGGCGCTCGTCGCCGCAGAACGAATGGACGCTGCCGGCAAGCTGCGGGAAGCTCTTCATGTATTCGCTGCGCTCGAACTCGAGGCGGCTGATCGCGGGCGGAAAGCGCAACACTTCGGCCTGCTGGTCGGCGCCGATGCGCGTGACGAACGCGTCGAGCGCCTCGACCACGCGCTCGAACGATTCGCTGCGGCCGAACAGGCCCTGGATGCCGGTCGAGACCAGCAGGCCGGCCTCGATCAGCTCGTCGCGCAGCGGGTTGACGCCGGCGCGGTCGAGCGGCGCATCGGCGGGGATGGAAGCGGCGGGGGGCACGGACAGGCGGTCGTTCACGTGAGTTTCTCCAGCGTCGCAGGACGCAGCGCGAGCAGCAGGCTCGAAGTGTTGGCGGCAATGCGGTCGTTGTTGATCATCAGCGGCGCCGCGTGCAGGTCGCGAATATGCCGGCCGACGCTGAACGGCGTGCCCTGCTTGTAGCCGGCCATCCCGCAGATCATCATCGCCTCGTGCGCGACTTCGAGCGCGGTCGTCGAGACGTAGGTCTTCAGCGTATTGATCTCGGCGGCCCAGGCCATGCCCGCCGACCACGAGCGCGCGGATGCATTCGCGTACAGGCGCAGCACGTTGTCGACGCGGGCCTGCATCGCCTGCATCAGCGCGAGCGATTCGGCGATGCGCCGCGCTGCCGGCGACGGCGCGCCGTCGGTCTGGCGCGCCTGCGCACGGAAGAACTGGTGTGCGCGATGGAACGCGTCGCCCGCGACGCCGATCCACACGGCAGCCCACAGGATGTGCGAGACGGGCACCATGGTCTGCTCGGCGATCTGCGCGAACGGCACCGGCAGGCACTGCACGGTGGCGCCCTGTGCGTCGAGCGTGAAGCCGTTGCTGCAGGTGCCGCGCATGCCGAGCGTGTCCCATTCGCCGCGGCGCGCCAGCGTATAGCCGTCGCGCATCAGCGTGACGAGCACCTGCTCGGAGGCGGGGGCCTGCGCGTCGCGTCGCGCGGTCGCGAGGATGCCGTCCGCGTACTCGCCGTACGAGATCGTCGGCGCGGACTTGTGCAGCCGGAATTCGCCGCCGTTGGTTTCCAGCGCGCACTGGCTCGCGCGCAGGTTGCCGCCGACGCCGTCCTCCGACGTGGCCGACGCGAGCAGCCACTGGTGGCGCACGAGTTGCTGCAGGAACAGTTTGTGCCAGCCGTGGTCGGCCGCGTGGTCGACGATGCATGCGACCTGGATCTGGTGCATCGCGAACACCATCGCCGACGATGCGCAGGCCTGGCCGAGGATCGAGCAGGCCGACGCGATGTCCGCCAGCGAGGCGCCCGCGCCGCCCAGCCGCGTCGGCACCATCGCGCTCAACAGGCGGCGCGCGCGCATCGCCTCGATCGCCTCGACGGGGCAGCGCGCGTCGCGATCGACCGCGTCCGCGTGGCGGGCGGCGATCTCCGCGACGGCGCGCGCGGCCTCGTCGAGCCGACGGGATTCGTCGTCGGCTGCGAGTTCCGGAAGCAGCGCGCTCATGCGGAATGCTCGGTGCGTTGCAGGGTGGCGATCGTGTCCGCGAGCGCGTCGATGCTGCGGAACAGATTGCGGTTCAGCATCTCGTCGGGAATCTCGATGTTGAACTGCTTTTCGATCGCCAGCATCAGCTGGATCGTGTCGAGCGACGACAGGCCCGCTTCGTAGAGGTCGTCGCCGTCGCCGATCGAATCGATCGCAGCTTCGAGATGGGCGACCTGCTTGAGGATGGTTCTGATTTCGTTTTTCACGTGCTGCTCCGGCGTGCGTGGTTTCGTCCATGCGGGCAGACACGGCGCAATGCGCTGACATCCCCCCGGCAGTCCGACATCAGTAGACCATTCGCCGCCGTTGCGTTCTGTTCGCCACCCTACAATCTGCTGACCTGCGCGGGCGTACGCGAGCGGGCGGGCCGCAGCGTCGCGTGCACCACGTGCACCACGTGCACGACGTGGGTCATGCGCGCGCGGCCGCCGGCACGCCCGTGTCGGCCGACAGGATGCGCTTCATTTCGTCGCGCACGATCGCGCGGCAGCCGCAGGACATCGTCTCGAGGCCGGCGAGATCCGCGAGCACGATCGAGCTGCGGTACTGCCGGATCAGCCCGAGCTTCTGGATTTCGCCGGCGGCATCCGTGACCGTCTCGCGCCGCACGCCGAGCATCTGCGCGAGCATGCTGTGCGTGACCTGGATCTCGATGCTGCGCGAGCGGTCGTATGCGAGCAGGAACCATCTGCATAACTGATGTTTGAGCACGTGATGGCGGCTGCAGAAGGTGATTTGCGACACCTGCGCCATCAGCAGCCGCACGCAGACGAACACGAGATGGCGAATCACCGGCGACGTGTCGAACGCGGCGGCGAACACGCGCCGGTCGAGGCGGTACACGAATCCGTCGCGGCACGCGACCGCGCGGCACGGCATCCGGCCGCTGCCGCCGATCACGTCGTCGCAAACCACGCTCTCGCTGCCGATCTGCGCGACCTCCAGCGTCATGCCGCCGGACGACACGTACTGCAGCGAGATCGCGGTCGTGACGGGCAGGTAGACCGCGGCGAGCATCTCGCCGGGTTCGCACAGCACCTGCCCGGATTTCAGGTGGACGAGCTGCAGTTGCGGGATCAGCGTCGCGCGGTCGTCGCGATCGAGCGCAGCGAGAAACCGGTTGGCGTCGAAACTGTGGGACAGCTCGATCATGCCGTTCGCGCGGGCGACGGCGTCGTTGGCCTGTAAGGTCACGTCACATCCTCGTATGGTGACAGTCGCACAGCGTCTCGCCGGGATTCCGCAACGGGAATTCGCACGAGCGTGCGGACTCGTGGTTCGTGAATATTTGAAAGCGTGCAGTGCGCAAAGGCTAGCACGGCATCGAAATTCGCCAATCCCACATTATGTCATTTCACAGTGTTTGACGATTTCGACGTGAATGCAAACGTTATCAGAAACGCTGTTTCCGAGGCTTTGCGGAATTAATCATCCTGGTTTGGAATGACGCGATGAGAATGTATTCGACGACGCTCGCTCATCAATCGACGCGCTCCATCACGATAGTCGAAAAACAAAAAAGCAACATCAAACATTATTTGACATTTGTGTGGCGGTGTCGATTTTCCTCAATCAAATCACCGGCTTGCGATGTCTTTGTGCGGCAGATAACAAACTGCGGCATTAGAGTGTCGATTCAATTTTGAGACAGTTTCAAACGACTGTGCGAGCGGGGTGAAGCGAGTCGGGCGGCCGCCTCGAACGTCACGGAAACGATTGAAAATCATATGTAAGTATTTGAACGAAAAGCCTGTCGCGCCGATCGGCGGGCTCGCTAAGGGTGCTTACGTATTGATCAGTCGAATGGGCCGATGTGTCGACCGCGACGGCGAGTGTCCGGAAATGAGACGCTTTTTTGGCTCTGCTCAGACTTATTCGGACGGCCTAAATCGCTCGTGATTTACATATTAAGGATGAGCCGCTATTGGCACGTAAATCGCTTAATGAGGCCGGCGTGTCGAAACGGAGTGATCGACCGGAATCAGACTTGACAAGCAGCCGTCAGGCTGGGTTCGGGGTTGTTGGCCGCAACCGCCGGTCATCCCCGACACGCATGACGAAAACGAATTCCGCCGACCGGCAGCACGCGGCGCGGACAATAAGAGGGATACAGACATGCTTCATCTTCAATCGAGCTACTCGGCGAACGCCATCCTCGACGCGCTGCCGGAGGACAGCATTCGTGCGATTGCACCGCATCTCGAACTGGTCAGGATCAAGCCCGGCATGCTGGACCGCGTCGGCGAGCCGATGCGCCACCTGCATTTCCCGACGACCGCGATGATGTCGGTGCAGCAGTTGATGGAGGACGGCGCGATGGTCGAGGTGGCGGTCGTCGGCCGGGAAGGCGTGGTCGGTCTTGCGACGCTGGTGGGTGGCGTCGCGATGTCGAATCGTATCGAGGTGCGTATCGGCGGGATGGCGTACCGGGTGCCGACCTGCGTGATGCGCACGGAGTTCGAGCGCTCGCCGGCGACCTACCGGCTGCTGCTCAACTACTGCCAGGCGGTGATGGCGCAGATCTCCCGCAGCGCGCTGTGCAACCGGCATCATTCGGTCAGCGAACAACTGAGCCGCTGGCTGTTGCTAGCGCATGACCGCATCGACGGTGACGAGCTGACCGTCACGCAGCAGACGATCGCGAACATGCTCGGCGTGCGCCGCGAAGGCGTGACCGAGGCGGCCGGCAGCCTGCAGGATGCCGGGCTGATCCGCCAGCGGCGCGGACGCATCACGGTACTCGACCGTCACGGCCTCGAACATCACGCGTGCGAATGCTACGACATGATTCGCGCCGACTACCGCAGGCTGCTCGGCGCGCGCGACAGCGCGCCGTCGGTGCCGGTTCGCCCCCGCGTGGCGGAGGTGCGTTACGGATTCCACGCGCATGGTGCGTGACGATGCGGGCGCTCGCGGGAGGAACGAGTGCGATGCGGCGCGCCGCGATCGCGGCGGCCGACGTCGCGCTCGTGCTGACCGGCGCGCTCGCGGCGCAGGCGGCGGCCGGGCTCGCATGGAGCGAACTGTCGGATGCGCGGCGCGGCGCGATCGCGCTGCTGTGCGTGTTGACCGTCGCGCTGCTGCCGCATCGCCTGCGCGACCCGCGGGCCGGCGCGCAGGCCGATGAAGGCGCGCATGCGCTGACGCGCGTGGCGGTCGCCGTCGTATGCGCGAGCGGGCTGACGGTGGCCGGCGCGATGTGGATCATGAACCGCGGCGGCACGATCACGCTGCGCTGGATCGTCGAGACGGTGTTGGCCGGCGACGCGGCGCTGCTGCTCGGGCGCACGGCGCTGCTGGCGATCGTGCTGAAGCGCGTCGACGCGCGCGCGCGGCAGCGCCGCGTCGCCGTGGTCGGCGCGACCGCGTACGGGCGCGTCGCGATCGAACGGATGCGCGTTGCGCCGCACGGCCCGTACGCGGCGGCGTGCGTGTTCGACGACGCTGCGCCGGGGGCGGCGGGCGACATCGGCGGCGTGCCGGTGATCGACGACTGGCATGCATTGCGGCAGATGATTCGCAACGGCGAGATCGACGAGGTGTGGCTCACGCTGCCGATGTCGCACGAGTGGCGAATCCAGCGCATCGTGCGCGAGTTGCGCGACGAGTTCGTCGAGTTGCGGCTGCTGCCCGACGTCCGGCAGATGGCCGTCGTCGATCGCTCGGCAACCGACGTGCTCGGCATGCCGGCGATCAATCTCGCGACGACGCCGCGCTCGGCGCCCGAGCTGTGGGCGAAGTTCGCATTCGACCGGCTGTTCGCGATCGGCGTGCTGATTCCGCTGCTGCCGCTGCTCGCGGCGCTGGCGATCGCCGTGAAGCTGTCGTCGCCGGGGCCGGTGCTGTTCAGGCAGCGCCGCAAGGGCGTCGACGGCCGCGAATTCGACATCCTGAAGTTCCGGACCATGCGCGTGCATCGCGAACAGCCCGGCGTGTTGCGACAGGCGTCGCGCAACGATACGCGCATCACGCCCGTGGGCGCTTTCCTGAGGCGCACGTCGCTCGACGAACTGCCGCAGTTCTTCAACGTGCTGTTCGGGCAGATGTCGGTGGTCGGCCCGCGCCCGCATGCGATCGAGCACGACGACTTCTACCGTCAGCTGATCGACTGTTACATGTATCGCTATCGCGTGCGCCCCGGCATCACCGGATGGGCGCAGGTGAACGGCTATCGCGGCGAGACGCGCAAGGTCGAGGCGATGGCCGCGCGCGTGAAGTTCGATCTGTTCTACATGCAGAACTGGAGCTTCTGGTTCGACATGAAGATCATCCTGCTGACGATCGTGCGCGGTTTCATCGGGCGCAATGCGTTCTGAGTCGTTCTGAGCGGAAGCGCGCGGTGGCGATGCGCGGTCAGCGAATCGCGAACGCGTCGGGATAGGCGGTGCTGTCGGCCGTGTCGCGCGTGCTTTCACCCGCCCATCCGTTCCCCCTTTATTTCCCGCTTCCACGCATGTTGCGCCGCGTCTGACGTCGCTCAACACACGCGTGGCGGTTGGGTTTATGCTGCGTCGAATGCGCCTGGCGCTTTCCAGCCGGGCGGACATCCGGAAACGGCGGCGCAGGTCGGGCCTGCACGCCGGGCACCGGTACGGCCGACGCGCGTCGCCTGTGTTTCGCGCGGAACCCGAAAACAGGAGAGACGGCAATGGCGCTCGACGAACGGCAACGGCAGACGCTGCAGCAGCGGCTGGATGAAAGCGAGCGCGCGCTGCGCGCGGAGATTCGCACGAGCGAGGACCAGCGCGCATCGGAGTCCTATGCGGATCTCGCCGGCGCGTCGCCGGACGAGGGCGACGAGGCGAACGCGGATCTGTTCGTCGACGTCGATCACGCGCTGATCGGGATGAAGCTGACCGAGCTGCGCGCGATCGCGCGCGCACGGCAGCGGATGCGCGACGGCAGCTACGGCGAGTGCATCGACTGCGATGCGCCGGTCGGCTACGAGCGACTGCTCGCGCGACCGACCGCCGAACGCTGCACGCATTGCCAGGCAATCTACGAGCGCCGGTACGCGACGACGCCGCGCGCGTCGCTCTGACAGGCCCGGCAGGGCCGTCGCGGCGTTCCGGCGCTGCGCGCGTCGCGCGGTCGGCGTACGATGACGAACGGGCGTCCGGCGTCGGCGACATGCGCCGATGCGGACGATGCGCGGCGTCATCCATGCGGAAGGGAGCCATGCCGATCCACAATGCCGAGTGTGCGGCCGTGTTCGCCGAAATTGCCGACATGCTCGAAATCCAGGGCGCCAACCCGTTTCGGGTGCGCGCGTATCGCAATGCCGCGCGCACGATCGCCGACTACGGGCGCGACATTCCGTCGATGATCGCGAGCGGCGGCGATCTCGGCCAGATTCCGTCGATCGGGCCCGATCTCGCGTCGAAGCTGCGCGAGATCGCCGCGACCGGCACCTGCGAACTGCAGCAGACGCTGCGCCACGCGTTGCCGGGCGCGATCGTCGAACTGCTCGACGTGCCGGGGCTCGGCGCGAAACGCGTGAAGGCGCTGCACGACGCGCTGCACGTCGATACGCTCGAACAGTTGCGCGCGGAAGCGAAGAACGGGCATGTGCGCGCGCTGCCCGGCTTCGGCGCGAAAACCGAAGCCCATCTGCTCGAAGCGCTCGACGAGCGCCTGCAGCGCACGCCGCAGCGATTCCTGCTGCCGGTCGCGACGCAATCGCTGATGCCGCTGCTCGACGGCCTGCGCGCGGTAGCCGGCGTCGGCGACGCGGTGGCGGCCGGCAGCTTCCGCCGGCGCCGCGAAACGGTCGGCGATCTCGACATCCTCGTCACCGCGCGCGATGCAGCCGCGGTGGCCGATGCGTTCGTCGGCTACCGCGACGTCGCGCGCGTGCTCGCGCACGGCAAGACGCGTTCGAGCATCGTGCTGGCAAGCGGCTTGCAGGTCGACCTGCGCGTGGTCGATGCCGAGGCGTTCGGCGCGGCGCTCGTCTATTTCACCGGCTCGAAGGCGCACAACATTGCGTTGCGCCGGATCGCACAGGCCGGCGGCCTGAAGATCAACGAATACGGCGTGTTTCGCGGCGACGAACGGATCGCCGGCGAGACGGAAGCGTCGGTCTACGAGGCGATCGGCCTGCGCTGGGTGCCGCCCGAGCTGCGCGAGGATCGCGGCGAGATCGAAGCGTCGCGCGGCGGCACGCTGCCGACGCTCGTCGAACGCAAGCATCTCCATGGCGACCTGCACGCACATACCGATGCGTCCGGCGGTCGCGACGGCCTGCGCGCGCTGGCGGACGCCGCACGCTCGCGCGGGCTCGCGTATCTGGCCGTCACCGATCGCGTGCCGGCTGGCGGTGGGCAGCGCCCGGCCGGATTAGACTGGCTGGTTCGGCAGAGCGACGAGATCGACCGCATCAACGCAGCGCTCGACGACTTCGTGCTGCTGAAAGGCGTCGAGGCCGCGATACGCGAGGACGGCAGCCTCGACGTGCCCGACGACGTGCTCGGCCGGCTCGATCTGGTCGTCGGCGCGGTGCACGACGGTTTCGACCTGTCGCGCGATGCGCAGACCGAACGCATGCTGCGCGCGATGGATCATCCGTATTTCACGATCCTCGCGCATCCGACCGGCCGCCTGCTCGGCGAACGCGACGCGTGCGAGCTCGACGTGCCGCGCGTGATCGCGCGGGCGGCCGAACGCGGCTGTTTCGTCGAACTCGACGCGCAGCCGCAGCGGCTCGATCTCGCGGATGTCTGGTGTCGCGAGGCGGCGAAGGCCGGCGTGCCGGTGGCAATCGGCTCGGATGCGCACGGCGCGGATGAACTCGACAACCTCGCTTACGGCGTCGATCAGGCACGGCGCGGCTGGCTGACGCGGCAGGACGTGCTCAATACGCGCACGCTCGCGCAACTGCGGCCGCTGCTGGCGCGTACGATGGGCGCGAGCGGCGCGGCGAAGCGGGCGCGACCGAAGAAGGGGGCGTGACGGCGAACGTGACGCCGGCTGCGCCCGCCGCCGCGCGCTACGCGAGCATGTCGGTGGCGGGCACGTAGGCTCGCCCGAGCGCCTGCGCAACCGCTTCGTAGGTGATGTGGCCGTCGCAGACGTTCAGGCCCGCGCGCAGGTGCGGATCGTCGGCCATCGCGCGTTTCCAGCCCTTGTCGGCGAGCGCGAGCGCGTGGCCGAGCGTCGCGTTGTTCAGCGCGAAAGTCGACGTGCGCGCGACGGCGCCCGGCATGTTCGCGACGCAGTAGTGCACGACGCCGTCGACGACATAGGTCGGCGCCGCGTGCGTCGTCGCATGCGAGGTCTCGAAGCAGCCGCCCTGGTCGATCGCGACGTCGACGACGACGGCGCCTGCGCGCATCGTCGCGATCATGTCGCGCGTGACGAGCCGCGGCGCCGACGCGCCCGGCACCAGCACCGCGCCGATCACGACGTCGGCGTCGCGCACGGCTTCGTCGATCGTCTGCGCGTTCGAGCAGACGGTCGCGATCCGGTTCGCGAAGATCAGGTCGAGCTGCCGCAGCCGGCCGACGTTGGTGTCGAGCACGGTAACGCGCGCGCCGAGGCCGACCGCCATCTGCAGCGCGCCGGTGCCGACGACGCCCGCGCCGAGCACGACCACGTGCGCGGCCGGCACACCCGGCACGCCGGCCATCAGCATGCCGCGGCCGCCGCGCGGGCTTTCGAGGTGGGTCGCCGCGACCTGGATCGACATGCGTCCCGCGACCTCGCTCATCGGCGCGAGCAGCGGCAGGCCGCCGCCGGGGCCGGTCACGGTTTCGTACGCGATGCAGACCGCGCCGGACTTGACGAGCGCGGCTGCCTGTTCGGGATCGGGCGCGAGATGAAGGTAGGCATAGAGGATCTGGCCGCGCCGCAGCATCGCGCATTCGGCCGGCTGCGGCTCCTTGACCTTGATGATCATGTCGGCGCGCGCGAACAGCTCGTCGGCGCCGTCGCACAGTGCCGCGCCGGCGGCCGTGTAGTCGTCGTCGAGCAGGCCGATCGCGGTGCCGGCGCCGCGCTGCACGAGCACCTTGTGGCCGTGGCGCGTCAGCTCGCGTGCGCCGGCCGGCGTGAGACCGACGCGGTATTCGTGGTTCTTGATCTCCTTGGGCACACCGATCAGCATGAGTCACCTCCATGGGCCTTCGTTATCGTTGTGTTGCCGGCGCGTCGTGCTTGCCATGTACGTCAGGTGGCCGACGACGATGGCTCCGCGGGCCGGATGCCGGCGCCGAACCACGGCACGTCGCCCGCGAGCGATGCCGCATAGCGCGCCCAGCCAAGCGGATTGCCGGCGAACAGGTGGGCGCAGACCGGCATGGCGAGCGCATCGCGATCGAGCGATGCGTCTAGCAACAGCCGCGGCCACAGGCAGAACGCGTGCGGCACGGCGTCGGTGAATTCGCGCACCGTCATTCGCGCGAACACGTGCTCGAGCAACGGCAGGTCAGACAGCATCGGACGCGTCGCGACCAGCTCGCCGACGAACGCATCGTCGCGCTCGTTCTCGAGCAGGCAGCTGACCGTACGCAGCACGTCGCCCAGATGCAGCAGCAGCGCACGGCGTTCATGGGCTTCGGTCATCGACGGCTCCTTCGGCAGGCGACACGGCCGATCGAGCGAAACGGCGCACCGACTGCAGCACTGGAATAAAAGGGTAGTGGTGCGCGAACGGAAGTCAAGCGGGGCGGCGCGACGATGGCGAATGTGCCGCGGCGCTTGCTGCCATGCAGCGTCGCGACGCGCGATCGCGCGCGACGGGCGCGCGCACCGTCGCAGGTGTGCCGCGCCCGGTCCTCACCGCGCCGCACCACGCCGCGCGTCCGATTGCGACAGGGCGTCGCAATGCACGCGCTGCGCGGTTTCGGTATCGTGTTGCGTGGCGCGGCGCAGAGGCCGCGCGCCGGCGCGCTTCCGGCGACAGACAAACAATGATCCGAGGAGCCTTATCGACATGAGCGGTGCGTATTTCAGCGTGCCGACGCTTTGCATGCTTGCACTCGTGCACGTCTACTGGGCGTGCGGCGGCCGGCTCGGCAAGCGCGCGGCGATTCCGGAGCAGGACGGCGTACCGCTGCTGAAACCGAGTGCCGTCGGCACGCTGGCCGTCGCTGCGGCGCTGCTGGGCGGCGCGTGCGTGGTGGCGGCCCGCGCCGGCTGGCTGCGGGCGGACCTGCATCCCGGCGCGATCGGCTTCGCGATCGCGGTGCTCGCACTGATCTTCGCGGTGCGGGCCGTCGGCGATTTCCGCTATGTCGGCTTCTTCAAGCGGATTCGCGGATCGCGCTTCGCGCGGATGGACACGCTGTGCTACTCGCCGCTTTGCGCGGCGCTGGCGCTGTCCATCGCTTCGATGGTCTGGCCGGGGTAAAGGGCAGCGCGCGGCAGCGGTTTGCTCGCCGGCTCCACCGCCATACGAAGCGGCGCGCTTTCGGCGCACGCCGGGCGTCGACGAATCGCCGGTGCAATCGGGCCGGCACCCCGCCAGCCCGCAGCAGCAGCCTGCGTATCTTTGCGCATCTCGACATCCCGGTTTTCCCATTGTTGCGGTTTTCGATGCAATGAATTGCGTCCCGGCCATACCGAAATGGAACCGGTTCCATTTATAATGCGCGGCACCTGTCGCCAGACCCGGAATGAGGGTCGTGCACGTTGCGCTTGCCGTCGGCAGACGCGGCGTCTAAGTTGAACTAGGGGTCATGGCGACAGCGGACGGATGCCGGCCGACAGGCCGCGACCGCCCGCACGACCAGACCCGCGAAGAGGTCGATCCGCCGGCGCCTCCGGATCAGGCGCATCGGCGGCTGCATGACGGCGCCGCCGCGCCTCGCGGTCGGCGCCTGTATCGAGGTTGTTCGCAACACATGAAAGAACAGGGCGGCCGATGGCCGTTACGCCGGACACACTGCGACGCATGCGTGTGTGCGAACCACGATCCCCAACGATCAACATCCGACCATGTCTACTGACCAACCCAACTCGCGCCGTCGGTTCCTGCGCACGTCGGTCGCGCTCGTGCCGATCGCGTCGGTCGCCGGCTGCGACCTGCGCTCGTCGTCGCCGTCCGCGACGACGGCCGGCAATGCGTCCGCGGCGGCCGACGCCGAACGCGCGCCGTACAAGCCGACCTTCTTCGATGCCAAGGAATGGGCGTTCGTCCAGGCCGCCGTCGACCGCCTGATTCCGGCCGATGCCGAAGGCCCCGGCGCGCTCGAAGCCGGCGTGCCCGAATTCATCGATCGCCAGATGGAAACGCCTTACGCGCACGGCGCGACCTGGTACATGCAGGGACCGTTCCAGCAGGGCGTGCCCGAGCTCGGCTATCAGCTGAAGCTGGTGCCGCGCGACGTCTACCGGCTCGGCATCGCGGCCGTCAACCGCTATTGCGAGAAGGCGCACGGCAAGGCGTTCGCCGATCTCGACGCGCCGACCCGCGACGCAGTGCTCGGCGATCTCGAAAAAGGCGCCGCGCAGATCGACGACGTGCCGCCCGGCGTGTTCTTCGGCCAGTTGCTGCAGAACACGCGCGAAGGCTATTTCTGCGATCCGGTGCACGGCGGCAATCGCGGGATGGCCGCGTGGAAGATGATCGGCTTTCCGGGCGCGCGCGCGGATTTCATGGATTTCGTCAACCAGAACGGCAAGCCGTATCCGTACGGCCCGGTCTCGATCAACGGGGAGCGCAGCTGATGGCCGCAGAGAAAAAGCCGCATGTCGATGCGGTAATCGTCGGCTTCGGCTGGACCGGCGCGATTCTCGCGAAGGAGCTGACCGAAGCGGGACTGAAGGTCGTCGCGCTCGAACGCGGCGAGTATCGCGACACCTATCCGGACGGCGCGTATCCGAACACGATCGACGAGCTGACCTACAACATCCGCAAGAAGCTGTTCCTCGACCTGTCGAAGACGACCGTGTCGATCCGCCACGGCGTGAACGACACCGCGCTGCCGTACCGGCAGCTCGCGGCGTTCCTGCCGGGCGAGGGCGTCGGCGGCGCGGGGCTGCACTGGTCGGGCGTGCATTTCCGCATCACGCCGGAAGAGCTGCGCCTGCGCAGCCACTATGAAGAGCGCTACGGCAGGAAATTCATCCCCGAAGGGATGACGATCCAGGACACGGGCGTCAGCTACGACGAGCTCGAACCGCATTTCGACTTCGCCGAGAAGGTGTTCGGCACGTCGGGCCAGGCCTACAAGGTCGGCGGCAAGGTGGTCGGCGACGGCAACGTGTTCGAGGCCAACCGCAGCGACCACTTCCCGCTGCCGGCGCAGCTCAATACCTATTCGGCGCAGCGCTTCTTCGACGCGGCCAGGTCGCTCGGGCTGCATCCGTACCGGCTGCCGTCGGCGAACACGTCGGGCCCGTACACGAACCCGTACGGCGTGCAGATGGGGCCGTGCAACTTCTGCGGCTACTGCAGCGGCTACGCGTGCTACATGTACTCGAAGGCGTCGCCGAACCTGAACATCCTGCCCGCGCTGAAGCAGGCGCCGAACTTCGAGCTGCGCTCGAAGTGCCACGTGCTGCGCGTCGACCTCGACGATACGAAGAAGCGCGCGACCGGCGTCACCTACGTCGACCCGGCCGGCCGCGAAGTGCAGCAGCCGGCCGATCTCGTGATCGTCGCCGCGTTCCAGTATCACAACGTGCACCTGCTGCTGCTGTCGGGCATCGGCAAGCCGTACGACCCGATCTCGGGCGAAGGCGTGGTGGGCCGCAATTTCGCGTACCAGAACCTGTCGACGATCAAGGCGTTCTTCGACAAGGACACGTTCACCAATCCGTTCATCGGCGCGGGCGGCAACGGCGTCGCGGTCGACGACTTCAACGCCGACAACTTCGACCACGGCCCGCTCGGCTTCGTCGGCGGTTCGCCGCTGTGGGTGAACCAGGCCGGCGTGAAGCCGATCAGCGGCATCGCGACGCCGCCCGGCACGCCGCAGTGGGGCTCGGCGTGGAAGAAGTCCGTCAAGGATTACTACGCGCATACGGTGTCGATGGACGCGCACGGCACCAACATGTCGTACCGCGACGTGTATCTCGACCTCGATCCGACCTATCGCGATTCGTACGGCCAGCCGCTGCTGCGCATGACGTTCGACTGGAAGGACAACGACATCCGCATGGCGCAGTACGTGACCGGGCAGATGAAGAAGATCGCCGAGGCGATGGGGCCGAAGGCGATCAGCGTATCGACGCGCGAGTTCGGCAAGCACTTCGATTCGCGCGCCTACCAGACGACCCACCTCGTCGGCGGCGCGGTGATGGGCACGGATCCGAAGACGAGCGTGCTCAACCGCTACCTGCAATGCTGGGACGTGCACAACGTGTTCGTGATGGGCGCGTCGGCGTTGCCGCAGGGGATCGGCTACAACCCGACCGGGATCGTCGCGGCGCTGGCCTACTGGTCCGCGCGCGCGATCCGCGAGCAATACCTGAAAAATCCCGCCCCGCTGGTGACCGTATGAAGAGGATCGTGAATCACACTGCCGCGCGCCGCTTTTCCCCGCTGCAGCGCGTACTGGCGACGGGCGCGGCCTGGGCCGCGTTCGGACTCGCGAGCGGCGCGGCCGGCGCGCAGCCGGCGGCGACGCCTGGCGCGGCATCCGGCCCGGCGGCCGCGCCCGCGACGCAGTCCGCCGACGCCGATCTCGTCAAGCGCGGCGAGTACCTCGCGCGCGCAGGCGACTGCATCGCGTGCCACACCGCGAGCGGCGGCAAGCCGTTCGCGGGCGGCCTGAAATTCGACACGCCGATCGGCGCGATCTATTCGACCAACATCACGCCGGACCCGAAAACGGGGCTGGGCGGATGGACGTACGAGGACTTCACGCGCGCGGTGCGCGAGGGCGTGCGCAAGAACGGCGACACGATGTATCCGGCCATGCCGTTCCCGTCCTATTCGCGGCTGACAGACGACGACATGAAGGCGCTGTACGCGTACTTCATGCACGGCGTCGCGCCGGTCGAGCACGAGAACCGCGCAGTCGACATCGTATGGCCGCTGTCGATGCGCTGGCCGCTCGCGTTCTGGCGCAAGCTGTTCGCGCCGTCGCCGAAGCCGTTCGATGCGGCGTCGTACAGCGATCCCGTGATCGCGCGCGGCGCGTATCTGGTGCAGGGGCTCGGCCACTGCGGCGCGTGCCATACGCCGCGCGCGCCGACGATGCAGGAACGCGGGCTGACCGATGCGGACGGCCCCGATTTCCTCGCGGGCGGCGGCGCGATCGACGGCTGGGTGCCGACGAGCCTGCGCGGCGAGCCGCGCACGGGGCTCGGCACCTGGACCGAAGCCGAGATCGTGCAGTTCCTGAAGACGGGCCGCACGCTGCGCACGGCCGCGTTCGGCGGAATGACGGACGTGGTCGGCCACAGCATGCAGCACATGAGCGACGACGACCTGAACGCGATCGCGCGCTACCTGAAGACGCTGCCGCCGCGCGTGCCGGGCGAGCAGCCCCACGTGTACGACGCGGCCGCCGCGAAGGCGCTGCAGACCGGCGACGCGAGCAAGCCGGGCGCGGCCGTCTATCGCGACAACTGCATGGCCTGCCACCGCAGCGACGGCCACGGCTACACGCGCGTGTTCCCGGCGCTCGCCGGCAATCCGGTCGTGCAGGGCGACGATCCGACCTCGCTGATCCACGTCGTGCTGGAAGGCAGCGCACTGGAGGGTACGCATACGGCGCCGTCCACGTTCACGATGCCGCCGTTCGGCTGGCGGCTGTCGGACCAGGAAGTCGCCGACGTGTCGAACTTCGTGCGCACGAGCTGGGGCAACACGGGGGCGACCGTGACGGCCGCACAGGTCGCGAAGGTGCGCAAGAGCGTGCCGTCGACGCGGCCGGAGCCGCCGCCGGGCGCGCGCTTCCCGCAAGCCGCGCGCTGACGGAAGCGGGCGGGGCGCCGGTGTATCGGCGCGCCGTTCCGGACCGTCGAATCGCGGCGGCGCATCGCCGATGCGCCGCCGTCCTGCCGGCCGGGGTTGTACCCCGGCCATCGCGCCACCGCGTGAATTTTTCGCGGTGGCGTGCCATTTGCCCGCCTCATCCCTTATCCTTTCGTTCTTGAACCTTACTAAATAGTTACAAGACCTTGGGAGGGGGGATGCCTCATGACGTCAGCCTGATTGCACTGCTCGCGGCCGGTTTCGGTCTCGCGATGATCTTCGGCTATCTCGCATCGCTGCTGAAAATGCCGCCGCTCGTCGGCTACCTGCTGGCCGGGATCGTGATCGGTCCGGGCACGCCCGGCTTCGTCGGCGACCTGTCGCTGTCGCAGCAGCTCGCCGAGGTCGGCGTGATGCTGCTGATGTTCGGCGTCGGCCTGCATTTCTCGCTCGGCGATCTGCTCGCGGTGCGCAAGATCGCGCTGCCGGGCGCGATCGTGCAGATCACCGTGGCGACGCTGCTCGGTGGCGGCCTCGCGCTCACGTGGGGCTGGAGCGTCGGCGCGGCGCTCGTGTTCGGGCTGGCGCTGTCGGTCGCGAGCACGGTCGTGCTGCTGCGCGCGCTCGAAGGGCGCGGGCTCGTCGAGACGGTCAACGGGCGCATCGCGGTCGGCTGGCTCGTCGTCGAGGATCTCGTGATGGTGCTCGTTCTCGTGCTGCTGCCGCCCGTCGCGGGGCTGCTCGGCGGCACGCTGCCGGGCGGCGAGCACGCGGCCGGCGGCAATCTCTGGAGCGCGCTCGGCATCACGATGCTGAAGGTCGCGGCGTTCATCGCGCTGATGCTGGTGGTCGGCAAGCGCGTGTTTCCGCGCATTCTGTGGCTCGTCGCGCGCACCGGCTCGCGCGAGCTGTTCACGCTGTGCATGATCGCGGCCGCGGTCGGCATCGCGTTCGGCGCGGCCAAGCTGTTCGACGTCTCGTTCGCGCTCGGCGCGTTCTTTGCCGGCATGATGATGCGCGAGTCGGAGTTCAGCCGGCGCGCGGCCGACGAGACCTTGCCGCTGCGCGACGCATTCTCGGTGCTGTTCTTCATTTCGGTCGGCATGCTGTTCGACCCGAAGGTGCTGCTGGACGAACCGCTGCACGTGATCGAAGTCGCGGCGATCGTGCTGATCGGCAAGACGCTCGCCGCCGTCGCGCTGGTGGTCGCGTTCCGCTATCCGCTCAACACCGCGCTGATCGTCGGCGCGGGGCTCGCGCAGATCGGCGAATTCTCGTTCATCCTCGCCGGGCTCGGGCACTCGCTCGGCCTGTTGTCGTCCGAAGGGCAGAACCTGATTCTCGCGGTCGCGCTGATCTCGATCGCGCTGAACTCGGTCGCGTTCGCGGCGATCGAGCCCGGGCTCGCGTGGATCCGCAAGCGCTCGGCATTCGCGCGCCGGCTCGAGGCGCGCGACGATCCGCTCGCCGCACTGCCGATGTCGACGCCGCACACGCACCTGACGGGGCAGGTCGTGATCGTCGGCTACGGCAAGGTCGGCACGCGCATCGCGCATGCGCTCGACGAGCACGGGATCGCGTACGTGGTGGTCGAGCAGAACCGCGAGATCGTCGAGAAGCTGCGCGCGGGCGGCGTCGCGGCCGTGTCGGGCGACGCGATCGAGCCGATCGTGCTGGTGCAGGCGCACATTGCACGGGCGGGCATGCTGGTCGTCACGTTGCCCGACGTGTTCGACGTGCGGCAGATCGTCGAGATCTCGCGCACGCTCAATCCGGCGCTCGAGGTCGTGCTGTGCACGAACAGCGGCGACGAAGCCGCGCTGCTGGCGAGCGAAGGGATCGGCACCGTGTTCATGAGCGAGACCGAACTCGCGCGCGGGATGACCGAGCACGTGCTCGGCCGGATGGCGAAGCCGGTCGCGGCGTCGCATTGACGGCGCGCGGCATCGCGCCGCGTGCCGGGCGGCGTGGCCTCAGCCCGCCGCCGTTTTCTTCTGCACGGCCGCGCCGGATTGCGCGGCCGTTTCGACCGGCGCAGTGGGCTTCGCGGCGCCTGCGGTTTTGGCGGGCGCGCTCGCCTTCGGCGCGGCGACCGTCTTCTGCGGCGCCGGCCCCTTTCTGGGCGGCGCATCCTTATCGGCTTCGACCGGCGCATCGGGCGGCACGCCGAGCAGCTGCAGCGAGCCGCTCGTGACTGACGAGAACACCGGCCCGGCCACCGTGCCGCCATAGTAGCCCTTGCCGCGCGGCTCGTCGATCATCACCGCGACGATCAGGCGCGGGTTGCTCATCGGCGCCATGCCGGCGAACAGCGCGCGGTACTTGCCCTTCGCATAGCTCGCGCCGACCTGCTTGCGCGCGGTGCCGGTCTTGCCGCCGATCCGGTAGCCGTCGACGCGCGCGCGGCGCCCCGTGCCGCCTTCGCCGACCGCCATCTCCAGCATCGAGCGAATCGCGGCGGCCGTCTGCGGCGACGTCACGCGATGGCCGCGATGCGCGTCGATCGTCTGCTGGTCGGTGCCGTTCTTCAGCAGCGACACCGGATGCAGCGTGCCGTCGCCCGCATAGGCGGTGTAGGTCTGCGCGATCTGCAGCAGCGACATCGACAGCCCGTAGCCGTACGCCATCGTCGCCTGCTCGATCGGGCGCCAGCGCTTGTAGCTGCGCAGCCGGCCCGACGCGACGCCGGGGAAGGTCAGCTCCGGCGCGCGGCCGATCCCGTATTCCTGATATTTGTTCCAGATCGTTTCGGCCGGCAGGTTCAGGGCCAGTTTCGCGAGCGCGACGTTGCTCGACTTCTGCAGCGCCTGCGCCACGGTCAGCGAGCCGTGGTTCGACGTGTCGTGGATCACGGCCGGGCCGATCTTGTAGGTGCCCGGCGACGTATTGATGATCGTGTTCGGCGTGACCTTGCGCTCGTCGATCGACAGCGCGACGACGAGCGGCTTGATCGTCGAACCGGGCTCGAACGTGTCGATCACCGCACGGTTGCGCAGCTGCTGGCCGGTCAGGCGTGCCCGGTCGTTCGGATCGAAGGTCGGGTAGTTCGCGAGCGCGAGAATCTCGCCGTTCTGCGCATCGAGCACGACGACGCTGCCGGCCAGCGCGTTGTTCTCGATCACCGCCGCCTTCAGCTGGCTGAACGCGAGCTGCTGGATGCGCCGGTCGATCGTCAGCTCGATCGTCGCGCCGTGCTGCGCGGGCACCAGCGGGCGCGTGTCCGACACGATGCGGCCGAGCCGGTCGCGGATCACCTCGCGCTGGCCGGACATGCCCGACAGGCGCTGGTTCGCCGCGAGCTCGACGCCTTCCTGGCCCTGGTCCTCGACGTTCGTGAAGCCGACCACGTGCGCGGCCGATTCGCCTTCCGGATAGAAGCGCTTGGAATCGGCGATCTGCGTGATGCCGTCGATCGCGAGCTTGTCGAGCCGGCCCGCGGTATCGGCGTCGACCTGGCGCTTGAGCAGCACGAAGGTCTTGTCGTTGCCGAGCCGCCGCTTCACTTCGGCGAGCGGCATGTCGAGCAGCTTCGCGATCTGCGGGTAGTCGGTGTCGGCGACCTGCTTCGGGTTCGCCCAGATTTCATAGGTCGACAGGCTGACCGCCAGCATCGCGCCGTTGCGGTCGACGATGCGCCCGCGCATCGCGTCGAGCTCGATCGTGCGCTGGTAGCGCTTCTGGCCCTGGCCGACGTAGAAGTCCTGGTTTGCGACCTGTACCCAGAATGCGCGCGCGATCAGCGCGGCGAACGCCAGGAACACGATGATCACGATCAGCTTCGAGCGCCACATCGGCAGGCGCGATGCGAGCATCGGATGCTTGGTCGCGGTCGCGTACGGATCGGCGGGGTGGGTCTTCTTTTTTACGCTCATGCAATGGCCGGGTCGGGCCGCCCGTCGGCGGTGGTTCATTCGGAATAATGCGATTGTAATAAACGAGTAAACATCGTGTGGGGAAAGTGTGTTTCGGCGCGCATCGATTTCGCGCGGGGGCCGGCCAGGCGATCGTTGCGGAAAAGCAGGGAAAGCGGGTTGGGCGGCGCGATTCGGTCGGCCGGGTTGCGAATCGCCGACGTGCGCGTTCGCGGCGATCGAGGGCCGATGGACGGGGCCCGGACGCAGTTTTCCCGTACCGAAGCGGCCGCGGCCGAGTGGGGGATCGAGTTCCGTCCCCGAATAGCATTAAATCGAAAAATAAAAAAAGCGCCCCGCAGCGGGACGCTTTTTTATATTGAATATCGAAAAGAATATTTCCGATACCGGAATAACCCGAAACCCGCAGACGATTTACGTCGGGGAATTATCGGGCAACCGAAATGAATTCGTGATATTCCGGCTGGGTCGTGCAGCGATCGACTTCCTGCAGCCGCCACGCGCCGTCGGGATGGTCGCCGGCGAGCACTGCGGCACCCTGTTCGCGCTGCGTCGCACCGAACGACAGCCCTTGCAGCTGGCAGACGGCATTGCCGCCGTCGGCCGCGCAGAGCGCCATCGCACCCTCGACGTCGCGGACCTTGCCCCAGGTTGGAAGATCGATGCCCTGATGTGCCTCGCGCGACCACAGCCCTTCGTCGGTGTCGACCCACAGTACCGCGAAGGATTGCGGGGTCGCCGATTCGCTGCCATTAATTCGAATGGTGAGGCGCATTGGATCGTCTCCTATAAGAAATGAAAAATTCGCTCGATTTGACTTGAACAGTCTAGATAGACTGCGCTGAAACGCAAGCGATAATCCTCAATAAATCTGCATCGCGTTCATGGGCGTTTCATATGAAACGATGTCTGACGATGCGCGCGCGTGGCTCGCCGAACGATGGATGCCGGTGGGCATGGGGCCGTCGGGCAACATGCGCCGCGACGCCGCTTCGAGACATCGGACGACCCGGCGGGGCGCGTCGATCGGTCGCGGTCGCCGAAATCGATCGCGGCGCGCCGCATCGACGTCCATGACAGACTCCGACAATCGCGTACAAATCCACACACTTTCACGAAACTTTCGGGACAGACTTGCATTCGATCGGGCCCCACACTGGGAATTTCCCGATCCTGCGCCGTGGACCGCGTCCGCGGCGGCGGCCGCCTCGTGCCAGAGACGCGATCGACGCGATCGCGGGCCGCCTGCCCGGTCGGGACAGCGCCGGGGGCGCGCATCGTCCCCGGCCCGGCCGACTGGCGGGGGCAACCCGCATCCGGGCTCATCGTGCCGCCGGGCCGATTCTTCGAAGGAGACCTATCGTGCTGATCTGGAAAACCGCGCTGTCGCTCAACTGGCGCACGAGCCTCGTGTCGCCGGCCAGCGCACCGGTCGCAGCGGCGAACGTCGAACGGCTGGTGCTGACCGGCGCGACCGGCTTCATCGGCAGCACCGTGTTGACCGCGCTCGTCAACGCGGGGCTGCTCGAGCGCATCGTGTGCGTGGTGCGCGCGCAGGATCGCGGCCATGCGGTCGCGCGGCTGCGCGAAGCGGCGCTGCGCGCCGGGCTCGCGCCGTACTGGGCGTCGCGCCTGGGCGACGCGAACGTGATCGTCGGCGCGCTCGGCGAGGTCTGGCGCGGTGCCGACGCGGCGCGCCTCGCGGGCGCGACGCACGTGATCCACTGCGCGGGCCACGCGTCGCCGGCCGACGGCGCGCACCTGCAGGCCGACCTCGCCGATGCGCTGGGCTTCGCCGAACGGTTCGCGCGCTCGCCGCGCCTGCAGCGCTTCGTCTACGTCGGCACCGCGTTCGCCCACGCGGGCCGCGGCGGGATCGTCCACGAACAGCCGGCCGACGATGCGGCCGCGGCCACGGCCGACACGACCGGCGACGGCGCACGGCTGCCGGGCGCCGTGCTCGCGGCCGGCTATCTGCATGCGAAGGCGGAAACGGAGCGGCGTCTGCGCGCGCTCGGGCTGCCGCTCGTCGTCGTGCGGCCGTCGCATGTGGTCGGCCATACGGTGCTCGGCACGCGGCCCGCGCCGAATTCGTTCTGGATGTTCCGGGTCGCACATGCGGCGCGCCGCTTCACCGCGCGGCCGATGACGCGCATCGACATCGTGGCGGTGGACGACGTCGCGCGCGCGACGATGCTGCTGGCCGTCAAGCCGACGCTCGCACACGACGTCTACCACGTGTCGGCCGGCGACGAGGCGCCGCAGGTCGCGCAGATCGTGCGGGCGATGGACGAGGCGGCCGGCATGACGGGGGCGCCGCGCTACGCGGCGTGCGCGCCGGCCGACCTGCCGCTGGTGGTGCGCGACGTGCTGGGCCGTCGCGATCCGGCGCTCGAACGCGTGATCGGCAAGGCGCTGCGCCGTTTCGCGGAATTCTCGACGGTCGATCGCGTATTCGACAACCGCCGCGTGCGCGACGAAATCGATTTCGAGCCGCTGCCGTTCATCGATTACGTCGAGGAATGCATGCGCACGTCACGCGGGATCGCGGTGACCGAACTGATGCGCGGCGCGCTGCACTGAGCGCGCGCGATGCGAAGCCCGTTCCCGCCGGCAGGGCGCGTGCCGCCGGCGCGCGAACGGGCGTCGTCGCGTCAGGGCGTGCTGCTGCCGAGTTCGATCAGCCGGTCGAGCGCGCGGTAGATGTCGTCGAGGCCGTCCTGGCCGAAGCGCGCCTCGAGCTGCCGGTATTGCTCGTCGATGCGCGGACCGATTTCCGTGACGAGCTTCCTGCTTTGCGGCGTCAGGCTGACCAGCAGCCGGCGTTGATCCTCCTGCGCGCGCGTGCGCGTGATCAGGCCGTCGCGCTCCATGCGTTCGAGCACGCCCGTGAGGCTCGGGCTCAGGATGCAGCAGCGCCGCGCGATCTGGCCGGCTTCGAGCGCTTCCGACGGTTCGCCGTCCAGCACGCGGATGATCCGCCATTGCTGTTCGGTCAGTGCGAATTCCTTGAGAATGGGGCGGAACATGCCCATCAGCGTTTCGCGGGCCTCGAGCAGCAGCATGGCGAGATTGCGATGGTCGAGCGTACGGTTCATCGGGGTCGGATGTGGTCGGGGATGCCTGAATCTTAGCAGCCGGCGGTGGCTCGATTCGCGTATCAGGGTAATCGAGGTTGTCAGCGAGCGATTGTTTACTTAAGATATTAACTATTGACGATACGCCGCGACGCGCGGCAGGGGAATGACGCATGGAGCTGTGTTGCACGACCGCCGCGGCGCCGCCGCTGCCGGTGGCGATCGGTACCGTCTACGGTGCGCTGCTCAACGAGCGCGCCGCACTCGACGCGCTCGGGGAAGCCGTCCACGCGGCGCCTTACGGCCGCCCGCCGCAGGCGCCGATCCTTTACATCAAGCCGGCCAACACGCATGCGGCCGACGGCGCGGCCGTCGTCGTGCCGGCGGGCGTCGATGCGCTGGAGATCGGCGCGTCGGTGGCCGTCGTGTTCGCGCGCCGCGCGACGCGCGTGCCGGCCGCGCACGCGCTCGACTACGTGCACGGCTTCACGCTCGCGAGCGACGTGTCGGTGCCGCATCCCGACTATTACCGTCCGGCCGTGCGCTTCAAGTGCCGCGACGGCTTTTGCCCGCTGGGCCCGGCCATCGTGCCGGCCGCCGCGCTGGCCGACGTCGATGCGATCGGGCTGACCGTGCGGATCGACGGCGAAGTCGCGGCATCCGCGTCGACCGCCACGCTGATCCGTCCGGTGCGCGAGTTGATCGCCGACATCACGTCGTTCATGTCGTTCGACGCGGGCGACGTGCTGCTGCTCGGCGTCGCCGGCGGTGCGCCGCGCGCCCGCGCGGGCAGTACGATCGAGATCGCCGCCGACGGCATCGGCACGCTGCGGCACACGCTGATCGAGGAGGGCGCACGATGAAAACCGCACGCGTGATCTACAACGGCGCATTGCATGCGGCCGAGCCGGCCGGCGACGGCGCGATCCGTCTCGATACGGGGCGCGTGCTCGCCGAGGACGCCGTCGCGTGGCTGCCGCCCGTCGCGCCGCGCACGACCTTCGCGCTCGGCCTGAACTACGCGGACCACGCGAAGGAACTCGCGTTCAAGGCGCCGAGCGAGCCGCTGATCTTCCTGAAGGGGCCGAACACGTTCATCGGTCACCGGTCGCGCACCGTGCGGCCGGCCGACGCGACGCACATGCACTACGAGTGCGAGCTGGCCGTCGTGATCGGCCGGCCTGCGCGCAACGTGCGCCGCGCGCAGGCGCTCGATTACGTCGCCGGCTACACGGTCGCGAACGACTACGCGATTCGCGACTATCTCGAGAACTACTACCGGCCGAACCTGCGCGTGAAGAACCGCGACACCTGCACGCCGCTCGGGCCGTGGTTCGTCAGCCGCGACGAAATCGGCGATGCGGGCGATCTCACGTTGCGCACGACGGTCAACGGCGAGGAGACGCAGCGCGGCAGCACGCGCGACATGATCTTCGACGTGCCGGCGCTGATCGAGCACATCAGCGGCTTCATGACGCTCGCGCCGGGCGACCTGATCCTGACCGGCACGCCGGAAGGGCTGGCCGATACGAAGCCGGGCGACGAGGTCGTCACCGAGATCGAAGGCATCGGCCGGCTCGTGAACACGATCGTCGGCGAGCACGACTACTATCGCGCCGGCTGAGCCCGTCGCACAAGGAGAGCAGATGACCATCAAGCACTGGATCGACGGCCGCGAGGTCGACAGCCGAGAGACCTTCACGACGCTGAATCCCGCGACCGGCGAAGCGATCACCGAGGTTGCGTCGGGCGGCGAGGCCGAAGTCGACGCGGCCGTGCGCGCGGCGAAGGAAGCGTTCCCGAAGTGGGCCAATACGCCCGCGAAGGAGCGCGCGAAGCTGATGCGCAAGCTCGGCGAGCTGATCGAGAAGAACGTGCCGACGCTCGCGGCGCTGGAAACGCAGGACACCGGCCTGCCGATCGCGCAGACCAGCAAGCAGCTGATTCCGCGCGCGTCGGAGAACTTCAACTTCTTTGCGGAAGTCTGCGTGCAGATGAACGGCCGCACCTATCCGGTCGACGACCAGATGCTGAACTACACGCTGTACCAGCCGGTCGGCGTGTGCGCGCTGGTGTCGCCGTGGAACGTGCCGTTCATGACCGCGACGTGGAAAACGGCGCCGTGCCTCGCACTCGGCAACACGGCCGTGCTGAAGATGTCCGAGCTGTCGCCGCTGACGGCCGACCAGCTCGGCCGCCTCGCGCTCGAGGCGGGCATTCCGCGCGGCGTGCTGAACGTCGTGCAGGGCTACGGCGCGACGGCCGGCGATGCGCTGGTGCGGCATCCGGACGTGCGTGCGGTGTCGTTTACGGGCGGCACGGTCACGGGCAAGCGCATCATGGAGCGCGCGGGCCTGAAGAAGTATTCGATGGAACTCGGCGGCAAGTCGCCGGTGCTGATTTTCGACGACGCCGATTTCGACCGCGCGCTCGACGCGTCGCTGTTCACGATCTTCTCGATCAACGGCGAACGCTGCACCGCGGGCTCGCGGATCTTCGTGCAGCGCACGATCTACGATCGCTTCGTGCAGGAATTCTCGCGCCGCGCGAACAACCTCGTGGTCGGCGATCCGTCCGATCCGGCGACCCAGCTCGGCGCGATGATCACGCGCCAGCACTGGGAGAAGGTGACGGGCTACATCCGCATCGGCGAGCAGGAAGGCGCGCGGATCGTCGCCGGCGGCGCGGACAAGCCGGCGGGCCTGCCCGATCACCTGCGCAACGGCAACTTCGTGCGGCCGACCGTGTTCGCCGACGTCGACAACCGGATGCGCATCGCGCAGGAGGAAATCTTCGGGCCGGTCGCGTGCCTGATTCCGTTCGAGGACGAGGAAGAAGGGCTGCGGCTCGCGAACGACACGGCCTACGGGCTCGCGTCGTACATCTGGACGCAGGACGTCGGCAAGGTGCATCGTCTGGCGCGCGGCATCGAGGCCGGCATGGTGTTCGTGAACAGCCAGAACGTGCGCGACCTGCGCCAGCCGTTCGGCGGCGTGAAGGAGTCGGGCACCGGGCGCGAAGGCGGCGAGTACAGCTTCGAGGTGTTCGCGGAGATCAAGAACGTCTGCATCTCGATGGGCTCGCATCATATTCCGCGCTGGGGCGTGTGACGCGCGCGGGTCGATCTGCCGCAAGAACAAACGGAGACTCACGATGGGCAAACTGTCCCTCGCCGCGAAGATCACGCACGTGCCGTCGATGTACCTGTCGGAGCTGCCCGGCAGGCATCACGGCTGTCGTGAAGCGGCGATCCGCGGCCATCAGCTGATCGGCGAGCGCTGCCGCGCGCTCGGCGTCGACACGATCGTCGTGTCGGACGTGCACTGGCTCGTCAATGCCGGCTATCACGTGAACTGCAACGCGCGGTTTGCCGGCACGTACACGAGCAACGAACTGCCGCATTTCATCCGCGACATGACGTACGCGTATCCGGGCAATCCCGCGCTCGGCCGGCTGATCGCCGAAACGGCCAGCGAACGCGGGATCGCGACGCGCGCGCACGAGATCGACAGCCTCGAACTCGAATACGGCACGCTCGTGCCGATGCGCTACATGAACGGCGACCAGCACTTCAAGGTCGTGTCGATCGCGGGCTGGTGCATGTGGCATCAGCTCGACGAAAGCCGCCGCTTCGGCGAGGCGCTGCTCGAAGCGATCGAGAAGAGCGATTCGAACGTCGCGTTCCTCGCGAGCGGATCGCTGTCGCACCGCTTCAACGACAACGGCAGCCCGGAGGAATCGATCCACGAGATCAGCCGCGAGTTTTTCCGCCAGGTCGACCTGCGCGTGGTCGAGCTCTGGAAGCAGGGCGATTTCAAGACGTTCTGCGCGATGCTGCCCGACTACAACACGCATTGCCACGGCGAGGGCGGGATGCACGACACCGCGATGCTGCTCGGGCTGCTCGGCTGGGACCGTTACAACAAGCCGGTCGAGATCGTCACCGACTACTTCGCGAGTTCGGGGACGGGGCAGATCAATGCGATTTTTCCGCTGTGCTGAGCACCACGGCGCCCACTCCGACCGACAGGATGAGCCATGCCCCATATCGTCGTTGAATACACCGCGAACATCCGCGACGACGCGCGCATTCCGGCGCTGCTGCGCACGATCAACGCGACGCTGATCGCACAGGGCGGCGTGTTTCCGATCGGCGGAATTCGCTCGCGCGCGATCGAGCTGCAGGACTACTGCGTCGCCGACGGCAGCGCCGACGACGCGTTCGTCCACGTGACGCTGAAGATCGGTTCGGGCCGCAGCGACGCGCAGAAAAAGGCCGCGTGCGACGCGCTGTTCGATGCGATCAAGACACATTTCGCCGAGCTGTATGCGAAGCGCTATCTCGCGCTGTCGATGGAGCTGACCGAGTTCAGCGAAAGCGGCACGTACAAGCACAACAACATCCATGCCCGCTACAAGCGGGCCGACTGACCCCGATCCCGATCCGACCATGCTCGACACCGCCATCATCGACCAGCTCGCCCGCCGCCTGCACGACGCCGAGCGCGAGCGCAAGCAGATCCGCCAGATCTCGCTCGACCATCCCGACATCACGATCGACGACGCGTATGCGATCCAGCGCGCGTGGGTCGCGCTGAAGCTCGCGGAAGGCCGCACGCTGAAAGGGCACAAGATCGGCCTGACGTCGAAGGCGATGCAGAACACGTCGCAGATCGACGAGCCCGACTACGGCGCGCTGCTCGACGACATGTTCTTCGACGACGGCGGCACGATTCCGACCGGCCGCTTCATCGTGCCGCGCGTCGAGGTCGAGCTCGCATTCGTGCTCGGCAAGCGCTTGAGCGGCCCGGACTGCACGATCTTCGATGTGTACGACGCCGTCGACTACGTGGTGCCCGCGCTCGAGATCATCGACGCGCGCAGCCAGTCGATCGATCCCGACACGCAGCGGCCGCGCAAGGTGTTCGACACGATCGCCGACAACGCGGCGAACGCGGGCGTCGTGATCGGCGGGCGGCCCGTGAAGCCGCAGGACGTCGACCTGCGCTGGGTCGCGGCGATCATGTCGCGCAACGGCGTGGTCGAGGAAACGGGCGTCGCGGCCGGCGTGCTGAACCATCCGGCCAACGGCGTCGCGTGGCTCGCGAACCGGCTGGCGCGCTTCGACGTCGCGCTGGAGCCGGGCCAGATCGTGCTCGGCGGATCGTTCACGCGGCCGTGCGCGGCGCGGCCGGGCGATACGTTCAGCGTCGACTACGGCCCGCTCGGGACGATTCAGTGCTACTTCGGGTGAACCCACGATGCAGATTCCTTCGAATGCCTTCAAGGCCGCGCTCGCGCGCGGCGATGCGCAGATCGGGCTGTGGCTCGGCCTTGCGAATGCGTACAGCGCGGAAGTCGTCGCGGGCGCCGGTTTCGACTGGCTGCTGATCGACGGCGAGCACGCGCCGAACACGGTGCCGACGATCCTTGCGCAGCTGCAGGCGATCGCGCCGTATCCGTCGCAGCCGGTCGTGCGGGTGCCGTGGAACGATCCGGTGATCGTCAAGCAGGTGCTCGACCTCGGTGCGCAGACGCTGCTGGTGCCGATGGTGCAGAGCGCCGACGAAGCGCGCGCGGCGGTGGCGGCGACGCGTTATCCGCCGCACGGGATTCGCGGCGTCGGCAGCGCGCTCGCGCGCGCGTCGCGCTGGAATCGCGTGGACGATTACCTGCATCGCGCGAATGAGGAGATGGCCGTGCTCGTGCAGGTCGAGACGCGCGCGGGACTCGATGCGGTCGATGCGATTGCGCGTGTCGAAGGCGTGGATGGCGTGTTCATCGGGCCGGCGGATCTCGCGGCCGATCTCGGGCATCTCGGCCATCCCGGGCATCCGGACGTGCAGGCGGCGATCGACGGCGCGATCCGGGCGATCAAGGCGGCGGGGAAGGCGCCGGGGATACTCAGTGCGGATGAAGCGGCCGCGCGGCGTTACCTCGAAGCGGGCGCGCTGTTCGTGGCGGTTGGCGTCGATACGACGTTGCTGGCGAGGGGGGCGGAGCGGTTGGCGGCGCTGTTCAAGGGGAAGGAGGGGGATGTTGGGAGGAAGGGGGATGGGGCGTATTGAACGAGGAAACCGGCTGTACTCGGCATATTTGGGGGCTTGATCAAGTTTCGTTTATTTCGAATAGACTGAGGGAGTTCTGAAATTCCGATTGGAGAGCGCCATGCCTCATGCCACGACACCCGACATGATCTTGCCCGTCGAGCGCGAGATGCAGGCGGCCGTCGAGGGGCAACGCATGCTGGCGGCTTATCTCGCAACACGAAACGATACGCAGCGCATTCAGATCTTTGATGACGAGAATCGAGCGCATCAGGTCGAACTGCCGACATCTGCGCTCCGCCTGCTGGTGGATATTCTTGCGGAGTTGGCGGACGGCAACGCGGTCAAGGTTGTGCCGGTTCATGCGGAATTGACGACCCAGGAAGCGGCAGATTTGCTCAATGTCTCCCGCCCGCACCTGATCAAGCTGCTTGAATCGAATGCATTGCCCTATCACCGGACAGGCAAGCATCGGCGCGTGCGCTTTTCCGATCTGATGCGCTACAAGGCTGAGCGCGACCAGGCGAGTGCCGATGCAATGGAGGAACTGAGCAAGCAGGCACAGGAACTGCGGATGGGCTACGAATGACGAGTTCGGCATTTACGGCCGTCTACGATGCCTGTGTACTTTATCCCGCGCCACTTCGCGATTTCCTGATGCGCCTTGCGTTGAAGCGGATGTTTCCGGGCCCGCTGGAGCGCGCATATTCGCGATGAGTGGAAGCGCAATCTGTTGGAGAACCATCCGGACCTGACAGCGGAACAGCTTGATCGAACCTCAAGTTTGATGGATCGAGCGATACCCGATGCCGTCGTGACCGGTTATGAATCGCTGATTGCCGGGCTTGTTCTTCCGGATGCCGATGATCGTCACGTGCTTGCCGCTGCAATCCGCTGCAACGCCAGCGTGATCGTGACGTTCAACCGGAAGGACTTTCCCGAAGAGGTGTTGTCGCCGTATGGCATCGAGGCGCAGCATCCCGACGAGTTCGTCGACAATCTTTTCGACCTTGAACCGGCCGTGGTCGTTGCGGCCGCGAGGCGACAGCGAGAGGCGCTCAAACAACCACCGTTGACTGCAGACCGGTATCTCGAGATCTTGCGGCGACAAGGCATGGTTCAGACCTGTCAGGCGCTCGAAGCCTATCGGGTACTTCTTTGAACGGGTGTTGCGCGGTGCGTGGATCCAGCGATGTGATGTGATCGCGCGTCGATGCTCTCGTACAGCGTCCATACATTGCACGGGCGTCGCTCCTGGCGATCGCCGTCACCGGCATGCTGCCGGCGATTTTCGCGACACTCGCGCGAGGGAAACGAACGAAACGAGCCGGACGAAGAAGCGAGATGCATCTTCGTCCTAATGCGTCGCTCATCGAGGCTCGAAACCGCTGCTGAATCCCCGCCGTCACTCCCACCTGCGTCGTCCCATACCCGGTGAAATCGCGCGACTCATCGACCTTTCGGTCCTGCTTCGCGAACGCGCCGGACCGGTGCCGAACGACGAATTCGCTATTTGCAGCTTTCAACAATGCTGTGCGCGTTACGTTCGGCGACATCGATCCGATCGCCCCCGCGCTGCACGCGGATCATGACGAACCTGCGTCCTTCCCGGTTTCAAGTCGCGCAAGCTCCCCATACTTCCCCGGCGTCGTCCCCAGCGCACGCCGAAACATGTCGATGAACGCGCTCACGTTGTCGTAGCCGAGATCGAGCGCAATCGTCGTGACCGGCACGCCGTCGGCCACTTTTTCGAGCGCGCGCATCAGCCGCGCCTGCTGACGCCACTGCGCGAACGTCAGCCCCGTCTCCGCGACAAAGCGCCGGCTCAGCGTGCGCGCGCCGATTCCGGCCCAGCGCGCCCAGTCTTCGAGCCGGCGGTTGTCGGCCAGATCGGCCGCGAGCGCATCGGTGATCCGGACGAGCCGCGGGTCGCGCGGCCGCACGAGGCCGAGCGACTGCGCCTCCGACGCGGCGATTTCGTCGACGATCACTTCGGCGATCCGCGTCTGTGCGGCGTCGAGCCCGGATCCGTCCCAACTCGCCGCGCGCCGCACGGCTTCCCGCAGCAACGGCGTCGTGCGGATCGCGCGCGGTTCCGACGGCAAGGCGCCGCAGCGCGCCTCGGCCACGAACACCGACCATCCCGAAAACGGTCCGAACGACTGCAGCCCATGCCGGCAGTGCGGCGGAATCCAGATCGCATGGATTGCCGGCACGACCCAGTCCTGATCGTCGAGCCCGATCGACAGCAGCCCGCTCAGCGCGCCGACGAGTTGTCCGCGCGCATGCGCGTGCGGCGCGGTCGTACGCGCGTCGCGCTGCGTGAGCACGGCCGCGGCGACGAACGGACCGTCGTCGCTGAGCACGAGCCGCACGGGAAGAAGGGGGGCGGACATGGCCGAATCTCCGTATCGAATGGCTCTTATACCGGAGATCGGCATCGATCGCACGCGTAAATTGTGCGCTTCGATCACAGACACGGAGCCAAACGATGCGAGCCGAACAATTGCTTCCCGACGATCAGGACCGGATCGACGCCGGCGACACGACGATCCGCAAGGGCACCGTCGGTGCGTTTCTCGTCAATGCGCGCGTGCTGACCGACCCGCATGCGTCGACGGCCGAGTGCGCCCGCGCGGAAGCCGACGTGCTCGACGCGTTGCCGGCGCTGCGCGCGCTCGGGCTGTTCGATGTGCTCGACGTGCGCGATGGCGCGCTGCGCGCTTGGCTCGACGCGCATTGACGGTTGCCGGCACCGCGACGTCAAGCGTACGCGTGCCCAGGCCGGGTATTCACATCAGCAAATTCGAGGAGTCGACATGAAGGCAGCAGTCGTGAAGGGGCGCGGCGAAGGGCCGGTCTATGCGGAATTCGACGCGCCGCAGGCGCAGCCGGGTCACCGGCTGATCGACGTGACGGCGTCGGCGCTGAGCCGGCTGGCGCAGGGGCGGGCTTCCGGCGCGCACTATTCGTTCGACGGGCGCTACCCGTCCGTCGTCGGCGTCGACGGCGTCGGGCGGCTCGACGACGGGCAGCGCGTCTACTTCTTCAGCGCCGCGGCGCCGTTCGGCGCGATGGCCGAGCGCACGATCGTGCCCGATACGCAGTGGGTGCCGCTGCCGGACGATCTCGACGACGTCACGGCCGCCGCGATCGCGATCCCGGCGATGTCGTCGTGGGCCGCGCTGACCGAGCGCGCACGCATTGCGGGCGGCGAGACAGTGCTCGTCAACGGCGCGACGGGCGCGTCGGGCCGCCTCGCGGCGCGAATCGCGAAGCACCTCGGCGCCGCGACGGTGATCGCGACGGGCCGCAACCCGGCCGCGCTGCACGCGCTGCTGGACGCCGGCGCCGATGCCGTCGTGCCGCTGCAGCAGGACGCCGCCGCGCTCGCGCGCGCGCTCGAACCGCACTGGCGTGCGGGCGTCGACGTCGTGCTCGACTATCTGTGGGGCGATACCGCGCGCACGCTGCTGGTGAGTGCCGCGCCGAACCTGCCGGCGGGACGCCCGCTGCGCTTTGTGCAGATTGGCTCGATCGGCGGAGCGGACGTGTCGCTGCCGGGCGCCGTGCTGCGCGCCGCCGCAATCGAACTGATGGGCAGCGGGCTCGGCAGCGTGCCGCTGCCGCGGTTGACTTCGGTCGCGCGCCGCGTGTTCGACGCCGCCGCACTCGCGCGGCTGACGCTCGACACACGCGTGGTGCCGCTGTCGGCGGTCGGCGCACACTGGAACGACACGAGCAGTGCCGTTCGTACGGTGTTCACGATGGGAGCGGAACGCTGACCGCCGTGCGGCGCCGCGGGCGACATGCGTGCCGCCGCCCGCGGCGCCGAGCGAGGCGTCAAAACCGCTGCTGAATTCCCGCCGTCACGCCAATCTGGGCCGTGCCATATCCGGCGAAATCGCGCGACACGTAGACCTTGCGCACCTGCTTCGCGATTGCGAATGCCCCGAGCGCGCGTCCAATGACGAATTCACTGTTTGCAGTCTTCAACAATGCTGCGCGCGTCACGCTGCGCCGCTAGCTTGTCTACGAGATGCATCAGGAAACGCGTTTCCGCCCGGAACGGACGAGCGTATGTGCGATTCCTGTATGCGGAACTGGAACGACCTAATTCGGGATTCGATTGTGTCGACCATGGCAAGCGAGGCACCATCGAGCCGGCGACTTCATCACATTTCCCGACGACAGGCGATCATGCTGGCCAAGCCCATAACGGTGCATTTCGAATGAACGGATTGGCGATAGGTGTGCAAGCGGCCGGCGTGATCGCACTCGCGGCCGTCGTCCTGCTCGGAATCATGGTAGGTCTGTTGATCGTCGTCCTATACAGCTTCTCGCGCCATGAGGGACGCCTCGAACGAATGAAGTCGGGAATGAAAGCGCTCGGTTCCGCTCTGGCAATTGTCGTCTTGTTGTTCTGCGCCGGCGTCTACTACAAGGACGCTCGCTTACGCACACGCGCGACGCAGTTCGTCACCGAACTTTCCCGGGGCGACGGGGGACGCTACACCGCGCGATATGCGTACCTCGGAGGGGAGCGAATCCTTTTGCGGCTCTATCGGACCTCCGATATGCGATTGCTTGCCGAGCGCACGTACGCGTACCCGGATGCCGTTCGCTTGATATGGACCAGGGAATCGCTGATCTTCGATACCGCCGTTGACCATGATGGCGAGATCCCGTTGCCGCCCACCGGCTTTGATCGACTCAAAGCCATGTTGCCGTAGTAGGCGGCGCTCCTGCGTGAGCGACTTCATGCGAGTGCGGAAAGGCGGCGCACGACGGCGCGCGAGCGCAGATAACCGCACCGCGCACAGGCACGGGCGACGTGCGTACCGTCGCCCGCGTCGTCGAGCGAGGTGTCAAAACCGCTGCTGAATCCCCGCCGTCACGCCCACCTGCGTCGTCCCATACCCGGCGAAATCGCGCGACACACCGACCTTCTGGTCGTGCTTCGCGATCGCAAACGCGCCGGACAGATACAGCACCGTGCGCTTCGACAGCGCGTAATTCGCGCGCATCGACACGAGCGTCGGATCGGCGTCGGTGCCGCCCTTGATGTCCTGGTGATAGACGGCCGCGATCAGCGAGAACGTCGGCGTGAACTGGTACGAGCCGCCGACCCAGTACGTGTCGCTCAGCTGGTTCGCGGCGCTCGTGTGATACGTGCGCCGATAGTTGCGGTAGCCGGCCATCGTCTTCAGGTTGCCGAAGTCGTAGCTCAGGCCTGCGTGGATGCCCTGGATGTAGTTGACCGTGTCGGCCGGCGTGACGCTGTCGGCTGCGCCGTTCTGCCGGTCGAACGTGACCACCGCCGCGAACGGTCCGGTTTCGTAGCCGAGCGCGAAGTCGTATTTCGAGCTGGTCTTGACGCTGCCCGGCACGTTGCCGAAGCCGTACAGCGCGCCGAACTTGAAGCCGCTGAACTCGCCGTCGTAGCGCACCGCGTTCGACGAGCGCGTAAACATGCCGTCCTTGCGGCCGCTTGTCGCCATCGACGAGGTCGCCCACGAGTAGTTCTGGGCATAACCCATCGGGTCGAACGGCAGCAGGTAGTCGTAGGTGACGGTGTAGTTGCGGCCGAGCGTCAGCTCGCCCCATTTGCCTTTCAGGCCGACCGTCGCGCGGCGCGCGAAGATCGAGTCGGGGCCGTCGTCGAACGCGCCGTTCGCGAGATCGATCCCGCTTTCCAGGCGGAACACGGCCTTCAGGCCGCCGCCGAGATCCTCGACGCCGCGCAGGCCCCAGCGCGACGTGTTCTTGTTGCCCGACTTCAGCTTGACCGAGCTGCCGCCTTCCGGCGCCGCGTGATTCGTGTACTCGATGCCGGCATCCATGATCCCGTACAGCGTGACTGACGATTGCGCGTGCGCGGCGCCGGCCGCGAGACCGGCGACGGCGGCCGAGCCGGTCAGGACCGCGGCGCGAAGGGAACGTGACTTCATTGACGGTGTCTCCTTGGTTTTTGTGGTTGAGGTGAAACAGATGCGGCGCGCAAGCCGCCGCCCGGGTCAGCCCGCTTTCGCGAACGCCCAGCAGTCGTTGGTCGGGAACTCGATCCAGTGCTTGCCGGCCGTGCGCGGCACGTGGCCGAACGCGCGCAGCCGCATGTCGCCGCAATGGAACAGGTATTCCCAGCGGTCGCCGAGATACATCGACGTGACGAGCTCGGCCTGCAGCCGGTTGGCGCCGGGGCCGTCGGCGACCTGCACGCGTTCGAGGCGGATCACGGCCTGCGCATCCTGGCCCGGCGCGAGTGTGTCGCGCGCCAGCGCGCGGATTTCCCAGCCGTCGCCGGCGAGCGTCACGCATTCGCCGTCGATCGCCGCGACGCGCGCGTCGATCCGGTTGTTGCTGCCCATGAACTCGGCCGTGTACAGCGAGCGCGGCGCGCCGTACAGCTCGGCCGGCGTGCCTTCCTGCTCGATGCGGCCGTTGCGCAGCAGCAGGATGCGGTCGGACATCGCCATCGCCTCGGTCTGGTCGTGCGTCACGCACAGCGCGGACAGGCCGAGCGACACGATCAGTTCGCGCAGCCACGCGCGCGCTTCCTCGCGCAGCTTCGCGTCGAGGTTCGAAAGCGGCTCGTCGAGCAGGATCACCGGCGGGTTGTAGACGAGCGCACGCGCGATCGCGACGCGCTGCTGCTGGCCGCCCGACAGCTGGTGCGGAAAGCGTTCCGCGAGATGGCCGAGGCCCAGCTGGTCGAGCGCGGTCTGCACGCGGCGCTTCTGCTCGGCCGGCGCGACGCGGCGCAGCTTCAGGCCGTAGCCGACGTTGTCGGCAACGGTGCGGTGTGGCCACAGCGCATACGACTGGAACACGAGGCCGAGCGAGCGCTGCTCGACCGGCAGGTCGACGCGCTGCGCGCCGTCGAAGAACACGCGGTCGTCGAGCTGGATACGACCGTCGGACGGCTGCTCGAGGCCGGCCACCGCGCGCAGCAGCGTGGTCTTGCCGCTGCCCGATGCGCCGAGCAGGCACACGACTTCACCGGCCTTCAGTTCGAACGACACGCCCTTGAGGATCGGGTTGGCGCCGTAGCTCAGATGCAGATCGTCGACGATGAGCTTATCCATGAAGTTTCACTCCGAAACGCAGGGCCACGCCGAGACCGACGCCGACCATCGCAATGTTGATGACAGAGAGCGCGGCAACCTGGTCGACGGCGCCCGTCGCCCACAGCGACACGAGCAGCGCGCCGATCACTTCGGTGCCGGGCGACAGCAGATAGACGGCGGTCGAATACTCGCGCTCGAAGATCATGAAGATCAGCAGCCACGCGGCGAGCAGACCGAAGCGCACGAGCGGCAGCGTCACGTCGAGCGACACGCGCTGGCGCGTCGCGCCGACGCTGCGCCCGGCTTCCTCGAGCTCGGGGCCGACCTGCAGCAGCGCGCTCTGGATCAGCCGCATCCCGTAGGCGAGCCACACGACCGTGTACGCGATCCAGATGCTCCACATCGAGTTCTTCAGCTCGCGCAGGCCCGGCACGAACAGGAAGATCCACAGGAACGCGAGACCGGCGAGCAGCCCCGGCACCGCGCGCGGCAGCAGCACGAGGTAGTCGAGCAGCTTCGTCGCCCAGTCGTGGCGGCGATGGCCGGCGAACGCGACGAGCGAGTAGAAGCCGATCGCGAGCGCGCCGCCGATCACGCCGATGCCGAGCGTGTTGACGATCGCGCGCACCAGGTTGTCCTGTTCGAACAGCTCGACGAAGTTCGACAGCGTCAGCACTTCCGCGAGCGCCACGCCTTCGCCCCAGTTGGTCACGAACGCGCGCAGCACGATGCCGGAGATCGGCACGATCACGGTCAGCGCGAGCCACAGCGCGACGATCGCGAGCGCGACCCAGCGCCACACGCCGAGCGGCAGCACGGTCGAACGGCCGGCCTTGCCCTTCACGGTGACGAAGCGGTTGGCCGTCTTCAGCAGCCGGCGTTGCAGCAGCACGAGCGGGAACGTGATCGCGACGATGCATACCGCGACCGCGGCCATCAGGTGATACGACGGCACGCCGAGCTTGTTGGTCAGCTTGTACAGATAGGTCGCGAGCACGAGATGGCCTTCCGGATCGCCGAGCACGAGCGGCAGCCCGAACACCTCGAAGCCGAGGAAGAACACCAGCACGCCGGCGAACAGCAGCGCGGGCATCGTCATCGGCAGGCTCACGTCGAGCGCGACGCGGAACGGCCGCGCGCCGCTCACGCGTGCGGCTTCCTCGACGTCGGAACCGAGGTTGCGTAGCGCGGCCGACGAGTACAGGTACACGTGCGGCACGTGCGTGAGGCCGACGATCACCGTGATCGCGAAGATCGAGTAGACGTTCCACGGTACGCTCTGCGCGCCGAACAGTGCCTTGAACCACACCGAATAGAAGCCGACCGGGCCGGCGGCGACCACGTAGCCGAACGCAAGCACCATCGGCGACACGAACACGGGCGTCAGCAGCAGCGGTTCGAGCCAGCGGCGGCCGGGCAGGTCGGTGCGCACCATCAGGAACGCGAGGATGCCGCCGAGCGGGATCGAGATGAACAGCATCCCGCTGGCGATGACGAACGAGTTCTTCACGGCCGACCAGAAGTCGGGATCGCTGAAGATGAAGCGGAAGCCTTCGATGCCGAGCGTCTTGTTCGCGTCGAAGAACGGCGCGGACAGCAGGCTCTGGAACAGGATGAAGC
Organism: Burkholderia pseudomultivorans; assembly: GCF_001718415.1. Lineage (NCBI taxonomy): Bacteria > Pseudomonadati > Pseudomonadota > Betaproteobacteria > Burkholderiales > Burkholderiaceae > Burkholderia > Burkholderia pseudomultivorans. Next base: position 1,702,383 of record NZ_CP013377.1, on the reverse strand, counting down.
CGAGCGGCAGCGCGACCGCGACGGTCAGCACCGCGACGACGATCCAGCGCAGCATGCCGGCGAGCGGCTGCAGGCTGCCGGCCGGCAGCGCGGGAACCGCGCCGCCGCTGCCGGTGGTGGGCGGAACGGCCGGCGCCGTTCCGCGTGTGCTGGTTGAAAGCATGCGTGTACCCCTGCGGCCATCCGAATGGCCGCCTCCAGGACGTCATCAAGGGGAAGGGACCGCCCGCGAACCGGGCGGCCCGTCGATCAGCAGGTCAGCGCTTGATCGCCTGCTGCCACTGCTTCAGGAAGGCGAGTCGCTTCGACTGGTCGAGATAGACGAGCAGGCCGGTGCCGATCGGGATCGGCTTCAGCGAATCGCCGAGTTCCTTCGTGAGGCTCGCGGCCGAGGTTTCGCCGTTCACGTCCGTGCGGATCGCATACAGGTTCGCCTGGTTCGCGATCAGCGTCTGGCCGCGCTTCGACAGCAGGTAGTCGACCCACAGCTTCGCGGCGTTCGGGTTCTTCGCCTTCTTCGAGATCGTCGCGAGACGGCTCACGACCTGCGTGTAATCCTTCGGAAACACGTAGCCGATCGACTTGTCCTTCTTCGCCTTCGCGTAGGCATACGAGCCGATGATGTTGTAGCCGATCAGGTTCTCGCCCGACGAGATCCGTTCCATCATCGCGCCCGTGCTCGACTGCAGCTTCGGACCGGTCGCGCCGATCGCCTTCACCAGCTCCCACGTGACCTTTTCGTTCAGGTGCGCGTCCTGCGTCAGCGCATTGAAGCCGACGCCGGATTTCTCGACGTCGTACGTCGTCAGCTTGCCCTTGAACTTGTCGGGCTGCGACGCGAGCAGCTTGATCAGGTCGGTGCGCGTCTTCGGCACTTCGTTCTCGGGAATCAGCCGCTTGTTGTAGACGATCGACAGCGGCTCGAACGTCGTGCCGTACGCCTGCTTCTGGTATTGCGCCCATTGCGGCACGTTCGCGCCTTCGGGCGAGTCGTACGACGCCATCAGGCCGTCGTTCACGAGCTTGACCTGCAGGTCCATCGCCGAGCTCCACAGCACGTCGGCGCTGGTGCTGCTCGCCGCGTTCTCGCTGATGTAGCGGTTGTACAGCTCGGTGCTGTTCATGTCGTTGTATTCGACCTTGATGCCGTACAGGCTTTCGAAGTCCTTGATCAGCGGCCGCACGAGGCCGGTGTCGGTCGTCGAGTAGACGATCAGCTTGCCTTCCTGCTTCGCGGCGTCGATCACGCCCTGGTAGTTACCCGGATACCCGGCCGGAACCTGTGCGGCGGCCGTGCCGGCGGCGCTGCCCAGGACGACCGCCAGCGCGGCGGCGAGGTGCTTCGGTACGAACGGCATGTCTTCCTCCAGTTACGCTTGTGTGTTGTTCGAGTGCAGCGGATGGTAATTGCGAAGCACTTTCAGCCCGCTTTCATTTCGGTTCACAATAGCGTCCTTTGTGTCATGGATTTCCCGAGGTCCCCATGCGTGTGCTGCTTGTCGAAGACAACCCGAACCTGGCGCAGTCGCTGAACGACGCGCTGAGCGCCGCGCGCTTCGCGGTCGATCACATGGCGGACGGGGAGGCGGCGGACCACGTGCTGCGCACGCAGGACTACGCGCTGGTGATCCTCGACCTCGGCCTGCCGAAGCTCGACGGGCTGGAGGTGCTGCGGCGGCTGCGCGCGCGCCGCAATCCGGTGCCGGTGCTGATCCTCACCGCGCACGGCTCGGTCGAGGACCGCGTGAAGGGGCTCGACCTCGGGGCCGACGATTATCTCGCGAAGCCGTTCGAGCTGACCGAGCTGGAAGCGCGCGCCCGCGCGCTGATCCGGCGCAGCCTCGGCCACGAGCATTCGCGCGTCGCATGCGGGCCGCTCGCGTACGACAGCGTCGACCGCAGCTTCCGGCTCGCGGACGAAGCGCTGCCGCTGACGCCGCGCGAGCGCTCGGTGCTCGAAGTGCTGATCCTGCGCAACGGCCGCGCGATCAACAAGGAGACGCTGTCGGAGAAGATCTTCGGGCTCGACGAATCGGTCAACCCGGACGCGATCGAGATCTACGTGCACCGGCTGCGCAAGAAGCTCGAGAACAGCGGCGTCGCGATCGTCACGCTGCGCGGGCTCGGGTATCTGCTGGAAGCGAAAACGGAATGAACGGCCGCCCCGCCCGCAAGCGGCCGTCGGCCGCGCCGGCGCATGCGCGATGTACGACGGCGCGGCGCAGCGCATGACGATCCGTCCCAATCTCCGCACGCAGGTCGCGCTGTGGCTGCTGCTGCCGCTGCTCGGCCTGCTCGCGCTCGATTCGTGGCTCACGTACCAGCGTGCGATGAGCGCCGCGCACGTCGCGTTCGACCGCACGCTGTCGTCGTCGCTGAAGTCGATTCGCGAAGGCGTGCGGCTCAACGACGGCGAAATCGAGGTCGACCTGCCGTATCTCGCGCTCGAGATGTTCGAGTCCGGCGACGGCGGCAAGATCTACTACCTGATCCGCGAAGACAACGGCCGCACCATCACCGGCTATCCGGACCTGCCGTTGCCGCAAGGCGGCGACGCGGGCGACGGCGCGCTGTTCGTCACGCGCTACTACGACGTCGTCTACCGCGGCGAGCGGCTGCGGATGGCGGCGCTGCGCGTGCCGGTGCACGACGTGCCGACCGCGCAGACGCGCATCGTGTGGGTGATGGTCGGCGAGACGATCGAGGCGCGCCAGGCGCTCGCGCGCGAAATCCTGGCCGGCTCGCTGCTGCAGGAAGGCCTGCTGGTCGTGCTCGCGCTCGGCATCGTATGGCTCGGCGTCGGGCGCGGGCTACGGCCGCTGAACCGGCTGTCGGCGACGGTCGCCGCGCGCAGCGAGGACGATCCGACGCCGCTCGATACGGGCGGCATGCCGAGCGAGTTGGCGCCGCTCGTCGATTCGATCAACCAGTACATCGGCCGCACGCAGCGGATGCAGGTCGCGCGGCGCCGCTTCTTCGCGGATGCCGCCCATCAGCTGAAGACGCCGCTCGCGGCCGTGCAGGCGGGTGTCGAACTCGCGCTGCGGCCCGACGAGCAGCCGCGCGTGAACGTGCATCTGCGGCGCGTGAACGGCGCGGTGCGGCAGGCTGCGAAGATCGTCCAGCAGCTGCTGTCGCTGTCGCGGCTCGATTCGGACAGCGGCCACGCGGTCGCGCACCAGCCGGTCGCGCTGCACCGGCTCGCGCGCAGCGTGACGCTCGACTGGTCGCCGGTCGCGCGTGCGCGCGGCATCGATCTCGGCTTCGAGCACGAGGGCAATGTCGAGGTGCACGGGCAGCCCGACCTGCTCGGCGAGATGATCGGCAACCTGATCGACAACGCGATCCGCTATGCGGGCGACCGCGCGGTGATCACGGTGCGCGTGTCGCGCGACGGCGCGCAGGCACGGCTCGACGTGATCGACAACGGGCCGGGGATTCCGGAGGACGAACGCGACGCGGTGTTCGAGCGCTTCCATCGCGGCAGCAAGACGCAGACGGTCGAAGGCACGGGGCTCGGGCTCTCGATCGTGCGCGAGGTCGCGCGCGTGCATCAAGGGCGCGTGGTGCTGGTGGATGCGGCCGGCGGCGGCCTGATCGTCACGATCGAATTGCCGGCGGCGAGCGACGAGGCGGGGAGAAGGGCCTGAGCGGCCTGAGCGGATTCACGATGCCGACGCGACCGTCCGCCGTCCGGTCGCGACGGCTACAGGGTGCCGCCGCAGGCGCGCTCAGTCGCCGAAGCCGATCTCCGCGTCGAGCGGCTGGCCGACTTCGAGCCACGCACCCGCGCCGTGCACGACGATCGCGTTGTTGCCGAACGTCAGCGCGTTGTCGTAGTTCGGGTGCGCGCGATAGGTCTGCATCGTGTCGGTCGGCTCGTGCGGCCAGGCGGGGTCGGGGGCGCCGATGCGCTGGTCGATCGTCGGCACCGGGCAGCGCGTGCACAGCTTCACGAGGCGCAGCCGCACGGCCGCCGCACCGCCGGCGTCCGCGTCGAGATGCTCGACGTAGTCCTCTTCGTACGCGTCGAGCCCGGCCACGACGATGTTCGGCCGGAAACGGTTCATCGGGATCGCCGGCGCGCCTTTCGCGACGAGCCGCGCGTTCAGGTCGTCGAGCGACGCCTGGCCGATCACGAGCAGCGGATAGCCGTCCGCGAATTTCGTCGACGCGTCGATGTCGCCGGTCCATTTCGCGCTGCATGCGCGGCGCGAGCCGGGCGCGAAGCGCGCGAGCTTCGCGGGCATGCCGAGGTATTCGCTGAACCAGGCCGCCGTGTCGACGCCGGTGTCGATCGCCTCGACGGTGTCGCGCCACACGGTGGCGGCCATCGTCGGCGTGGCGGACGACGCGTTGCCGTCGAGCGGCGTGCGCAGTTCCGGCATGCCCGGCGCGTTCAGCACCAGCGTGTCGCCGTCGAACGCGGGCTGCACGAGCGCGAGGCGCGCGTGCGTGCGCTGCGTGATCATCTGGCCGTTCGCGTCGGTCACCATCCAGTGACGGTCGTACGCGAGCCCGGTGTCGAGCAACTGCGCGCGCGGCAGCGCGAGGCCGCCGCAGGATTTGATCGGATAGACGAAGAGTTCGGCGATGGCTGGCATGACGCTGGCGGCGCGCGGCGCGGATAGTCAAAGCGCGATTGTGCCAGATCGGCCCGGACCCGTTTTGTGTCGTTGGGCCGCCGCCGTCACGCGGACAACGGAAAGCCGTGGTCGAACGTCGCGCGTACGTCGAGCGGCTGGCGCAGCAGGCCCGCCTTCAGGTAGAAATCGGCGGTGCGCTGCTGTTCGGCGACGATCGTCGCGTCGATCGGCTGCCAGCGCGTGTGGCGTCGTTCGAACTGCAGCTTCGCGGCGGCCGGCGGGATGCCGATGATGCGCGCGAGCGTCGCGGAATAGGTGTCGACGTGGCGGTACGACCACGTTTGCGCACGGACTACGCGTTGCAGGAAATCGCGCAGCACGTCGCGCTTCGACGCGATCGCGGCATCGGTCGCCGCGACGTAGCTGAGACCCGACCACAGGCCGCGGCCGTCGACCAGCACGCGCGCGCGGCCGCTCGTCTCGGCGAGCGCCGTATAGGGTTCCCAGGTCGCCCACGCGTCGATCGAGCCGGTCGCGAGCGCGAGCATCGTGTCGGCCGGCGGCAGGAACCGGAACGACACCGCATCGGGCGGCAGGCCGGCCGCGTCGAGCGCCTTCAGCGTGACGAAATGGCCGATCGAGCCGCGCGTCGTGCCGATGCGCTTGCCCTGCAGGTCGGCCGCGCGCCTGAGCGTCGCGTCGGGCCGCACGAGCACGGCGGTGCCGTACGGATCGGAGCGGTTCGCGCCGATCACCTTGATGCGTGCGCCCGACGCGAGCGCAAAGATCACCGGCGCGTCGCCGATCGGCCCGCAATCGACGGCAGCCGCGTTCAGCGCCTCGGCGAGCGGCGCGGCAGCCGGAAACTCGGTCCACGCGATGTCGTACGCGAGGCCGTTCAGTTCGCCGGCGGCCTCCAGCAGCGCGCGCAGCCCGCCTTTCTGGTCGCCGGCGCGCAGCAGCGGCCGTGCGCCGGATTGCGCGTGCAGTGCGGCCGGCGCGGCAGCGAGGGTGGCAAGTGCGCTGGCCTGCGCAAGGAAATGGCGTCGGGTCGGATTCATCGTGAAGTCGATTCGGTCGAGAAACGGGTTCGGGAATTCAGTGCGGCAAGCCCGCCTGCACGTCGCGCACAGGTTCGGCGTCGACGCGCTGCAGCAGCGCGGTCAGCGGGTCGCGATCGCCGGGGCCGGTGCGCGACGGCGGCCGCGCGCCGGCGTCGGCGCGGCACAGCAGGTCGGCGTCCGACCATCCGGCGCTGCCCGGCAGCGCGCGCGCCCGCAGCCAGCCGCGGCGATCGGCGAGGAACTGCGTGCCGCCGAGCGCATCGGGCGCGACGCCCGCGATCGTCGCGAACGCCTGCCACGCGTCGGGCGTCGCGGCGACGCAGTTCGCGCGCGCGTCGGCGGCGGCTGGTATCGGCGCACCCTGCGTCGTGACGAGCAGCGTCTGCCAGCGCGGATCCTCGGGCGGCGGCGCCGCACCCGTTGCGAGCGCAACGATGCGCACGCGCTGGCCGTCGCGCCAGCGCGCGAGCGGCTGCGGCGCGGCGTAGCCGCAGCGCACGTCGAGCGCGGGCAGCGCAACCGGCACCGGCCACGCGCCTTCCGCCCGCGCGCCGCTGCCGGCCGCCAGCGCTTTCAGGTAATCGAGCACGGCCCACGTGTCCTGCGCATCGAGCGTCGCGGCAAAGCCCGGCATCGACGGCGCGCCGCCTGCGTCGCGCGTGCCGTGCCGCACGCGCCAGAACAGCTCGCCGTCGAGGCGACGGGCCAGCAGCGTGCCGGCGAAGGTCGGCGGCCAGTGCGCGAGCGTGGCCGCGAGCGGCCCTTCGCCGCGGCCATCCGCGCCGTGGCATGCGGCGCAGCGGCTCGCATACAGCCGCGCGCCGTGCATCACGCTCGCGACCGAGAACGGCACGGGGTTGCGTTGGAAACTGGTCGGCACCGCAGGCGCGAGCCACAGCGACGAAGGCGGCCACGGCGCAAGCCACGCGGCGGCCAGCGCGACGATCGCGCAAGCGAATCGCCGCTTGCGCGACGCGATTGCGACGAGTGCGAACCCGACGGCGAGCGCAGTCGCCGCACACGCGAACGCGAGTTGCCGCGTCAGCGCCGCGTCGATGCGCAGCGTTTCGAGCGCGATCCGGTGCGCCCACGGCCATGCGGCCTGGCCGTCGGCGTCGCCGCTCAGGCCGAGCGCATGCAGCGTGCGCGCGAGTGCGGCCTGCGCGCGATACAGCAGTTGCAGAAACGCGAGCGTCCAGTCGGAGAGCGGCGGCCCGTTCATGCGCGAAGCGGCCGCCGCGATGCGGCCCGACGACCGACGTGACCGACGAGCGCGACCCGGCCAGCGAATCCGGCACCGCGCATCTACCAGCTCGCATCGAGTCCGAGATGCCGCAGCGCTTCGTGGCGCAGCTCGGCGAGACGCGGATCGCCGCGATGACGCGGATACGGCAGGTCGACGCGCAGCTCGGCGACGATGCGCGCGGGACGCGGCCCGAGCACGATCACGCGTTGCGCGAGGAACAGCGCTTCCTCGACGTCGTGCGTGACCAGCAGCGCCGAGAAGCCGTCGCGCTGCCACAGCGCGGTCAGTTCGGCCTGCATCGTGAGCCGCGTCAGCGAATCGAGCTTGCCGAGCGGCTCGTCGAGGATCAGCAGGCGCGGGTCGTTGACGAGCGCGCGGGCGAGTGCGACGCGCTGCGCCATGCCGCCGGACAGCTGATGCGGAAACACGTTCGAGAAGTCCTGCAGCCCGACCCGCGCGAGCGCATCGTCGACGCGATGCTGCGCAACGCGCGCCACGCCGCGCGCCTCGAGGCCGAGCGCGACGTTCGCGCGCACGCGGCGCCACGGGTAGAGCGTCGGGTCCTGGAACACGACGATGCGCGACGGGTCGGGCCGCTCGATCGGCGTGCCGTCCTGCGCGATCGTGCCTTGCCGCGCGGCATCGAGGCCCGCGACGAGGCGCAGCAGCGTCGATTTCCCGCAGCCGCTCGGGCCGAGCAGCGCGACGAATTCGCCGGCCGCGACCGACAGCGTCACGTCGTCGAGCACGGGCAGCGGGCCGCCGGGCGCGTCGAACGCGTGGCTCACGCGGCGGATGTCGATGCGGGCGCCGCGCGGCGGCGTGCCGGCCGGCGATGCCGAAACGACAGGTTCGAGAGCGGCGACGTCTACCATTTGACGGTTCCTTTCTGCCACGCGAGCACACGATCGCGCACCGCGAACAGCAGCGCGATCAGCCCGGAAAACAGCAGCGCCATCACGAGCAGCGCCGCATACATGTTCACGTACGACGCCCAGCCCTGCGCCCAGCTCAGATACCAGCCGAGCCCGGACTTGACGCCCATCATCTCGGCGACGACGAGCACCGTGAACGACGCGCTCAGCCCCATGAAGATGCCGACGAACACGTGCGGCAGCGCGGCCGGAATCGCGACGCGCAGTACGAGGAAGCGCGCGTTCGCGCCGAGCGTGCGCGCGACGTCGTAGTACTGCCGGTTCACGCTCGCGACGCCGGACCAGGTCAGCACCGCGACCGGAAAACCGGTCGCCAGCGCGATCAGGAACGCGGCGGCCGAATAGCTCGACGGGAAGAAATAGAAGGTAAGCGGCAGCAGCGCGGTGGCCGGCACCGGGCCGAGCACGCGCAGCACGGGATGGACCCAGTAGCCGATCCGGCGCGACCAGCCGATCGATACGCCGACCGCGAACCCGACTGACACGCCGTACGCGAAGCCGAGCGCGAGCAGCTTCAGCGTGTTGCCGGCGCTGCCGGCGAGGCGCGGCCAGTCGTCGACATAGACTTCGATCAGCGCTTGCGGCGGCGCGAAGAACGGCGTCGGCAGCCAGCCGGTTTTCGCGGTGAGGATTTCCCATGCGGCGAGCGCGAGCGGCAGCGCGACCAGCCACGGGCCGGCCGGTCGCAGGCGGGCGAGCCGCACGCGCGACGCGGCCAGCCGGTGGCCGAGCGTCGCGGCGACCAGCAGCAGCGCGGCGATCGTCCACGCGGCGGTGCCGAACGTGTCGGTGTAGGCCCAGTCGGTGAAGCCGACGATGCGGTTCGGCCACAGCCGCGTCACCGCGCCGAGTGCGCCCCACGCGAGCGCGGCGACGATGCCGGTCGGCCAGGTCCGCGCGCGGCGCGCTTCGGCCGCGAGCGTGGCCTCGCATGCGGTGCAGGCCGCGCGGGAAGCAGCGGGGGCGTGGGCCGGCGCGGACGTGGCGCGCGGCGCGGCGGTCGGTTCGAGCGTCGACATCGCGTTACCCCAGCACGTTCGCATAGACCTGCTGCGCGAAGCGCTGCGGGTCCGTGCTTTTCTTCAGCACGTTGATGCGGCGGAAATCGTCCGCGTAGAACGCGATTTCCTGCTGCAGGTCGACGTTGGTCGGATGATGCGTATAGGTCAGCGTCGCGTACAGCTTGCGCAGGTCGTCCGGGCTGATCTTCGGCGAATACTTCGCGAACACCGTCGCGGCCTCGTTCGGGTTGTCGTGCGTGAACTCGGTCGCCTGCACGATCGAGCGCGCGAGCGCCGCGGCGGCCGGCCGGTCGTTGCGCACGAGGTCGCCGCGCGCGCCGATCACGCAGCACACCTTGCGCGCGTATTCGCCCGACAGGTTGGTCGCGAGTTCCGTATACGCGCCTTGGGTGCGCTTTTCGAGCAGGTAGAGATTCGGGTCGCCGTCGGCGATCGCCTGGATCTCGCCCTTGTCGACCGCGACGCCGAGCAGGTCGGCCGGATACTGCCGCCACGTGATGTCGCGTTCGGGATCGATGCCGTTCTTCGCGAGCAGGATCGAGAAGAAATGCTTGCCGGGCGCGGCGAGATCGCTGACGCCGACCGTCTTGCCCTTCAGCGCCTGCAGCGTCGTGACGCCGGCCGCCTTCGCGCCGACCAGCCGCACGCAGCCGCCGTGCGAGCTGCCGATGATCTTCACGTCGAAACCCGCTTCGAGCGGCTTCAGCCAGCGGTGGATCATCCCGACCGCCGCGTCGGCCTTGCCGGTCGCGATCGATTCGAGCAGCTGGTCGGTCGAGCCGCTGTAGTTGATCAGGTCGACCTTCAGGCCGTTCTTCTCGAAGAAGCCGCGCTCCTGCGCGACGACGATCGGCGTCAGGCAGAACGCGTTCTGGTTCCACGCGAAGGTCAGCTTCTTCAGCGGCGGCGCGGACCACGCCTTGCGACCGAGCGTGATCGCGGGCGCGGCGAGGGCGGCCGCGCCGGCGGCGCGCAACAGTCGGCGGCGCCGGTCGTCGGGCGCAGCGTTCGGCGCGGTGGCGGGCGGGTGGGTCATCTTATGGTCTCCGTTCGTGCGGAAGGGGATGCTCAATCGAGCAGGTCGGGTTCGTCGGCGACGACACGCGCGAACAGGCTGTCGAACGCGTACAGCGCGCCTTCGGGGCCGCCGATCTGGCCGTGCGTGTGACGCGCGGTCGCGTGGTCGATCGGTTGCGGCGTGCCGGCCGCCTCGGCGAGCAGCTGCGTATGCGCGGCGTTGTCGAGCGCGATGTACCACCACGCGGCGGCCTCGACGCTCGGCCCGGCCGTCAGGATGCCGTGGTTCTTCAGGATCACGCCCTTGTGCGTGCCGCCGTCGGGCTTCGCAAGCGCGTGCGCGATGCGCGCCCCTTCGTCGGTGTCGACGACCATCCCCGTGAAGTCGTCGAACAGCGCGTGATCCTCGTAGAACACGCACGCGTCCTGCGTCAGCGGATCGAGCGTGCGGCCGAGCGTCGACCACGCCTTGCCGTAGGTCGAATGCGTATGCGCGGCGGCGACCAGGTGCGGATGCGCGTCGTGGATCGCCGCATGGATCGCGAATGCGGCCTTGTTCAGCGGCCGGCTGCCGATCGCGGTTTCGCCGCGTGCGTTGACCAGCAGCAGGTCGGAGACCTTGATCTGCGAGAAATGCACGCCGAGCGGATTCACCCAGAAATGGTCGGGCAGCTCCGGATCGCGCGCGGTGATGTGGCCGGCGAGCCCCGACGCGAAACCGTAGCGCGCGAACAGCCGGAACGCGCCCGCGAGCCGCTCCTGCCGGTGACGACGCTCGGCGGCGACGTCGCTGCGCGGCGCGGGCGGGTCGAACCAGAAATGCTGGCGCGGCGATTCGGCGAGCACGAGGCCCGACGCGGTGCGCACGGGCGAGGAAAGAACGGCGGACATCGGGTCGGTCTCCGTGGTTCGTCAGGCCGCGCGGCGGGCCGCGTCGCGTGCCGCGACCGCGCTGCGCACGCGCGGAATCAGTTCGCGGCCGTAGTCGATCGCATCTTCCAGCGGATCGAAGCCGCGGATAAGGAAGGTCGTCACGCCGAGGTCGTAGTAGTCGAGCAGCGCGTCGGCGACCTGCTCGGGCGTGCCGACCAGCGCGGTCGAATTCGAGCGCGCGCCGGTGAGCTGCGCGATCTCGGTCCACAGCCGCTTGTCGACGCGCGCGCCGCGCTCGGCCGCGGCCAGCAGCCGGCGCGCGCCTTCGCTCTGCTGCGGGCCGCCGGCGCCGAGGCCGGCCGCTTCGCGCAGCCGGCGCGTTTCGTCGAGGATCCGGTGCGCGCGGGCCCAGGCTTCGTCCTCGGTCGCCGCGAGGATCGGGCGGAACGACACCGAGAAACGCACCTGCCGGCCGTGCTTCGCGGCTTCGGCGCGCACGCGCGCGGTCAGGTCGCGCACCTGGTCGAGCGATTCTCCCCACAGCGCGTAGACGTCCGCGTGCTTGCCGGCCACCGCGAGCGCGGCCTCCGATGCACCGCCGAAATAGATCGGCACGTGCGGCCGCTGGAACGGCTTCACTTCCGAATAGCCTTGCGTGAAGCGGTAATGCGCGCCGTCGTGATCGAACGGCCGCGCTTCGGTCCAGATGCGGCGCAGGATGCCGAGGTATTCGTCGGTGCGTGCATAGCGCGCGTCGTGATCGAGATAATCGCCGTCGCGCTGCTGCTCGCTGTCCGAGCCGCCCGAGATGAAGTGGACCGCGAGCCGCCCGCGGCTGAACTGGTCGAGCGTTGCGATCTGCCGTGCGGCAAGCGTCGGCGCGGTGAAGCCCGGACGATGCGCGAGCATGAAGTGGATGCGCTCGGTCGCGGCGGCCGCGAACGCGATCGTCAGCGTCGCCGACGGGCCGGTCGAATGATGCGGAACGAGGATCCGGTCGAAGCCGGCCGTTTCATGCGCGCGGGCAAAATCGCGCACGTAGTCGGGATCGACCGCATTGCCGGTCGGCGGATGGATTTCCGACTGCTTCTGACTCTGGATCATGCCGATGAATTCGACGCTCATCTGGGTCTCCGGGGCTGAGGGCGGCCCGACGCGGCGCACGGGCCGGCTGCGGGCAGGAATGGAGCGCAGATTACCGCCGCGATCATGCGGAATGGAAATAATCAATCCCGATTTGAATATCAGATTTGCATGGTTTGGGCGGCGTGGCGTTGCGCCTACGCTGTGGGCTCACGATCGATCGGGCGTGACGCGCCGGCGCGCCGCGCGCCGGGTTTGCCGCCCGCTCGATGTCCGTTTTTGCGCTACCGAAGGAATCCGTCCCGATGTCCGCGAGTCCCGCCGTTGTCCCGACGCCGTTGCAGCCGTCGTCGCTGCGCCATCTGCCCGCCGACGACGCGCGCGTCGCGCTGCTCGACCGGCTCGCGCCCGAGCTGGCCGCCGATGCCGCGCGCAACGACGCCGACGGTCGTTTCCCGCACGAGAACTTCGCGCGGCTGCAGCGCGCGGGGCTGATCGCGCAGGTCGTGCCGCGCGAACACGGCGGCGCGGGCGCGACGCTCGCGCAGGCGAGCCGGATCGTGGCGGCCGTCGCGCGCGCCGATCCGGCCACCGCGCTGGTCCTGACCATGACGTATCTGCAGCATCGCGCGCTCGCCCGCGCCGACAACCGCTGGCCCGAGCGGCTGCGGCGCCGGGTGTTCGACAGCGCGGTCGCGCAAGGGGCGCTGATCAACGCGCTGCGCGTCGAGCCCGGGCTCGGCTCGCCGTCGCGAGGCGGCTTGCCCGACACCGTCGCGCGCCGCGACGGCGACGGCTGGCGGCTGTCGGGTCACAAGCTGTACAGCACCGGGATTCCGGCGCTGCGCTGGCTTGCCGTCTGGGCGCGCACCGACGAGCCGCAGCCGCGCGTCGGCGTGTTTCTCGTGCCGCGCGATCCCGATGCCGACGATCCGCACATCCGCGTGATCGAAAGCTGGAACCACCTGGGGCTGCGCGCGTCCGGCAGCCACGAGGTCGTGTTCGACGACGTGCGGCTGCCGGCCGACCACGCGGTCGACGTGCGCGCACCCGAGGCATGGGCCGTGTCGGCCGCGAGCCACGCGGACACCGATGCGCAGGCCGACCAGCAGGCATGGATGGTGGCGCTGCTCGGCAGTCTCTACGACGCCGTCGCGCGCGCATCCCGCGACTGGCTCGTCGAATTCCTGACGACACGCGCGCCGAGCGGGCTCGGTGCACCGCTCGCGACGCTGCCGCGCGTGCAGGAGGCCGTCGGCGAGATCGAGGGCTGGCTGCACGCGAACCGCGTGCTGCTCGACGATCACATCGCGCGCACCGACGCGGGCGAGCCGCCGGCGGTCACGACGAGCGGCCTCGTCAAGCGCAGCGTGACCGAGCATGCGATCCGCGCGGTCGAGCAGGCGCTGAAGCTGTCGGGCAATCACGGGTTGAGCCGCCACAATCCGCTCGAACGCCACTATCGCGACGTGCTGTGCGGCCGCGTGCATACGCCGCAGGACGATGCGATCGCGGTCGCGGCGGGCCGGGCCGCGCTCGATGCGGCGCGTTCGCGCGACACGGCGGCGTAGGCGGGCGCGTGTGGCGGGCAGGCGGGGCGATCAAGCCGGAAGCGGCGGCGATGCATGAGCGGCATGGCCGCGTCGCGCGGCATGGCGGCGGCCGTGCAACGATAAACGCCGGGCCGCCGCGTGGAAGACGTTTGCGGTCACGCGGCCTTATCGCGCGTTTGCGGCGACAGGTCGAACGCCGTGCGCGCCTGCCCGGCGATCGCGGCGAGCGGCGCCGCGAAGCGGGCTGCGTCCTGGCGGCGCAGCAGCCACAGATCGATCTGCGGTTTGAAATCGGCGAGCGGCACGATGTCGAGCGCCGCGCGCAGCGGGCTGTCTTCGACGAGCGGCAACGGCATCAACCCGAGGCCGACGCCGTTCGCGACGCTCTGCAACTGCAGGTCGCGGCCGTACGTGTCGAGCGTGACCGGCATCGGCAGGCCCTGCGCGTCGAGCGCGCGCCGCAGCCCGGCGCGAAAGCCGCAGCCGTCCGGATTGAGCACCCAGCCGCGCGCATGGCAGTCGGCGAGCCGGTAGCTGCGGCGCGGCCAGTCGCCGCGGCGACCGACCACGACGAGCCGCGTGGCGAGCAGCCGGTCGCCTTCGACCTGCGCCGGCAGCGTCATTTCGCGCGCGAGGAACACGAGCGCCGCATCGAGTTCGCGGCGTGCGACCCGCTCGACCAGCATGCCGCCCCATGCGGTCGTGACCTGCGTCGCGAGTGCCGGCCATTGCGTGGTCAACTGCGCGATCAGGCCCGGCAGCATCAGCCCGCCGAGGCCCTGCGTGAGCCCGACGCGGAATTCGCCCGCGGGCGGCTGCCCGCCGGCCGTCAGTTCGCGCAGCGCGTCGACCTCGCGCAGGATTGCGCGGCATTGCTCGAACACCTGCCGGCCGATGTCGGTCGGACGCGGCGGCTTGGTGTTGCGGTCGAGCAGCGTCACGCCGAGCGCTTCCTCGAGATTCTGTACGCGCCGCGTGATCGCGGGCTGCGTCATCCCGAGCTCGGCCGCGGCCTGGCTCAGGGTCTGGCAGCGGACGACTGCTGCAAAAGCGTCGATATCGCTAATTTTCATGTTTGTTCTGCATGGTATTTCAGGTGCATCATAACGATCCATCATATTCGAAGAGGCCGCCGATGAGTACGCTTTCGTTGCATCAGACGCCGTTGCGCCCGTTCGTCGACGGGCTCGATGCACTGCTCGCGTTCGGCGCGAACGAGGCGCGCATCCTCGACGAGGGCGGCACGCTGCTCGCCGCGCTCGTCGCGCACGACGACTGGCTGCCCGACGCGTTCGCGCAGCCCGACCCCGAGCGCTACCGCCAGTACCTGCTGTATCTGGATCCCGACGAACGTTTCTCGATCGTCAGCTTCGTGTGGGGACCCGGCCAGACGACGCCGGTCCACGATCACACGGTGTGGGGCTTGATCGGGATGCTGCGCGGCGCCGAGCTGTCGCAGCCGTACCGGCTCGACGAAGCGGGCCGGCCCGTGCCGTCGGGCGACGCGGTGCGGCTGGCGCCCGGGCAGGTCGAGGCCGTGTCGCCGCGCATCGGCGACATCCATCGCGTGACCAACGCGTTCGCCGACCAGGTGTCGATCAGCATCCACGTGTACGGCGCGAACATCGGCAAGGTCGAGCGCGCGGTGTACCTCGACGACGGCACCGTGAAGCCGTTCGTATCCGGCTATTCGAATGCATGATGCGCGAATGCGTGACGCATCGCCCGTTGCAGGCGCGCACGCGCCGGCTCAAGATGCCGTTCGCGTTTCCTTTTCCTCGACTTCAACCGACCTCACCGTGACGCTATCCGCCGATTCCACTTCACGTTTCCCCACCGCGTCGTACCAGCAGGTACGCGCGCGCCTGCTTGCCCGCGACGAGATCGCGCTGATCGACGTGCGCGAGGAGGATCCGTACGCGCAAGGCCATCCGCTGTGGGCCGCCAATTTCCCGTTGTCGAAGCTCGAGCTCGACGCCTGGACGCGCATTCCGCGTCGCGACACGCCGATCGTCGTCTACGGCGAAGCGAACGGCGAGGATCTCGCGCCGCGCGCGGCCGAAACGCTGGCCCGGCTCGGCTACACCGACGTGCGGCTGCTCGACGGCGGCCTCGCGGGCTGGCTCGCCGCGGGCGGCGAAACCTTCATCGACGTGAACGTGCCGAGCAAGTCGTTCGGCGAGTGGGTCGAGGCCGAGCGGCATACGCCGTCGCTGTCCGCGCAGGAGGTGCAGGCGCTGATCGACGCGAAGGCCGACGTCGTGATCGTCGATGCGCGCCGCTTCGACGAGTACCACACGATGAGCATCCCGACCGCGACCAGCGTGCCGGGCGCGGAACTCGTGCTGCGCGTGCGGGCGCTTGCGCCGGATCCGGCGACGCAGGTGATCGTCAACTGCGCGGGGCGCACGCGCAGCATCATCGGCACGCAGTCGCTCGTCAACGCGGGGCTGCCGAATCCGGTCGCCGCGCTGCGCAACGGCACGATCGGCTGGACGCTCGCGGGCCAGACGCTCGATCACGGCGCGTCGCGCCGCTTTCCGGTCGAGATCGACCCGACGCTGCGCGCGGAGGCGCGCCAGGCCGCGCGCGCGGTGGCCGAGCGCGCCGGCGTGCCGCGCATCGCGCTCGCGGAGGTCGCGGCGCTCGACGAGCCGGGCCGCACGCTGTACCGTTTCGACGTGCGCACGCCGGAAGAATACGAGGCCGGCCATCTGCCGGGCTTCCTCAACACGCCGGGCGGCCAGCTCGTGCAGGAGACCGACCATCATGCGGCCGTGCGCGGCGCGCGGATCGTACTCGCCGACGACGATGGCGTGCGCGCCGACATGACCGCGTCGTGGCTCGCGCAGATGGGCTGGGACGTGCGCGTCGTCGAACCGGCGGGCGCCGCGGCGTTCGCCGAAGCGGGGCAGCCGCCGCGCGACGTGCCCGCGACGCCGCCCGCGACCGAGGTATCGCCCGCGACGCTGGCGGGCTGGCTGAAGGAAGCCGCGCCCGACGACGTGGCAATCGTCGACGTGACCGCCAGCGCGAACTACGTGAAGCGGCACATCCCGGGCGCATGGTTCGCGGTGCGCGCGCAACTGCGCGACGCGCTCGCGGCGATCCCGCCCGCGAAGCGCTACGTGTTCACCTGCGGTTCGAGCCTGCTCGCGCGCTTCGCGGCCGACGACGCGCGTGCGCTGCTGCCCGCGTCGGCGCAGATCGCGGTGCTGACCGGCGGCACGGCCGCGTGGATCGATGCGGGCCTGCCGCTCGAAAGCGGCGAGACGCGGCTCGCGTCGCCGCGCGTCGATCGCTACCGGCGGCCGTACGAGGGCACCGACAACGCGGCGGCGGCGATGCAGGCGTATCTCGACTGGGAATACGGGCTGGTCGATCAGCTGAAGCGGGACGGCACGCATCACTTCAGCGTGATCTGACGTTCGGCGGTGCGATGGGGCGCGATACGGCGAGGGCGGCGCGGTGGCGCACCGCGCCGCCGCCGCTCAGCGCCTGAACGTGTCGACGGCGGTGCGGCCGACGGCCGGATCGTCGGTGAAGAAACCGTCGATCCCCGCGCGCAGGTAGGCCTGGATTTCGCGCACCGAACCGTCGGTGTTGCGCGCGTCCGGCGTGCGGCCGTCCTTCAGCGACGCGGGCAGGAAGTTGTTCTCCGGCCGGAACGTGTACGGGTGCACGACGAGCCCCGCTTCGTGCGCGTGGCGCACGTACTGCGTCGGCTGCTGCAGCGTGCCGTCGGCGCCGACCGCGATGATCGACGTCTTGTACGGGCCGACGCCGTTCGCATAGGTCGCGATCTCGCGCATCCCGTCGCGCGTCGACAGGTCGCCGTAGGTGCGCTTGTCGTTCGCCTTCACGAAGTCGTACGGGCGCTGGTCGGCTTCGTCCATCAGCTGCACGAGCTTCCAGTTCGGCTGGCTCGCGCCGATCCGGCTGCGGATCGCCTTCAGGTTCGCGACCTCGAACGACTGGATGTAGACGGTCGCGGTGCGCGCCGTGTAGGGGTCCTTCAGCAGCGCATCGACGAGACGGTCCTCGAGCGGCAGGCCGATCGACTGGAAGTAGGTCGGATGCTTGGTTTCCGGATACAGGTGGATCGTGCGGCCCGTCTGCGCCGACATCTGCTTCGCGAGCGCGACGATTTCGTCGAAGGTCGGGATCTCGAACTGGTCGTTGTACGCGGTGTTCGCCGGGCGGAGCTGCGGAATGCGCTCGCGGGCGCGCAGCGTCTTCAGCTCGGCGAGCGTGAAGTCCTCGGTGAACCAGCCGGTCAGCGACGCGCCGTCGATCGTCTTGGTCGTCTTGCGGTCCGCGAACTGCGGCAGCGTCGACACGTTCGTCGTGCCCGAGATCTCGTTCTCGTGGCGCGCGACCAGCACGCCGTCGCGCGTCGCGACGAGGTCGGGCTCGATCACGTCCGCGCCGTCGTCGATCGCCTTGCGATACGACGCGAGCGTGTGCTCGGGACGCAGCGCGCTCGCGCCGCGATGGCCGACCACCTGGACTTTCGCGGCAATCGGCCGGGTCGGGTCGGCCACGAGCGTGTCGTCGCCGCCGCAGGCGGCGAGCAGGAACGCGGCGGCGCAGGCGAGCGGAACGTGGCGGACGGCGGTCAGGCGCTTGAAGAGCATGTCGGGGAACCTTTGAAACGGGAATCGGAAAAGGGCGGTCGGGCGGTCGCTGCGGCGGCGCGGCGTTCGCGACGGCCCGCCCGGCATCGAACGGGACGCGATCGTCGCACCGAATCATTGCATATGTATTACTTTCGCCTTTCTCGTTTATTGTGATGCCGCCCTGCGCGTGCATGCGGGCCGCGCGCCGGATGCACTAAACTTGCGGGACTTTTTGCATCGCCGCGCCGGGCCGGACGCCCGTCGCGCGGCGGTGCGGCGACTCGCGGACCGGCGCGTGCGCCCGGCGCCGCGTGCGTCCGGCGTGCGCGCCGGCCGATTTTTCCCGACCCATGACGACTCGTACCGATCCCGCCTATCTGCTCGGCGACCTGCTGAAGAACGTTTCCCGCTCCTTCTACCTGACGCTGCGCGTGCTGCCCGACGGCATGCGCGACCCCGTCGGCCTCGCGTATCTGCTCGCGCGCGCGGCCGACACGATCGCCGACACGGCGCTCGTCGCGCCCGATCGCCGCGCGGCGCTGCTGACCGACCTGCGCGACGAGATCGAACGGCTCGGCGACGGCGCGGCGCTGTCGCGCGCGCTGGAAGACGTGACGCGGATGCAGACCGATTCGCACGAGCACGTGCTGCTCGGCTCGATGGAGCCGATGCTCGCGCTGCTGCGCGCGCAGCCGGAAGCCGATGCCGCGTCGATCCGCAAGGTCGTCGCGACGCTGACGTCGGGGATGGAGTTCGACCTGCGCACGTTCCCCGACGAGCAGTCGGGGCAGGTCGCGGCGCTGCCGGCGCGCGACGTGCTCGATCGCTATACGTACCTGGTCGCGGGCTGCGTCGGCGAGTTCTGGACCGACATGACCGGCATGCATACGCGGGCCGCGCGGCGCTGGAACCTGGCGGACATGCGCGAGAAGGGCATCCGCTTCGGCAAGGCGCTGCAGATGACCAACATCCTGCGCGACTGCGCGAAGGATCTGCGCATTGGCCGCTGCTACTTGCCCGAGGACGTGCTCGGCGCGCACGGGCTCCGCGTGGCCGACCTGCTGGCGCCGGACGCGTCGTCGCGCGCGCGCGGCGTGCTGTTCGACCTGCTGCGCGTCGCGCTCGCGCAGTATCGCGATGCATGCAGCTATACGCTCGCGATCCCGCGCCGTTTCGTGCGGCTGCGGCTGGCGTGCCTGTGGCCGATCCTGATCGGCCTCGAAACGCTCGAACTGCTGGCCGCGAACGACGCATGGCTCGATCCGGCACAGCCGTCGAAGGTGCCGCGCAAGCGCATCTACCGGATCATGGCCTCGTCGCTCGCGATGGTCGGCTCGAATGCGGTGATCCGCACGCGCATCTCGGCGCTTGCCGACGCGGTCGACGCGCGCATTGCCGGCGTCGCAGCGCGCTGAATCCCGGCCGGCGCGCCGAGCCGGGCGCGTCCCTTCGGCCCGCGTTCGCCGGGCCGCTCCCGTTCGATATCCCGAGCATTTCCGGCCGCCGGCATGACGCTTCGGCCGACGAAATGCGCCTGTCACGATCGTCAGCGATCCTGCGCGGTTGCCTGCGTCGCAGCCGTGCGTGGTCGTCGAACACTGTAAGACGGTCGCGCCCGGAGGCGTCTGACGACTTCCGACGGTCGCCGTGCACCCGTAAAAATGTAAAGCTAGGGTTTTCACCGGGAAATGCCGGAAATGCCCGTCGCGTAAGCGTTTTCAGGTGTTATGTAACCGTTTGGTGAACCCGCGCGTTGCGTCGATCATACGATGACCGACTGTGCGTGTTGGGAAATAATCGGTAATCCGTCAGAATTGCGCCGGCATGTACTCGCACATGTGTCACAAGACCACACCAGAAAAGAATCATTCTTTGAGGACGGAGAATCAATGAAAAAGCGCGTCGCTGTCGCCATGACGGCAGCCGGCCTTGCGGCCGCTACCGCCGCCCACGCCCAGAGCAGCGTGACCCTGTACGGTATCGTCGATAACGCTATCGCCTACCAGAACAACTCGTCGGCAGTCGGCGCGACCACGGGCGGTCACTCGAAGGTGCAGATGGCTACCGGCATTTGGGCAGGCAGCCGCTTCGGCCTGAAGGGCAGCGAAGATCTCGGCGGCGGCACGAAGGCGATTTTCCAGCTGGAAGCCGGCTTCAATGCGAACAACGGTACGTCGCAGTGGTCGGGTGGCATCTTCACGCGTCAGGCATGGGTCGGGATGACGAACCCGGTCTACGGTACGCTGACGGCCGGCCGCCAGTACACCGCGTACTACACGCTGCTGTCGCCGTACAGCCCGACGACCTGGCTGACCGGCTACTACGGCGCGCACCCGGGCGATATCGACTCGCTGGATACCAGCTACCGCGCGAACAACTCGCTCGTCTACATGTCGCCGAAGTTCTACGGCTTCACGGTCGGCGGTTCGTACTCGTTCGGCGGCGTGCCGGGCAGCGTGAACCGCGGCTCGACGTGGAGCGCGGCGATCCAGTACCTGAACGGCCCGGCAGGCGTCGCGGTCGGCTTCCAGCGCATCAACAACTCGACGTACGGCGGCGGCGTGTGGGGCGCGAACTCGACGGTCCAGAACGGCCTCGATTCGAACGGCAACGGTGCGGAACCGGCCGTGTCGTCGATCAACAACGGCTATCGCTTCGCCCAGGCGCAGCAGCGCCTGGCCGTGACGGCCGGCTACCAGTTCACGCCGGCGTGGGACATCTCGGTGTCGTACTCGAACGTGCAGTACATCCCGGGCGCGAACTCGGGCTTCGCGAACACGGCGATCTTCAACACCGGCGGCGCCGTGCTGCACTGGAAGGCATCGCCGCAGTGGGACTTCGCGGCGGGCTACTCGTACACGGCGGCAACGCAGTCGAACGGCATCTCGAGCTCGGCCAAGTACCACCAGGTCACGCTGTCGCAGTACTACAGCCTGTCGAAGCGTACGGGCCTGTACGCGCTCGAGGCTTACCAGCACTCCAGCGGCAACACGATCGGCGGCAACGGCGGCATCATCGCCGCGACGACGTCGATCGGCGACGGCGTGGGCGCAGGTTCGAAGCAGAACCAGATCGGCGTCGGCGTCGGCCTGATCCACCGCTTCTGATGTCGCGCGGCGCGCGAGCGCCGCGTCACGTCCGCGGTATCGAAGAAACCGGCTTTCGGGCCGGTTTTTTCATGGGCGGCGCGAAGCCGCACGACAACCGCTCCGTCATTCACTGCGACTGCGACTGCGGCGCATCGTCGATTCCATTTCCCGCCAGTGCCTGGAACAGCGCCGCCGTATCGGTCAGCCGGTCGGCCTGCGCGCGCGTGCGGTCGAGCGACGTCTGCAGCACCTGCCGCTGCGTGTCGAGCAGCTCGAACGTGCTGATCCCGCCCGACGCGTAACGGTCGCCGGCAATCGCGCGGCGCGCCGACGCCTCCTGCGCGGCGATGTCGGTCGCCTGCAGTTCGGCCGCATCGTGTTCCACCGCCCGCATCGCGTCGGCGACCTGCTGCAGCGCCTGCAGCACCGTATCGCGATAACTCGCGAACGCGGCGTCGTACGCGGCCTGCGCCGCGCGTTTTTTCGCGCGCAGCTCGCCGCCGTGAAAGAGCGGCTGCGTGAGGCCGAGCCCGACGTTCCAGATATTCAATCCGCTGACGATATCGGCGATGCGTGTCCGCTCCGAACCGAGGCCGGCCGAGATCGAGAAACGCGGATACAGGTTCGCGGTCGCGACGCCGACGTTCGCGCTCGCCTGATGCAGCAGCGCTTCCGCCGCACGGATGTCGGGCCGCTCGCGCGCGAGCGTCGACGGCAGCGTGACGGGCAAGGTACGAGGCAATGCCAATGCATCGAGATTCAGCTCCGGCAACTCGCCCTCGGCCGGCGGCGTGCCGAGCAGGATCGCGAGGCGGTGATCGGCCTGCGCGAGCCGGGCCGCGAGCGGCGGCAGCGCGGCCTGCGTCTGCGCCAGCAGCGTGCGCTGCGCATGGACATCGGCCTGCGAGACGCCGCCGGCCGCGGCGCGCGCCTCGACGATGCGCAACTGCTGCGCCTGCGCATCGATCAGCTGGCGCGTGAGGGCGATCTGCCGGGCCAGCGACGCGCGCAGGATCGCGGTCGCGACGACATTGCCGGCCAGCGTCAGGCGCGCGGCATC
This sequence comes from Burkholderia pseudomultivorans, assembly GCF_001718415.1. Lineage (NCBI taxonomy): Bacteria > Pseudomonadati > Pseudomonadota > Betaproteobacteria > Burkholderiales > Burkholderiaceae > Burkholderia > Burkholderia pseudomultivorans. The sequence continues at coordinate 1,680,236 of NZ_CP013377.1, read as the reverse complement.
GGCCGTGTACGACTGGTAGTCGACCTGCGCGAGCAGCGCTTCGAGCGCGCGCCGGTTGCCGCCGAACACGTCGAGCGTGTACGACACGTTCACCGATGCGTCGTACAGCGTAAACGGCCCCGGGTTGGGCACGCTGGCGGGCAGGCCGAACGCGGCGACATCGACTTTCTCGCGCGTCGCGGACAGGTTGGCATCGACGCGCGGCAGCATCGTCGCGCCGGCTTGCGCGATGTAGTTCTGCCGCGCTTCGTCGAGCCGTGCGCGGGCTTGGGCGAGCGTCGGGCTGTTGCGCCAGGCGGTATCGACGAGCCGGTTCAGCGGCGCGGAGCCGAACTGCGTCCACCAGCGTGTTAGCGCATGCGCGCTCGGCGCGAACGTCTGCGTGTCGCCGGCCGGGCCGCTCGCGGCCGCGGTCGCCGACGGCGCCGCGCCGCGCGTGTAGCGTTGCGTCGGCGGCGCATCCGGCGTGTGGAAATCCGGACCGACCGCGCATCCGGCCAGCAGCGACGCGGCCGCGAGCGACGCAATGGCGCTCGCACGCGCGGCGGCGGACAGGCGGGGCGGGACGGGCTTCATTGCGCGCACCCTAGTCGAGCGTGCGCCGGTAGAAGCGCAGCGCGACGCCCATCACGACGACGGTGAACAGCGCGACGGGCCACACCGACGGCCACAGGTCGGCCCAGCCGTCGCCTTTCAGCAGGATGCCGCGCACGAGGCGGTTGAAGTAGGTGAGCGGCAGCAGGTTGCCGATGAAGCGGGCCCACGCCGGCATCCCCGCGAACGGGAACATGAAGCCCGACAGCAGGATGTTCGGCAGGAAATAGAACATCGCGAGCTGCATCGCCTGCAGCTGGTTCTGCGCGAGCGACGACAGCGTGATGCCGACCGTCAGGTTCGCGGCGATGAACAGCAGCGCGGCCAGGTAGATCGCGAACAGGCTGCCGACGAACGGCACCTCGAACACGAAGCGCGCGGCCGCGAGGATGATCGACACCTGGATCAGGCCGATGAACACGTACGGGACGATCTTGCCCGTCATCACCTCGATCGGCCGCACCGGCGTCGCGAGCAGGTTTTCCATCGTGCCGCGCTCGCGTTCGCGCGTGATCGCGAGGCCCGTCATCATCACCATCGTCATCGTCAGGATCACGCCCATCAGGCCCGGCACGACGTTGTACTGCGTGATGCCCTCGGGGTTGTACAGCCGGTGCAGCTCGACGTCGAACGCGGGCGGGCGGCCGTTCAGGTGCGCGAGCGGGCCGGTCAGGTCCTTGTCGGCGACGGGCTGCACGAGGCCCGTCAGCGCGCCGAGCGCGGACGCGGTCGCGACCGGATCGGTCGCGTCGGCCTCGACCAGCAGCGACGGACGCTCGCCGCGCAGCAGCCGGCGCGAGAAATCGGCCGGGACGTTCAGCACGAACAGCACGTCGCCGCGCGCGAGCGCAGCGCGGCCGGCCGCTTCGTCGGGCAGCGTCTCGACGATGTCGAAGTACGCGGAGTTGCGCATCGCGGCGATGAAGCTGCGCGCAAACGGGCCCGGATCGGCGACGATCACCGCGGTCGGCAGATGCTTCGGATCGGTGTTGATCGCGAAACCGAACAGCGCGAGCTGGATGATCGGCACGCCGACGATCATCGCGAAGGTCACGCGGTCGCGGCGCAGCTGCAGGAATTCCTTCAGCACGATGCTCCACCAGCGGGCGACCGAGAAGGATTCGTGCAGGCGCGCCCACGTGCTCATGACGATGCCCCGCCGCCCGGGCCGGCCGCGCGGCTCATCATGTAGATGAACACGTCTTCGAGCCCGGTATCGATCGGCGCGACGCGCAGCGACGGGTCGCGCGCGACCTGGGCGAGCGTCGCGTCGAGCGCGGCCGCGTCGTGGCCGCTCACGTGCAGCGCGGAGCCGAACACGACGGTCTGGTCGACGCCCGGCATCGCGTGCAGCCGCTCGGACAGTTCAGCCAGGCGCTCGCCCGTGATCGCGCGGGTCGACAGGCGCTGCGATGCGACGATCTCGGCCGACGTGCCCTGCGCGAGCAGTTCGCCATAGGCGATATACGCGAGCTTGTGGCAGCGCTCGGCCTCGTCCATGTAGTGCGTGCTGACGAGCACCGAGATGCCTTGCGCGGCGAGCCGGTGCAGTTCCTCCCAGAAGTCGCGGCGCGCGGCCGGATCGACGCCCGCGGTCGGTTCGTCGAGCAGCAGCAGTTCGGGCTCGTGCAGCATGCACGCGGCGAGCGCGAGGCGCTGCTTCCAGCCGCCCGACAGCGAGCCGGTGAGCTGGTCGGCGCGGCTCGCGAGGCCGAGCCCGTCGAGCGCGCGCGCGACGACGGCCTGGCGGTCGGCCATCCCGTACACGCGTGCGACGAAGTCGAGATTCTCGCGGATCGACAGGTCTTCCCAGTACGAGAAGCGCTGCGTCATGTAGCCGACGCGGCGCTTGATCTGCGCGCTGTCGCGCACGATGTCGTAGCCGAGGCAGGTGCCGCTGCCGGAGTCGGGCGTGAGCAGCCCGCACATCATCCGGATCGACGTGGTCTTGCCGCTGCCGTTCGGCCCGAGAAAGCCGAAGATCTCGCCGCGCGCGACGCGCAGCGACACGTCCTTCACGACGTGCTTGTCGCCGAAGCGCTTGTTCAGGCGATCGACGTCGATCGCGTAAGGGGCGTGCGGCGCGCTCACGGCACCCTCACGGCGACGGGCTGGCCCGGGTGCAGTTTCGGCGCGTCCGCGACGGCCGGGTGCGCCTCGATCATGAACACGAGCTTGGTGCGGCTCTCGTTGCTGTAGATCACGGGCGGCGTGTATTCGGCGGCGTTCGACACATAGGTGATGCGCGCGGGCACGTCGGCCGCGCAGCCGTCGCAGTGGATCGTGACTGCGCGGCCCGGCGCGAGCGAGCCGACGGCGGCCTCCGGCACGAAGAAGCGCACCTTCAGGTTCTGCGGCGGCAGCATCTGCACGACCGGATTGCCGGCCTGCACCCATTCGCCGACGCGGTAGAGCGTGTCCTGGATGCGTCCGGCCGCCGGCGCGGCGACGCGCTTCTGGTCGAGCTTCCATTGCGCTTCGGCGACGGCCGCCCGAGCGGCATCGACCTGCGCGGCCTGGGCGGCGACCTGCTGCGCGCGGCCCGGCAGGCGCGCGACGTCGACCTGGTTCTGCAGTTCGCGCACTTGCGCGGCGGTGGTTTGCGCGGACGTGCGCGAATCGTCGAGCTGCTGCTTCGAGATGCCGCCCGCCGCGTACTGGCGCTCGTCGCGTGCGAGCTGCGCGGCGGCGCGCGACGCCTGCGCGGCCGCCTGAGCGAGCTGCGCCTTCGTCACGTTGACCTCGGGCGGCCGCTTGCCGGTGCGCAGGTCGGCCAGCTGCGCGCGTGCCGCGTCGAGCTGGTGCTGCGCCTGCTGCAGCGCGGCCGTCTCGCTGACGGCGTCGAGCGAGAATGCGGGCGCGCCGGCCGCGACCGTCTGGCCGCGCGCGACCGACAGCTGCGTCAGCGTGCCCGACTGCGACGACGCCAGGTACACGAACTCGCCCTCGACATAGCCCTGGTAGGTCGGCGTACGGTCGGCCGGTTTGCCGCAGCCGGCGAGCAGCGCGACGGCCGCGACCAGCGTGAGTGGCACGGTGCGCGCCGCATTCACGACGGCCTCCGCGGCGTGCGTGCGCGGGCGCGGGGCCGGGCGGCGGGCGGCTGCATGCCGGTGTCGAGCAGCGCGCGGACATGGCGGTGCAGCACCTCGCGGTCGATCGGCGGAAGCCCGCGTGCGCTTTGCCACAGCTTCGCGGTCGCGAGCGGCAGCATCACGAGCGCGATGATCGAATGGAACAGGAAGGCCGGTTCGAGCGCCGGGTTCAGCGTGCCGGCCTGCTGCGCGGCGCGCACGCGTTCGGCGAACCGCCCGACATGGTCGAGCGGGATGCGCCTGAGCATCCGTTCGCGCAGCATCCCGCCTTCGTGCACGATCTCGCGCAGCCAGATCGACGGCAGCCACGGCATCCGGTGCGTCACGTCGAAGAAGCGGTCGACGAGTTCGGCGACGAGCACGAACGGATCGTCTTCGATGCGCCGATCGGTCGGCCGCCACACGAACGCGATCGCGTGGGCGAGCCGTTCCTCGACGATCGCATCGAGCAGCTGTTCGCGGTTCGTGAAGTAGTAGTGGACCATCGCCGAGGTGACGCCCGCGGCCGAGGCGATCTGCGCGACCGTGGTCGCCGCGATGCCGCGTTCGGCGAACAGCGCGATCGCGACGTCGAGCATGTGGTCGCGCAGGTCGAAATCGTCCACCGACGGGCGGCGCCCGCGCGGCTTGCTGACGGTCGATTTCGCGCTCATGCAGACGACACTAATTGATGAGTTAGTTAATTGCAAGGAAGGGTTTTCGCCGGGGTTGATCGGGATCAGGGGAGCGGCGAACGGGGGCGGGGAGCGCGCTGGGGGCACGCGGACGGCGTGCCGGGGCGCGGCTGGAGCGCAAGCGGCGTGCGGACCGCAACGGGTCCGCACGCGCGGTGTGGCGTTACTGGTCGATCGGCGACTTCAGCGGGTCGTGCTCGCCGGTCAGCCCGAACACGACGAGCTGTGCGGACTCGGTCGTGCTCGCGTTGCGCGAGATGCGATGGCGCGCACCGGGCGGCTCGTACCAGCCTTCGCCGGCGCGGTAGCGGCGCAGCGGGCCGTCGTCGACCTGCGACAGCACTTCGCCTTTCGACACGACCGCGAACACCGAGCCGAGATGCCGGTGCGGCTCGGAGGCCTGGCCCGGCGCATAGTCGACGGTCGCGACGACGGCCAGCTTGCCGGGCGCTTCGGGCACCGGCTGCCGCATGATCGCGTGCACGCCGTCGGCGGCGTCATGAGCATGCGCGCCGGCCGGCAGCAGCGCGGCACCGAGCGACAGCGCCGCGCACAGGGCCGCGCACCGCAGGGCGGAACGAATCATCGTCGCCTCCTTACTCGGGCATCTTGCGGAACGCGATCGCGAAGCGGTTCCACGAGTTGATGGTGCCGATCAGCAGCGACAGGTCGAACAGTTCCTCGTCGCTGAAGTGCGGCTTCACGGCTTCCCAGACGGCGTCGGGCACGTGGTTGTCGGCGACCAGCGTCAGCGCCTCGGTCCATTCCAGCGCCGCGCGTTCGCGGGCGGTGAAGAACGGCGTCTCGCGCCATACGACGACCGTCGCAAGACGGCGATCGGTTTCGCCGCCGTTGCGCGCGTCGGTCGTGTGCATGTCGACGCAGAACGCGCAGCCGTTGAGCTGCGACGCGCGCAGCCGGACGAGTTCCGCGAGCGGTTTTTCGATCGAGCTCTTCGCGAGGAAGTCCTCGGCAGCGCGCATCACCTTGATGGCGTTCGGGCTGGCGGCGTAGAAGTTCAGGCGCGGTTGCATGGCAGGTCCTCTTTCGGTGGATGCGCCCGGAGGCGCGACAGGACCTACTTTAGGCATTCGATTGGCCTTCCAGAATGGCCAATTTTCTGAAAATTCAGGTAACCAGTGCGGCTTCACCGGCCGCGCCCGAGCCGAGCAGCGCGGCCAGCGTCGCGAGCGCGGTGTCGATGCGCAGCGCGTCGATGCCGCCATAGCCGAACAGCAGCCCGGCGCGCACCGGCACGCGGACGTGGAACGCGGCCGTCCCGTACAGGCCGATGTCGTGCGCGCGCGCCGCGCGGACCAGCGCGGCTTCATCGAGCCCCGGCTTCAGGTGCGCGACGAGGTGGATGCCGGCGCTCGGCACGACCACGTCGAACCACGGCGCGAGGTCGCCGCGCAGGTGTGCGATCAGCATCTTGCGGCGCGCGTCGTAGTGCTTCTGCACGCGGCGCAGGTGCCGCGCGAAATCGCCTTCGAGCATGAAGCGCGCGAGCGCGGCCTGCGTCAGCGTGCAGCTGTGCCAGTCGACGATCTGCTTCGCCTTGGCCAGCGCGCCGCGCAGCGCGCGGGGCGGAATCGCGTAGCCGATCCGCAGCTCGGGAAAGATCGTCTTCGAGAACGTGCCGACGTAGGCGACGAGGCCCGTGCGATCGAGGCTCTTCAGCGACTCCATCGGCCGCCCCTCGAAACGGAATTCGCCGTCGTAGTCGTCCTCGATGATCACCGCGCGCCGGCGCTGCGCCCATTCGAGCAGCGCGACGCGGCGCTCGAGGCTCATCGGCATCCCGAGCGGGAACTGGTGCGACGGCGTCACGTAGACGAGCCGGGCGTCGTCGGGCAGCCGCGCCGTGACGAGGCCGTGCGCATCGACCGGCACGCCGACCACCGTCGCGCCGAGCGACGCGAACGCGGCGCGGGCCGGCGGATAGCCGGGATCCTCGACCGCGACGACGTCGCCGGGCCGCACGACGACGCGCGCGATCAGGTCGAGCGCCTGCTGCGCGCCCTGCGTGACGAGCACGTCGTCCCAGTTGCAGGCGACCGCGCGGTTGAAGCCGGCATAGCGCGCGATCGCACCGCGCAGCTGCGGGTCGCCGGCCGGGTCGTGGTACTGGCCGGGGCCGCGCGCCTGCTGGCGCAGCGCATGATGCAGGCAGCGCCGCCATGCGTCGAACGGGAACAGCGTCTTGTCGGTCACGCCGCCGCGAAAATCGAAGCCCGGCGTGTCCGGCGGCGCGGGCATCGCGAGCGCGTCGGGCAGTTCGCGCCAGAGCGCACGTGCCTCGACGGCGTCGATGCGCGGCGTGTCCTCGATCAGCGACGGCGCCGATGCGCCGGCCCGATGCGGGACGCGCGCGAGACCGTCGGCGACGAAGGTGCCGTCGCCTGCGCGCGTGGTCAGGTAGCCTTCGGCGGCGAGGCGCTCGAACGCGTCGAGCGTGGTCTTGCGCGACACGCCGAGCTGCTTCGCGAGATCGCGGGTCGACGGCAGCCGCGCGCCGCTGTCGAGCCGCCCGTCGACGATCGCGGTGCGCAGTTGCCGGAAGATCTGGCCGGTCAGGTCGTGCCGGCCTTCGATGCGGATCGCGATATCCATCGCAGTGGTTACCTCGGTCGGGGTCGTTTTGCCCAAATCGGCATGCCGGCAGTATGCCGCCGGATCGTCTGGGTGGGGCGGCTTCGCGCACGGGGCGATTCGGCAAGCGGCTGCGGCTCGCCGGCCGGCCGACGGCCGTCGCGACATCGCACGCCGGCCGGCTGCGGGCGATTGGACCGCCGTCCGCCGCTGCCTTACGATCGCGACATCCCGGCACCGGAGCGACGCCATGCTGTCCGAAGACGAACTTGCACTGCTCGACGCGATTCGCGCGACCGGCAGCCTGTCGCGCGCGGCCGCGCGTCTCGGCAAGGCACCGTCGACGGTGTCGCACGCGGCGCGTCAGCTCGAGGCGCGCTTCGACGCGCTGCTGTTCGACCGGCGCCGCTACCGGTTGCAGCTGACGCCGGCCGGGCAGTTGCTGGCCGACGAGGCGTCGCGTCTGATGCTCGATGTCGCACGGCTCACGCGGCGCGTCAGGCAGGTCGCGAGCGGCTGGGAGGATCGGCTGTGGATCGTCAGCGACGAACTGCTGGAGTTCGACACGATGCTGCCGGTGATCCGGGCGTTCGACGCGCTCGAATCGGGCGTGTCGCTGCGCTTCACGCACGAGGTGCTCGGCGGCACGTGGGAAGCGCTGCGCGACGGCCGGGCCGACCTGGCGGTGGGCGCGACCAACGAGCCGCCGGCGATTCCGGGGCTCAAGTGGTTCGAGCTGGGCGCGATGGACTGGGTCTTCGCGGTGTCGCCGCGCCATCCGCTCGCGGCCGTGGACGATGCGTTGTCGCGCGACGCGATCGGCGCGCATCGCGCGGTCGTCGTCGCCGATTCGTCGCGGCTGGCCGCCGGTCGCATGTACGGGCTGCTGGGCGGGCAGGCGGTGCTCGCGGTGCCGTCGATGCGCGCGAAGATCCTCGCGCAGCGCGACGGGCTCGGCGTTGGCTGGGTGCCGCGCGGCCGCGTGGCGTCGCTGCTGGCGCGCGGCGAGCTCGTCGAGAAGCGCACGGCCGAGCCGCGCGAGCCGAACGTGCTGTATGTCGCGTGGCGCGGCGAGCGCGACGGCCGGGCGCTGCAATGGTGGCTGGAGCAACTGCGCGAGCCGAGACTGGCGCAACGGTTGCTCGACGGCGTCGACGTGCGCGGATGAGTTGAGGGCGCAAGGCGGCTGGGCAATCCGGTGGTCCGGCAATCCGGCAATCCGGCGGTCCGGCCCGATGGCCCGATGGCCCGATGGTCGCCCCGTTTCAGCGCACCAGCCGTGCGCGCGTCGCATCGCGGCGTCCCGCCTGCACGCCGAGCACGTAGATCGCGAGCATCGCGCTCGCCAGCGCGACCAGCGTCGTCAGTACCTCGCTGCCGAACGCCTTCATCAGCGCGCTCGCGACGAGCGGCCCCGCGATCGACGCGAAGCCAAACGCGAGCGATATCACGCGCATCGCGCGTCCGGGTGCGTCGCCGTTGGCGGCCGCCGCCGCGCACATGGCAAGCGTCAGGAATGCGCTGTTCGCGCCGCCGAGCGCGATCGCCGCGACGGTCGTCGCCCATGGCGACAGCGTCGGGAGCGCGAGCCCGAGCGCGGCTGCCGTGCCGGTGGCCGCCGTCGCGACGATCGCGATCGCGAGTCCCGCGCGGTCGACGAGCCAGCCGACCGGCACCTGCATCGCGATGGCGCCGATGCCGAACTGCATCAGCAGCGTGGCCGCCTGCGCGCCGGACAGGCCGCGCCCCGCGGCGAAAAACGACAGCAGCCCGTACAGCGCGCCGTCGCACAAGCCGGCGACGGCGGCCACCACGATGCCGAGCCCGACCAGCGGCCCGAGCGGCGCACGCGGCTCGTTCGGCTCGTTCAGCCCCTTCGGCCTGCGTGCCCGGACGTGCGTGCGCGGGTCATAGGCGGTCGCCATCAGCGGCATGGCGGCCAGCAGCGTGAACGCGATGCCGGCCGCGAACGTCGCGCGGCCATCGACACCCGACGCGGCGGCGAACGCCGGCGCGACGACGCCACCCAGGCCGATCAGCGCCTCGTGCACGCCGACGACGCGACCGCTCGATTCCGGCGGCACGAGCCCGTACAGCCAGGTCTCGTTGCCGATCCAGCGCAGCCCGAGCCCGAGGCCGATCAACGCGCCGGGTGCGATCCACAGCGGCCAGCCGGCGAGCGGCATCGCGGCGAATCCGGCGAGCGTCGCCGCGAGCGCGAGCATCACCGTGCGCTTGGCGCCGACGCGGGCGAGCAGCATCGGCGCGATCGCGAGGCCGGCCAGCATGCCGGCGAACTGCGCGCTGGAGAACACGCCGACCTGTGACGCACCGAGCCCGCGGCCCGCGAGCCAGACCGGCAACACGGTGAAGCCGAGGCCGAACTGCGCGATCTGCGCGCATGTCGAGACCGCGTTCAGCGATGCGACGGTGCGCCAGAGCGAACTCATGATGCGCTGCCGGACGGCATCGGTTCGCCGTTTTCCCTGCATTCGACCGGGCAGCCGGCCGCGATGCAGGGACCGTCGTCGCAGAAGCGGCAGAGTTGCATCGAATGCGACGGATCGCGCGTCTCGTGCCACAGGATCTTGATCAGCAGCTGCTCGAGCGTCGCCCGCTCGTGCGCGTCGAGCCGGCCCGCGATGCGCGACAGCATCTGCTCGCGCGCGTCGCGCAGGCGCTGCATCTCGGCGTGGCCGGCCGGCGTCAGCGCGAGCGAGACCGCGCGCTTGTCCGCGCCCGGACGCTTGTCGACGAGGCCGGCCTCGACGAGCGCCGCGATCGCGCGGACCGCCGCCGGATGCGACAGGGCGACCGCATCGCGGATCAGTTCGATCGATGCATTCGGGTACTGGGCGATCGCGTTGAGCATCGCGCGCGCGGTCTGGCCGGACGGCGCGGCCGCGACGTCGAGCCGGTTCATTTCGTCGCCGATCAGCAGCGCGAGCACGCCCAGCAGGTTTTCGGCACGGTGGGTCTTCGACATCGCCTCGTCTCGATATATGCGGAATGCATATATGCAGCCTACATGCATCCCGCGGGGCGTGCAAGCTGCGGTGCGCAGGCCGCCGACGCCGTCGGCGAAACTCGTTCGACGATTTCGAACGGGTGCGTCACGCCCGTCGTACGGCACGCGCCGGCTGCGCGCGCATCCTGTGTTCACGGTCAATCACCGGTTCACAGGAGAACATCATGCAGCGCTTCGAAGGAAAAACCGTATTCGTCACGGGCGGCAACAGCGGGATCGGCCTGGCGGCAGCCCGGGCATTCGCGGCGGAAGGCGCGCGCGTCATCATCACCGGGCGCGACGCGCAAACGCTCGAAGCCGCGCGGCAAGCGCTCGGCGCCGATGCGATCGCGCTTCGCAACGAGGCCGGCACGGTCGCCGGCGCCCGCGCGCTCGCGGACGCGATCGCCGCCGTCGGCGCGCGGCTCGACGCGATGTTCGTCAACGCGGGCGTCGCGAAGCTCGGGCCGTTCGCGGATACCGACGAGGCGCTGTGGGATCTCGTGTTCGACACCAACGTGAAGGGCCCGTATTTTCAGATCCAGGCGCTGGCGTCGCTGTTCAACCGCGGCGCGTCGATCGTGATCAACGGCTCGATCAACGCGCATGTCGGGATGCCGGGTTCGTCGGTCTACGCGGCGAGCAAGGCGGCGGTCAACTCGTTCGCGAAGACGCTGTCGACGGAACTGCTGCCGCTCGGCGTGCGGGTGAACGTCGTGAGCCCGGGGCCGGTGCAGACGCCGCTGTACGGCAAGCTCGGGCTCGATGCGGCGACGCTCGACGAGACGGCGGACAAGATCCGCGGGCTGGTGCCGGTCGGCCGGTTCGGGACGCCGGACGAGATCGCGTCGACGGTGCTGCACCTGAGCGCGCCGGAATCGGCGTTCATCGTCGGCGCGGAAATCATCGCGTCGGGCGGGATGGGGTTGCTGTGACGCGGCCTCGCGGCGCGGCGGCCGCGTGATGGGGCGGCGCGGTCGCGCGCCGTCCCGGTCACAATTGCGGCCGGCGCGCCGGTTTCATCCGGTGGCGAGGAGGCGCGTCGCCGAACCGGTTCGCATCTTTGCCGCGACGCATCAGTTCCTTGCATGTCGAGCGGCTGGAAACCCATGCAGATGGCAGGGTCGAACGCGCGTTTACTAGACGACCGGTCTAATCGGCGGCTATCATCCGACCCGGTGATGCAACGAAGCCGCTCGCTGAAAGGCGGATTCGCTGCCTCGACAGGGCGGGGCCGGTTCATCCGGCGCGGACGCGAAACTGCAATATGCGGCTGCGATGCTGATGAACCCGTTTTTTTGTGCCTCGATCTAGACGACTGGTCTAATACCGCGCGGCGCGCAGATTTCGCATCCCGCTCGCCGCACGTCGACGCGCAATCGCTGACTAACGGACAGGTACGGCGTTCGGCACGGCCATTGCGCCAGCCCGCGTGCCGCGCCGTGCGGCCCCGTCCTCGTCAATTTCAAAGGAGTGTCGATCATGAAGATCCTGATTGTCCTGACCTCGCACGATGCGCTCGGCGACACCGGCAAGAAGACCGGCTTCTGGCTCGAGGAACTGGCCGCGCCGTACTACGCGTTCAAGGACGCGGGTGTCGAGCTGACGCTGGCCTCGCCGAACGGCGGGCAGCCGCCGCTCGATCCGAAGAGCAGCGATCCGTCCGCGCAGACCGACGCGACGCGCCGCTTCGACGCCGATGCGGCGGCCAGGGCCGAACTGGCGGCGACGCGCAAGCTGGCCGATGTGTCGATCGACGACTACGACGCCGTGTTCTACCCGGGCGGCCACGGCCCGCTGTGGGATCTGGCCGAGGATCTGCATTCGATCGGCCTGATCGAGCGCGCGCTCGCGGCCGGCAAGCCGGTCGCGGCGGTGTGCCATGCGCCGGGCGTGCTGCGTCACGTGAAGGACCCGAAAACCGCCGAATCGGTCGTGCGCGGCAAGCGCGTGACGGGCTTCACCAACAGCGAGGAAGCCGCGGTCGGGTTGACGGAGGTCGTGCCGTTCCTCGTCGAGGACATGCTGAAGACCAACGGCGCGCAGTTCGAGCGCGGCGCCGACTGGGCGCCGCATATCGTGACCGACGGGCTGCTGATCACGGGGCAGAACCCCGCGTCGTCGGAACCGGCCGCCGAGGCGCTGCTCGCGAGGCTCGGCCACCAGTAAGCACACGGCGCGGGAGCGCGCCGTCACGTTTCCGTCGTCGGGCGCCGCAGGCCCCGGCGACGCCCCGGATCGGGCCGCGATGCGACGGCGTCGCGGTTCATCCAGTCGTTTCGCAGAACCAAGCAAAGGAGTCGTGGATGTCTGCCCTGTTCGAACCGTTCAAACTCAAGGATGTCACGTTGCGCAACCGGATCGCCGTGCCGCCGATGTGCCAGTACGTCGCCGAAGACGGCGTCGTCAACGACTGGCATCACGTGCACCTGGCCGGCATCGCGCGCGGCGGTGCGGGCCTCGTGATCGCGGAGGCGACGGCCGTGTCGCCGGAAGGCCGCATCACGCCGGGTTGCGCGGGGCTGTGGACCGACGCGCAGGCGGCCGCGTTCGCGCCGTCGGTCGCGGCAATCAAGGCGGCCGGCGCGGTGCCCGGCATCCAGCTCGCGCATGCGGGCCGCAAGGCGAGTGCGAACCGTCCGTGGGAAGGCGACGACCATATCGCCGCAGGCGACCCGCGCGGCTGGCAGACCATCGCGCCGTCGGCCGTGCCGTTCGGCGCACATCTGCCGAAGGTGCCGCACGCGATGACGCGCGACGACATCGCACGCGTGCAGGCCGATTTCGTCGCGGCGGCGAAGCGCGCGCGCGACATCGGTTTCGAATGGCTCGAACTGCACTTCGCGCACGGCTATCTCGGCCAGAGCTTCTTCTCGGTGCACTCGAACCGGCGCGACGACGAATACGGCGGTTCCGCCGAGAATCGCGGCCGTTTCCTCGTCGAGACGCTGGCGGCCGTTCGCAAGGTCTGGCCCGAACATCTGCCGCTGACCGCGCGTTTCGGCGTGATCGAGTACGACGGCCGCGACGACGAGACGCTCGCCGAATCGATCGCGCTCACGCAGCGGCTGAAGCAGGAAGGGCTCGACATGCTGAGCGTGTCGGTCGGCTTCTCGACGCCCGATGCGCAGATTCCGTGGGGTCCCGCGTTCCTCGCGCCGGTCGCCGAGCGCGTGCGCCGCGAGGCCGGACTGCCGGTGTCGTCCGCATGGGGAATCGATACGCCGCAACTGGCCGACCGCGTCGTCGCGGAACAGCAGCTCGATCTCGTGATGGTCGGCCGCGCGCATCTGGCCGATCCGCACTGGCCGTACTACGCGGCGAAGCAGCTCGGCGTCGAGCGCCCGTCGTGGACGCTGCCCGCGCCGTATGCGCACTGGCTCGAACGCTATCGCGTCGCCGACAAGGCGGCCTGACGAGGCGCCGTAAGCGGCCCGGCCTGGAAGCGGGCGCGGCGGCCGCCCTGGCCGTCCGCTCGCGGTGCGCGGCACATGATGCGGATGGCCGCCGCGGCGCGCGTTCCGGGCTTCGATGGATAGAATGGCGGTTCGCGCAGGCATTTCGCCTGCGCGAACCGCCATTTTTTCTTTCGACAGAGGTGCCATGCGCGCACACGCTTCGCCGTCTCACGAAGATTCCGCCGCGCGGCCGCGCGCGCAGCGGATTGCCCGCGCCGTGCTGTACACGGCCTTGCTGCTGCTCGCGCTGTGGGTGATTCGCGCGTTCATTCCAGCCATCGCGTGGGCATGCGTGATCGCCATCGCGATGTGGCCGCTGCTGAAGCGCTTCGAATCGCACCGGCTGTTTCGCAACCGCCCGACGATCGTCGCGACCGTCATCACGGTCGCGATCTCGCTGCTGGTCGTGCTGCCGGTGGCCCTCGCGCTGACCCAGGCGATCGCGCAGGCGCACGACATGCGCGTATGGCTGCGCACGATCCAGGACAACGGCATTCCGCTGCCGGACGTCGTCAGCCGGCTGCCATACGGGTCGACGCAGATCGCCGACTGGTGGCAGGCCAATCTCGGCCATCCGCTGCATGCGGCGTCGGCGATGCACGGCGTCAACGGCGAGAAGTTCATCGCATTCGGCCGGCTGTTCGGCACGAAGCTCGCGCATGCGCTGCTCGAATTCGGCTTCATGCTGGTCACGCTGTTCGTGATCCTGCGCGCCGGTCACAAGCTGTCGGGCGCATTGCTGCAGGGCGCGCGGCGTGCCTTCGGCGCGGACGGCGCGCAGCTGATCGAACGGATGGTCGGGGCCGTGAACGGCACGGTGACGGGGCTCGTCGTCGTCGGGCTCGGCGAAGGCGCGCTGCTCGGCATCGCATATGCGCTGGCGGGCGTGCCGCACGCGGCGCTGCTCGGCCTCGTCACGGCGGTCGCCGCGATGCTGCCGTTCTGCGCGCCGGTCGTGTTCTGCGGCGCCGCGCTGTGGCTGTTCGTGCAGGGCGCGACGACCTGGGCGGTCGTGGTCGCCGTGACCGGTTTCGTGGTCGTGTTCGTCGCCGAGCATTTCGTGCGTCCGGTGCTGATCGGCGGCTCGGCGCGGCTGCCGTTCCTGCTCGTGCTGTTCGGCATTCTCGGCGGCGCGGAGACGTTCGGGCTGATCGGGCTGTTCGTCGGCCCCGCGCTGATGACGGTGCTGACGATGCTGTGGACCGAATGGGTCGCGTAAGCGGACGGCGGCGCCGATACGCGTCGTCGGGGCGACGACCCGCACGCGCCTGCATCGGCGGCGGGCGCGCCTTCGGGCCTGTTACGACGCCGGCCGGCCGACGTTGCTCCGGACACCGATTCGTACACCGATTTCAACATTTCTTTTCGATTTGAACCCCAAGGTCGAGTAGCATGGGGCTTTCGGTCGCGCCGGCATGGCGCAGCAGAGTTTCCCCAGCATGCGATTGATTCCGATGTCCCGTCCCGCGGCGACGCTGTCTCTGGCGGCGAGCTGCCTGATGCTGCACGGCTGCGCGTGGTTCGACTCGTGGCTGCCGTTCTCGTATTCACGGATGTCGTTGCCGAAGGCCGCGTCGCGGCACGGCGCGACGCGCGAGGCCGTCGTGCGGGCGGGCGGCAACCCGCGCAGCGTATGGATGGTCCGTAACGGCAGCGGCGTCTGCTACAACTATCTGCTCGAACACGGCAACGATCACCGGCCTTACTTCGTCGTGTTCGACAAGGCCGGCGTCGTCACCGACTACGGCTTCGACACGTGCATGGACGCCGACCGCAGCGGCCGGTTCCGGACGGGCAAGGGCGGCGCGTCGTAGCGACCGCGGCACGGGTGCGCCGCGCGCGGCGTCATGCGATCGTGTCGACCACGCCGCCGTCGACGCGCAGCGCGGCGCCCGTCGTCGCCGACGCCTGCGGCGAACACGTGTAGACGACGAGGTTCGCGACTTCCTCGGGCGTCGCCGGTCGCTGGATGATCGAGCTGGCGCGATGGTTGCGCACGAAATCGACGGCGACGTCCTCGACGCTGCGGCCGGTTTCGTCGGCCGTCTCCTTCAGCAGCGCGCGCACGCCTTCCGACAGCGTCGGCCCCGGCAGCACCGAGTTGACGGTCACGCGGGTGCCGGCCGCGAGCTTGGCGAGACCGCGCGCGATCGACAGCTGCGCCGTCTTCGAGAAGCCGTAGTGAATCATGTCGACCGGGATGTTCAGCCCCGACTCCGACGAAATGAACACGACGCGCCCCCAGTTGCGTTCGAGCATCCCTTTCATGTAGTGCCGCGCGAGGCGCACGCCCGACATCACGTTCATCTCGAAGTAATGGGTCCATTCGGCATCGTCGATGTCGAAGAACGGCTTCAGCCCGTAGATGCCCGCGTTGTTGACGAGGATGTCGGCATTCGGCGTGTGCTGCGCGACGTGCGCGACGCCCGCCGCGTTGGACAGGTCGGCGGCGACGCCGTCGAGGTCCGCGCCGGGCACCACACCGCGCAGGTGCGCGAGCGCCGACTGCACCGACGCATCGCTGCGTCCGTTGA